>DIME01000191.1 GCA_002425405.1 Candidatus Accumulibacter vicinus
CGATCTCCTGGGTGATGAAGCGAGCGGTAATCGGTGTGCCGTCGTAGTGCAGTACCGAAATCAGGTTGGCCGGGTTGACGCCGGCCTCGTTGACCAGCAGCGTTGCCAGTTGCCCGTCGAAGTTCTGTTCGAAGACGAACACCTTGGAGTGCGAGGCGATGAAGTCGGCAATCTCGTTCTGGAACGGGAAGGCGCGGATGCGCAGGGCGTTGATGTAGATGCCCTGCTCGGCGAGCGCGTCGAGTGCCTCCTGCATGGCCGGGCCGGTCGACCCGTAGAAGAGGGCGGCAAAGCGCGCCGGGTATCTGGCAGCGCAGAGCACCGGCAGCGGCAGCAGCGACTTGGCGGTCTCGAATTTCTGGCGTAGCCGCTGCATGTTGTAGATGTAGTCGGCACCGGCTTCCGAGTAGCCGGCGTAGGCATTCTTGGTGGTGCCACGGGTGAAGTAACCCCCCTTGGTCGGGTGCGTTCCGGGATAGGTACGGTAAGGAATGCCGTCGCCGTCGACGTCGAGGTAGCGACCGAAATCGGTACCGGCATCAAGCGCCTCGCGGGTCATCACCTTGCCGCGGTCGTATTCCTTGCTGTCGTCCCAGGCGAACGGCCGGCAAAGCCGCTGGTTCATGCCAATGTCGAGGTCGGTCATGACGAAGACCGGTGTCTGCAGGCGCTCGGCGAGGTCAAGTGCCTGCGCCGACATCTCGAAGCATTCATAGGGGTCCTCGGGAAACAGCAGTACGTGCCTGGTATCGCCGTGCGAAGCGTAAGCGCAGGCAAGGATGTCGGCCTGCTGGGTGCGCGTCGGCATGCCGGTGGATGGGCCCCCGCGCTGCACGTTGATCAGTACCGCCGGGATTTCGGCGAAATAGGCCAGTCCGATGAACTCGCTCATCAGCGAGATGCCGGGACCGGAAGTGGCGGTGAATGAGCGTGCGCCGTTCCAGCCGGCGCCGATGACCATGCCGATCGACGCCAGCTCGTCTTCGGCCTGTACGATCGAGTAGCGATGCGCACCGGTCTCCGGGTCGATGCGAAGCTTCTGCGCGTAGCGCTGAAATGCTTCGGCGACCGAAGACGAAGGAGTGATCGGGTACCATGCACAGACCGTCGCGCCGCCATAGATGCAGCCGAGCGCGGCAGCACTGTTGCCATCGACAAAGATGCGGTTGCCGACACAGTCGCGGCGTTCGACCTTGAGCGCGATCGGCCGGAGGCTGGAGCGTGCGTAGTCCATGCCGAGTTTGAGCGCCTGAACGTTGGATTCGAACAGTTTCTCCTTGCCCTTGTACTGCTCGCCGAAGAGCTTCTCGATTTCGGCCGGGTCGATGTCGAGCAGGGCTGTCAGCGCGCCGATATAGATGATGTTCTTGAACAACTGGCGTTCGCGCGCGTCGCTGTAGGTCTGATTGCAGATCTCGGTGAGCGGCATGCCCAGGACGTGGATGTCGTCGCGGAACTTGGCGCGCGGCAGCGGTTTCGAGCTGTCGTAGAAGAGGTAGCCGCCGGGGTCGATTTCCCGGACATCCTGGTCCCAGGTCTGCGGATTCATGGCCACCATCATGTCCACGCCGCCGCGGCGACCGAGATAGCCTTGCTCGGTGACGCGCACTTCGAACCAGGTCGGCAGCCCCTGGATGTTCGAAGGAAAGATGTTGCGTGGCGAGACCGGCACGCCCATGCGCAGGATGGCACGGGCGAAAAGCTCGTTCGCCGATGCCGATCCCGAGCCATTGATGTTGGCGAACTTGACCACGAAATCATTGACTGCTTCGATCTTCTGCATTCTCGTTCCTTAAGCGCTTGCGGGCTGCGTACCGGCACTGCGACAGCCGGCGCCTGCGTGTGTCATTTCGAGCAGAAACTTCTGCATGTCCCATGCGCCAGTCGGGCAGCGTTCGGCACAGAGGCCGCAGTGCAGGCAGACATCCTCATCCTTGACCATCACCCGTCCGGTTTTCAGCGTTTCCGACACGTACAGATCCTGGCTCGGGTTGAGTGCCGGGGCGCGCAGCCGCGGGCGCAGCTCGTTCTCCTCGCCGTTGGTGGTGAAGCTGATACTGTCCATCGGGCAGATGTCCATGCAGGCATCGCATTCGATGCACAGCTTCGGCGTGAACACCGTCTGCACGTCACAGTTCAGGCAGCGCTGTGCCTCCTTGGCAGCAAGTTGCGGGTCGAAACCGAGTTCGACCTCGATCTTGATGTTCTTGAGTGCCGCACTGATGTCGCGCAGCGGTACGCGCAGACGGCGATCGACCGAAATGGCATTGTCGTAGCGCCAGGCGTGGATGCCCATTTTCTGCGGGACGAGACGGGTATTGGGGGCCGGTCGAACGGCAAGGTCTTCGCCGTTCAACATGCGGTCGATCGAGACTGCCGCCTCGTGGCCATGCGCGACTGCCCAGATGATGTTCTTCGGGCCGAAAGCGGCATCGCCACCGAAGAAGACATTCGGAATGGTCGATTGCAGCGTCCGTTCGTCGAGCTTGGGCAGTCCCCATTTGTCGAACTCGAGGCCAATGTCGCGCTCGATCCAGGGAAAGGCGTTGTCCTGGCCGACGGCAACCAGCACCTCGTCGCATTCGAAGTGCGCGTCGGGCTCGCCGGTCGGTATCAGGCTGCGCCGTCCCTGCTCGTCAAATACCGCTCGCACCTTCTCGAAGGTGACGCCGGTAAGGCGGCCGCTGTTGTGGGTAAAGGCCTTGGGAACGAGATTGTTGAGGATCGGGATGCCTTCGTGCATCGCGTCTTCCTTTTCCCAGGAACTGGCCTTCATTTGCTCGAAACCCGAGCGGACGATGACCTTGACGTCTTCGCCGCCGAGCCGTCGCGAAGAACGACAGCAGTCCATCGCCGTGTTGCCGCCGCCGAGAACGATGACGCGCTTGCTGATCGAGGTGGTATGCCCGAAAGCGACGCTGGCCAGCCAGTCGATGCCAAGATGGATGTACTTGGCTGCGGCCTTGCGACCGGGGATGTCGAGGTCATGGCCACGCGGCGCTCCGGAGCCGACGAAGACCGCGTCATAGCCTTCGGCAAGCAGGTTTTTCAGTGATTTGACGTACTCGCCCGCACGGAAATCGGCGCCGAGGCCGAGAACGTAGCCTGTTTCCTCGTCGATGATCGCTTCAGGCAGCCGAAATTTCGGGATCTGGGTGCGCATCATGCCGCCGGGCCGGGCATCGCCGTCAAAGATCACCACCTCGTAACCGAGCGGTGCGAGGTCGCGCGCCACCGTCAGCGAAGCCGGACCGCCGCCGACGCAGGCGATGCGCCGGCCGTTCTTCTCTTTGGCCGGTCGCGGCAGGAGCGACCGGATATCCTGTTTGTAATCTGCGGCAACGCGTTTCAGGCGGCAGATTGCGACTGGTTCCTTGCGCTCGCGTCCATCAGCCGCTTCGTCCTCGACGCGGCTGCGGCGACAGGCGGGTTCGCAGGGACGGTCGCAGGTGCGGCCGAGGATGCCAGGGAAGACGTTCGACACCCAGTTGACCATGTAGGCTTCGCTGTAGCGACCCGTGGCGATCAGACGGATGTACTCGGGAACGGGCGTGTGGGCAGGGCATGCCCACTGGCAGTCAACGACTTTGTGGAAGTAGTCGGGTGCGCCGATATCGGTAGGCTTCAAGAAGAACGTATCCTTTCTTCGGTACGAGTCGGGAGCCGCGGCCGCTGGCCCCAAAACCGTCATACTAGCGCGCTGCTGCAGCGCTGAAAAGGGTTTAATAGTGTGTAATTGTGCTCGAATCCGTTGCGTCCCGGTTGCCCACAGACTCGTCAAGTTCTCTTGAAAACTGGCCAACCATTCTATTTAATGAAGATCTGCGTTATCTCATCCAGGGAGTCTACATCATGCAATTCGTCAATCAGGCCCTCAATCGTCCGCGACCTGACAGTATCCGCCGCAATGTCAAACTGCCACGTCGGCAGGCTTATTTTCCCTCTCCGACGGACTGGCGGGACCAAGTGCTGTATTTTCTACTGGTTGACCGTTTCAGCGACGGCGCCGAAGCGACGCGCCCCTTGCTCGACCGGCACCAGTTGGCCGCTGCCCGGCCCGCTCAGTCCAATGGTCAACCGTGGCGCTGGGATCTCTGGGCGGCATCGGGTGCCGACCGCTGGCAGGGTGGAACCCTGTCGGGTGTGCGCTCGCAACTGGCCTACCTGAAACGGCTCGGCGTGACGGCGCTGTGGCTGAGTCCGGTCTTCAAGCAGCGCGGGCACCTCGACAGCTATCATGGCTACGGTGTCCAGGATTTCCTCGACATCGACCCGCGTTTTGGCCGTCGCGCCGATCTGGTCGCCCTGGTGGCGGAAGCGCACCAGGCCGGACTGCGGGTCATCCTCGACATCATTTTCAATCACTCGGGTTCCAACTGGGTTTATCCGGAGGGAACACCGGGCGGCACATCGACGCCCCACTATACACCGGGGCGTTACGCCTTCGGTGCATGGCTCGGTGACCAGGGACAGACGGTCGGCGCCATCGCCGGTCCCGAAGACGGTGCCTGGCCGAGCGAACTGCAGGATCCCGAGTGCTACACGCGTGCCGGCAGCGGCAGTCTGGGTGCCGGCGACATCAACGACCCGTTTGCCGAGCACAAACGCAGCGATTTCATCACGCTGCGGGATTTTGACCAGAACACGGTGCTGGGTGACCTGGCGCAGTGCTACAAATACTGGATCGCGCTGAGCGACTGCGATGGCTTTCGGATCGATACGCTGAAGCATGTTTCACTTGAAGACGCGCGCAACTTCTGCGGCGCAATCAAGGAATTCGCCAGCAACCTCGGCAAGGACGATTTCTTCCTCGTCGGTGAGGTGGCAGGCGGCGACTACAGCCAGGACCGCTATCTCGATGTTCTCGACCGCAACCTGAACGCCGCGCTCGACATTGGCGAAATGCGCCCGACGCTGAATGGTGTCGCCAAGGGGCTGGTGCACCCGCATGCCTACTTCGACGGTTTCAACCCAGGTTCTGCGGGGATGGGTTCGCACCGCAATCTCGGCAACCGGCATGTTTCGATTCTCGACGATCATGATCATGTGTTCGGTCAGAAACTGCGCTTTTCGAGCGAGGCGGCTTCGCCGCAGCAGATCGCCGCCGGCGTGGCCATGCAGGCCTTCACGCTGGGTATCCCGTGTATCTATTACGGGACCGAACAGAGCCTGGCCGGGCCGGAGCCGGCAGAGCGTTTCTGGTTGCCGGAGTGGAAGGGTTCGGATCGTTATCTCCGCGAAGCCATGTTCGGCCCGGCGCATCCGCTCCGGAGCGGGCGGGCCGGCCTGGAGTCTGCCCTGGACCCGGATCTGCCTGGCTTTGGCCCGTTCGGAACCGCTGGCCAGCACTGCTTCGACGAACAGAGCCCGGCCTTTACCCGCATTGCCGCGATCAATGCGGTTCGTGCGCAGTACCCTTGCCTGCGGCACGGTCGCCAGTACCTGCGCCCGATCTCCCTGTTCGGACGGGCATTCGACGTCTACGGGCCGGGCGAGCTGATCGCCTGGTCGCGCATTCTCGACGACGAAGAACTATTGTGCGTGGTCAACGGCCATGGTACCGATGCACGTGGCGCCGATGTCCTGGTAGACGCCTCGCTCAGCCCGCCCGGGTCGCTGCTGCAGGTGGTGCTGAACACCGCGCAGGCTGGCTCCCCGCTGGCGTATGCCGGAGCGTATCCGCTAGGTTCAAGCCTGATGGTGAAACGGAGCAGCGGCGGCATGGCCTTTGTCGAGATACGCAGTTTGCCGCCTTCCGAAGTCCTGGTGCTGGCCAATCATCCGCAGCCGGATCCAGGCGACGTCTTGCCTTAGGCACTGGTCTTCTTCTGGATCAGCTCGATCTTGTAACCATCGGGATCCTCGACGAAAGCGATCACCGTGGTGCCGTGTTTCATCGGACCAGCTTCGCGCACCACCTTGCCGCCACGCTTCCTGATCTGCTCGCAAGCGGCGTAGGCGTCGGGAACCTCGATGGCTACATGCCCGAAGCCATTGCCGATTTCGTACGAGGGCGTATCCCAGTTGTGCGTCAGCTCCAGGACCGCGCCTTCCGATTCCAGACCGTAGCCGACGAAAGCCAGCGTGAAGCGACCGCCAGGGTAATCCTGGCGGCGCAACTCGCGCATGCCAAGGATTTCGGTATAAAAGGCCAACGAGCGATCGAGATCGCCAACCCGCAACATCGTATGCAGAATCCTCATCTCATCTCCTCACCAGTGTGGGTAACTCGTCGCGCAGCGCTTGAGTTCTGCGCGCGCGCTTCGGTAATCGGGGTACAGCGCTGCGACGATCGCCCAGAAGCGCTCGCTGTGGTTCATTTCGCGCAGGTGTGCGAGTTCGTGGACCACCACGTAGTCGATCAGCGGCGGCGCAAAGTGGATCAGTCGCCAGTTCAGGCGAATGCCGCTGCGCAGGCTGCAACTGCCCCAGCGCGTGCGCGCTGCCGACAGCGAGAGCGGCGGCCGTGCGACGCCAAGCTGCGGCAGGTAATGGTCGATCCGTTCGCTGAACAGCGCCCGCGCCCGTTCGCGCAGGGTTTTTTCGAGCAACCGCGGCGCTTCGGTCGGCGAGCGCAGGCACAGCGTCAGTACCCGCTCGGCGGCCTGCAGGTTCCAGACGATGCGATTGGCGCCGAGCGCCAGGCGGATGCTGAGCGGGCTGCCGAGCAGCGGCAATTGCACGCCATCGACGATCTGCAGTCGTTCCGGCGGGCGGCGGTTCTGCCATTCGTCGAGTTTCCTGCCGATCCATTCGCCATGCTGCCGGATCAGCGACTCGACTTCACGCAGCGAGGCGCGCTGGGGTGCGCCGACACGCAGACCATGCTGATCGATCGACAGTCCGATGGTGTGGCGCCTGCTCCGACGCAGGACATAGCTGATGGGGCGGTCGCCGAGTACAATGCTGCGCGACGTTTCGCCGGCCTGTGGCGGCTCAGGCTGTGGCAACAGCATCGGCATCGGTCGCGCGATAGCGATGCGGTGAGAGACGCCGCATTTCGGCCTCGATCCAGGCCGAGGCCAGGGTGTTGATCTTCACCGCAGTCTTGCCGGCGGGATCGATCGCCGGGCCGATACTGATGGTGATCAGACCGGGGGAAATCGCGAAGCGGCCTTTTTTCCAGATTTCGCCAGCGTTGTGTGCCACCGGAACGACCTTGGCCGCGCTGCGCACGGCCAGATGCGCACCTCCGGGCTTGTAACGTTCGGTTTCGCCGGGGGCAACGCGCGTTCCTTCGGGGAAGATCACCACCCAGTAGCCGGCTGCCAGGCGTTCACGCCCCTGATCGAAGATCTGTTTGAGTGCATCCTTGGCCGCCGCCCGATCGATCGAGATCATCTTCATCGCTGCCAGTCCCCAGCCAAAGAAGGGCACTCGCAACAGTTCCTTCTTGAGCACGAAGACCAGCGGTGGAAAGACCTCCTGCAGCCCGACCGTTTCCCAGGCCGACTGATGTTTGGCGAGCACCACCGAAGGTTCGGCCGGGATGTTCTCGCGGCCGAGCACGCAGTAGCGGATGCCGAGCAGGTAACGGCAAAGGGCCATGAAACCCTTGCGCCAGACCGCGATGATGCGGTAACGCGTCGGCATCGGAAAAAATACCGCCAGCGAAACGAGTACCCCAAAGGGAATCGTCAACAGACTGACCAGCAACAGGAACAGCGCCGTGCGCAAGGCTTCCATCACGAAATCAGGAGGTGGTTGGCTGCTGCGGCGAGATCAGGGAAGATCAGCGTACCTTCCGGAAGCCCCCCTTCGGTGTGCGTCAGCGTTCCTTTGCCGGTCATCACCAGCAGCGGTTTCGCACCCACCGCGACGGCGGCCTGCAGGTCACGCAGTGAATCGCCGATCGCCGGTACGCTTTCCAGATCGACGTTGAAGCAATTGGCAATACGTTCGAACATGCCGGTTTTGGGTTTCCGGCAATTGCAACCGGCATCGATCGAGTGCGGACAATAGAAGATCGCGTCGATGCGTCCACCCGCCGCCTGCACGGCGCGGTGCATCTTGTCATGGATGGCATTGAGCGTATCCATGTCGAACAGTCCGCGGCCGATACCGGATTGGTTGGTCGCCACGACCACGCGATAGCCGGCCTGGTTGAGTTTGGCGATGGCTTCGATGCTGCCAGGGAGGGGACGCCATTCTGCCGGCGACTTGATGAACTGTTTCGAATCGTAGTTGATGACGCCGTCACGGTCGAGAATGACAATCTTCATACGATCAGCTTCGAAATGTCGGCGACCGCATTGAGCAGGTCGAAAAGCGCTCTCAGAAGGCCCAGGCGGTTGTTGCGCAACACCGGTTCGTGCACGTTCACCATCACTTCGTCGAAAAAGCGGTCGACCTCACGGCGCACCGAGGCGAGAACCTTGAGCGCATCGGCATAGTCCTCGTTGGCAACATGCGACCTGACCAGTGGCGCGATCAACAGCACGCGCTCGAACAGGGCCTTCTCGGCGGCTTCCTCAAACAGCGCGATGTCCGGCTCGGGCAGATTCTGCTCGGCTTTTTTCAGGATGTTGCCGATGCGTTTGTTGGCTGCCGCCAGCGCCAGCGACTCGGGAAGCTGCAGGAACTCGCGTACTGCCGCTAGCTTGGCGGGCACCAGATCGATGCGCGTCGGTTCTTGCGCGAGCACCGCTTCGATGACATCGGGCGCATGCCCGGCGTCCTTCAGGAGACCACGCAGACGGTCATGGATGAAGGCGAGCAAGGGTTCGTCGACGGTGGCGAGCTGGATGCCCTGGTTGACCAGCGCCGCCTGCGAGTCCTTGATCAGTTCGCCGAGGTCGAGCGGCAGCGGCGTCTCCATCAGGATGCGCAGTACCCCGAGGGCGGCACGTCGCAGGCCGAAGGGATCCTTGTCGCCGGTCGGTAGCTGTCCGATACCGAAGAAACCGACCAGCGAATCCAGTTTGTCGGCCAACGCGGCAGCACAGGCAATGTTGCCGGCAGGCAGGGCATCGCCGGCAAAGCGCGGCCGGTAATGCTGTTCGATGGCGTCGGCAACCACCGGCAGACCCCCTTCGTGCAGCAGGTAATAGCGGCCCATGATTCCCTGCAGTTCCGGGAACTCGCCCACCATGTCGGTCAACAGATCGATCTTGGCGAACAGCGCAGCCCGTTCGGCGAGGTGGGCTTCGGCACCGAGTCTTGTGGCAATACTGCGGGCGATGCGCCCCATTCGCTGCGCGCGGTCGCCGAGCGAGCCGAGCTTGTGGTGATAGACCACCGAGCCGAGAGACATGACGCGAGCGGCAAAGCCATTCTTGCGGTCCTGGTCGTAGAAGAAGCGGGCATCCGAGAGGCGAGGGCGCACGACACGTTCGTTGCCGCGGATGATGTGCACCGGGTTAGCAACCTGCATGTTCGAGACGATCAGGAACTTGTTGAGCAGCTTGCCCTGGCCATCAAGCAGCGGGAAGTATTTCTGGTTCTGCTGCATCGTCAGAATCAGGCATTCCTGCGGTACTTCGAGGAATTCGGCTTCGAACTCGCCAGCATAAACCGCCGGCCACTCGACCAGCGAAGTCACCTCGTCGAGCAGTCCATCGGCCGCATGGATGCGGGCAGCAAGCTTGCCGGCAGCGGCGTCGAGCTGCGCGGCGATCGTTGCCCGTCGTTTCGAGAAGTCGACGATCACCTTGCCCGCAGCCAGTCTGGCTTCATACTCGTCAGGATGGTCGATGGCGATTTCGCCGCTCGACAGGAAGCGGTGGCCCCGGGTCGTCCGGCCACTGTGCAGCCCGAGGACTTCTCCGGCAACGACGCTCTGGCCGTGCAGGAGGATCAGGCCATGCACGGGGCGAACGAACTGGTGTTCGGAATCTCCCCAGTGCATCAGTTTCGGGATCGGCAGTTTGCGGAGCGATTGGGCAACGATGTCGGCCAGATGCAGCGCGAGTTCCTCGCCCTTTTTCTCGCGCCGGGCGACAAAGTACTCACCCTTGCTGTCGGTCGTCGTCGCGAGTTGTGCGAAACTCACGCCCGCCGCGCGCATGAAGCCTTCGAGTGCCCGGGTCGGTTTGCCGGCGGCATCCAGCCCACCGGCAACGCCGGGGCCCTTCTTCTCCAGCACCCGGTCAGGCTGGCGGGCAGCGATTCCGGTGATGGCCAGCGCCAGGCGGCGCGGGGTGGCGTAAGCGGTGCAGCGGCTGTCCGGGGTCGTGAACTCCTGCGCCTTGAGCGCAGAAAAAACGGCTTCGGCGAAGGCTTCGGAGAGCGATTTGAGTGATTTCGGTGGCAGTTCTTCGCTGCGCAGCTCGATCAGGACGGTGTCGATCATGTCATTGCACCCCAGTGCCAGCCGCCGCCTTGCACATCGGGAAGCCGAGGGCCTGACGGGAATCATGGTAAGCCTGGGCGACTTCGCGCGCCAGGGCGCGCACACGGCCGATGTAGGCTGCACGTTCGGTCACCGAAATGGCGCCGCGCGCATCCAGCAGATTGAAGGTGTGCGAGCACTTCATCACCATTTCGTAGCCTGGGAGTGCCAGGCCGGCAGCGATCAGGCGCCGGGCTTCGGATTCGTGCTCGACGAAATGACGGAACAACATCTCGACGTTGGAATGCTCGAAGTTGTACTTTGACTGTTCGACCTCGTTCTGGTGATAGACGTCACCGTAGGTCACCCGATAGCCCGGCCCCTCTGCCCAGACCAGGTCGAAAACGTTTTCCACCCCTTGCAGATACATCGCCAGGCGTTCGATGCCGTAAGTGATCTCGCCGAGGACCGGTTTGCAGGGAAGCGAGCCGACTTCCTGGAAATAAGTGAACTGTGTCACCTCCATGCCGTCAAGCCAGACTTCCCAACCGAGTCCCCAGGCGCCGAGGGTCGGGCTCTCCCAGTCATCCTCGACGAACCGGACGTCGTGCTGGGCGGTATCGATCCCGAGCGCACGCAGCGAGTCGAGATAGAGTTCCTGGATGTCGTCCGGCGAGGGCTTGAGCACCACCTGATATTGATAGTAATGCTGCAGGCGGTTCGGGTTCTCGCCGTAGCGCCCGTCCTTGGGCCGCCGCGACGGCTGGACATAAGCCGCATTCCACGGCTCGGGGCCAATCGCGCGCAGGAAGGTGGCGGTATGAAAGGTTCCGGCACCGACTTCGATGTCGTAGGGCTGCAGCAGCGCGCAACCCTGCTTGTTCCAGAAATCCTGGAGACGCAGTATCACTTCCTGAAACGTGGGCATGAGAGAACTTCGGGTAAAAGCAAAAGTACGATTCTACTTGGTTTCTCGTTGGACAAGAACCTGCTTCCGCGGCACCGCCCTGCGGCGACCGAGGAGGGCGACCAGCAACAAGGCACAAACGATCACTGGCCAGTCACCCCAACGCACATAAGGGGTGGCACCGGTATGGCCGCGCACTTCGCCGACCAGAGCGCCGCGGGTGAAGGGGGGCAGCGATGAGAGCACGCGACCGTCTACGTCGACGATCGCCGTCATGCCGGTGTTGGTGGCGCGCAGCATCATGCGGCCGGTCTCGAGGGCACGCATGCGGGCGATCTGCAAGTGTTGCGCCGGCGCCAGCGAATCGCCGAACCAGGCGACGTTGGAAATGTTGATCAGCAGCGTTGCGGCCGGCAGCGCAGCGATGATTTCCCCGCCAAACACGTCCTCGTAGCAGATGTTCACCCCGACGCGCTGGCCGGTCAGGCGCAGCGGCGGCTGCCCCGGCGAACCGGCAGTGAAGCTGGACATCGGGATGTTGGCCATGGCCATGAACCAGGCGAAACCGGGCGGTACAAACTCGCCGAAAGGCACCAGATGGACCTTGTTGTAGCGCTGCTGGCCGGACGCGCCCAGGCTCACCGCGGCATTGAAATACTGCTTGCCGTCGGCGACAGCGATTCCCAGCAGCAGGTCGCCGTGCTGGCGCAGCGCCAGTTTTTCCAGCGCGTCGAGATACTCGGCGGGAACCTGGTCGAGGAAAGCGGGCAGGGCAGTTTCGGGCAGCACCGTGAGTTGCGCCGGATGCTCCTGTGCCAGCCGGTAATAGGTGCGCAGCGAATCAACGAACCTCTCGGGTCGCCATTTCATTTCCTGTGCCACGTTTCCCTGCAGCAAGGCCACCGATAGCGGCTCGCCCGCCACTTCTGTCCAGCGGAGGTCACGCAGCCGGTCGCCGGTGACAAGAATCGCTGCGCCAGCGAGCAGCGGCAGTGCCGGGCACCTGCGCAGCCAGCCCCGCGTGTTGCAGGGCTGGGTGGATAAGCAGCGCCGACTGATCTCGAAGATCAGGGCGCCGAGCAGCGCTGAAAAAAACGAGACGCCATGGACACCGAGCAGCGCGGCATAGCCGGCGAGCGGACTCGGTGGCGTTTGTGAATAGCCGGCGGCCAGCCAGGGGAATCCGGTAAAAGCCCAGGCACGCAAGCACTCGGCAAGCATCCACAGGCTGGCGAAGAGCAGGCCGCGCCGCCACCAGCCGGCAACGGCGAAGCCAACGAACAGCGCTCCAGCCAGTGCCGGGAAGATCGCCAGGGCCAGGCAGAAGAGCACTGTCGCGAGGCCCGCCACGGCTGCCGGCATGCCGCCAAAAACGCTCAGGCTGACATAGACCCACGAGACGCCGGCCAGAAACAGGCCAAAGCCATGGGCAGCGGCGATCAGCGCGCCGCGCCAGGCACGCCGGTCGCCGCTGCAGCTGTCAATTTCGATACATAGCAGAGCAAACAGGCCACCGAGGCTCAACCAGTTGACCGGAAACCAGCCAAGCGGCGCAAAGCCGACGACCCCCGCGGCTCCCAGGCCGGCGGCGCCGAAGCTGCGCCAGCGCCAGGCCCTATTCGGCAGGATCGCCCGCCTCCGGCGATGGCGAGACCACCAACGTGTAGATGCGTCGGCTGTCGGCGCGCAAGATCTGGAAGCGGATGCCGTCGACGACAATCGTTTCGTTGAACTGCGGTACCCGGCCGAGGTGAAGCAGGATCAGACCGCCGACAGTCTGGCATTTTCTTTCGCTGAAACGGGAGCCGAAAGCCGCGTCGAAGTCGGCCAACGCGGTATGTGCCTTGACGCGGTAGAAACCATTCGGATCGAGTTGAATGTTATCGTCGGCCTCGTCAAAATCGTATTCGTCTTCGATTTCGCCAACGATCTGTTCAAGGACGTCCTCGATGGTGACCAGGCCGGCAATCCCGGCATATTCATCGATGACGATCGCCATGTGATTGCGCGATACGCGAAATTCCCGCAACAAGAGGTCGAGGCGTTTGAATTCGGGGATGAACACCGCCGGACGCACCCAGTCACGCAGCCTGAAATCGCCTTCCCCCTGCACGCGCAGCAGATCCTTGGCCAGCAGGATGCCGACCACATTGTCGCGACTGCCGTTGATGACCGGAAAACGGGAGTGGGCGGTGGTGTTGACCCGGCTGATGACCTTCGCAAGTGAATCGCTGACGTCCACCACCTCCATCAGCGGGCGTGGCACCATGACTTCCCGCACGCACATTTCCGAAGCGGCCATGGCGCCTTCCGTGATGCTCAGGGCGTCGGCGTCAAGGAGCTTGCGCTGATGTGCCGAGTACAGCAGCTGCATGAGTTGTTCGCGATCTTCCGGCTCGCGCACGAGAAACGAAGAAAGACGTTCCAGGAAACCGGGTTTGGGACTGCTACTATCCATATCTGCCTTGTGTGGAATGCGGCGTCAACAGCGACGCTTGGCCTGCGGAGCGGCGCCGCTGACGCTTCACCCCTCGTTGCGATCCGCGGACCTGGCCATCCGGGGCGGTCTGTCGGCTCCGCCGATGAGCTCCCTCTCGGCATCCTGAGCCTCGCCGGCCCCCCCGGTCACAGGCTTGCAGGCGCAGCATGCCATGGACGATCGGCTTTGCGCAATGCGATTTTCAATATCGAAGCAACCCAGCCACGCTCATGCCAGGCGATCTCGATGAGTCGTCACGAAGGGTCCGGGCGGCTGTTCGCGGCCATGTAGTGCACCGCCAGATCGTCGATGTTGCGCAGGCGACGGCTCAGTTCCCGGGCCAGATTGAGGGCAAGCAGCGTAAAGGTCTGCGGGTCGGACTCGTAGATCTGGAACAGATCGGCGTTGGACAAGGCCAGCACCGACACCGGCTCGAGTGCACGGATCGTTGCCGAACGACGCTGCGTGTCGATCAACTCCATCTCGCCGAAAACGTCACCGACCTGGAGAACGGCGATGCGCTTGCCAAACGTGCCGTTCGCTACAGGAGAGGCTTTCAGCACCTCGACCGAGCCGCTGCAGATCACGAAGAGGGAGTCACCATCTTCTCCCTCCTGAACAATCACCTCGGTAGCCGCGAAATGAAGTTCTCGCATCAGCAGCATGATCGACTGCATCGCCTGATCGCTGACGCCGCCGAAAATGGGTTGTTCCTGGAGGAATCGTACTGTCTTCACTGCGCACTCCGGAGACAAGGGTGGAAACCTGGACTGTGGAAATGGTTTATACAGGATCAATCAGTTAAACATTGAGGTTGAAGATTTTCCTCGGCACCGCTGATTCCGAATACCTGTTTGCGGATCCGGAACAATTCGTCGCGCGCGGCGGCGGCTTTCTCGAATTCGAGGTTCCTGGCGTACTCGTGCATCTCCTTCTCCAGGCGTCGCAGTTCGCGCGCCAGCTGCTTCTCGCTCATCGCTTCGTAGCCGGCCTGCTGTTGTGCGACCTTGAGGTCGCGCTGCGCGTTCTCGGCCTCGTAGACGCCGTCGATGATGTCGACGACACGTTTGCTGATCCCCTTGGGTACGATGCCGTTGGCCTCGTTGAAAGCGAGCTGTTTGAGCCGCCGTCGTTCGGTTTCGGCGATCGCTCTCCGCATCGAGTCGGTGACCCTGTCGGCGTAGAGGATCGCGGTACCGTGCAGGTGGCGGGCAGCGCGACCGATGGTCTGGATCAGCGAGCGTTCGGAGCGCAAGAAACCTTCCTTGTCGGCGTCCAGGATGGCTACCAGCGAAACTTCGGGAATGTCCAGTCCTTCACGCAGCAGGTTGATGCCGACCAGAACGTCGAACCTGCCGAGACGCAGATCGCGAATGATCTCGGCACGCTCGACGGTATCGATGTCCGAATGCAGATAGCGCACCCGCACTTCGTTTTCGTTGAGGTAATCGGTCAGGTCCTCGGCCATGCGCTTGGTCAGCGTGGTGACCAGCACCCGTTCCGCCAGTCCGGCGCGCAGCCGGATCTCCGACAGCAGATCGTCGACCTGAGTCGAGGCAGGACGAACGATAAGTGTCGGATCGACCAGCCCGGTCGGGCGGACGAGCTGCTCGACGACCTGTCCCTGGTGTGTCGCCTCGTAGTCGGCAGGGGTGGCCGAAACGAAAATGGTCTGCCGCATCAGAGCCTCAAACTCGGCGAACTTCAGCGGCCGGTTGTCGAGCGCCGATGGCAGACGAAATCCGTAATGGACGAGGTTCTCCTTGCGCGAGCGGTCGCCCTTGTACATGCCACCGACCTGAGAAACCGAGACATGCGACTCGTCGATGAACATCAGCGCATCGGTAGCCAGATAGTCGATCAGGGTGGGCGGAGGTTCGCCAACCTGGCGTCCCGAGAGATGCCGGGAATAGTTTTCGATACCCTTGCAGAAACCGACCTGATCGAGCATTTCCAGGTCGAAGCGGGTACGCTGTTCGATGCGCTGCGCCTCGACCAGACGGTTCTCGGCGTTGAAGTAAGCAATCTGTTCAACGAGTTCTTCCTTGATCGCCTCGATTGCCCGCAACACGGTCTCGCGCGGCGTGACGTAGTGCGACGACGGGAAAACCGTGAAGCGCAGCAGCCGAGCTTGCAGATGGCCGGTCAAGGGGTCGAAGAGCTGCAGGCCTTCGATCTCGTCGTCGAACAGCGAGATTCGGATCGCCTGCTCGGCGTGTTCGGCGGGGAATACGTCGATGGTGTCGCCGCGAACCCGAAAGGTCCCTCGGTTAAAGTCGGTCTCATTGCGCTCGTACTGCATGTCGGCGAGGCGTTTGATCACCTCGCGCTGCCCGATGTGGTCGCCGACGCGCATGGTCAGGATCATCTTGCGGTACTCGTCGCGGTCGCCGAGGCCATAAATGCACGAGACGGTGGCAACGATCACGCAATCCCGGCGTTCGAGCAGGCTCTTGGTCGCGGACAGGCGCATCTGCTCGATGTGCTCGTTGATCGACGAATCCTTTTCGATGAACAGGTCGCGTGCCGGCACATAAGCTTCCGGCTGGTAGTAGTCGTAATAGGAAACAAAATACTCGACCGCGTTATCGGGAAAGAATTCGCGGAATTCGGCGTAGAGCTGTGCCGCGAGCGTCTTGTTGGGCGCCAGGACGAGCGCCGGACGACCCGTTCGCGCGATGACGTTGGCCATGGTGTAGGTCTTGCCCGAGCCGGTGACTCCGAGCAGGGTCTGGAACGAGAGCCCGTCCTGCAATCCCTCGACCAGCCGATCAATGGCTGCCGGTTGGTCGCCTGCCGGCAGGAAGGGTTGGTAGAGACGAAACGGGCTGCCCTCGAAGGTGACGAAGGGTGGCTTCTCACGAGAATGCGCTTGAGTCGGCATGTTAGAATTCTACGTTGTTTCGCGACAGATCGGCGTCGAGAACAATCGTCCCGTGTTCTGTCCCGCGGACCGGGTTGCGCCTCCGATAGGTGAAGAAACCATGCCCGGCCGCTCTCATCCAGGCACGACGACCCCTTTTTGACCAACTGAGGAACCTGCATGACCGCTTCGATTTTCGCCGCCGTGGAAATGGCTCCACGCGATCCCATTCTCGGCCTCACCGAATCATTCAACGCCGATGGACGCTCGACCAAGGTCAACCTCGGCGTTGGCGTGTACCTCGATGGCAGTGGCAAGGTGCCCCTGCTTGCTGCCGTCAAACTGGCCGAAAAAGCACGTCTGGAGGCCATGCCGCCGCGTGGCTATCAGCCGATCGACGGTCTGGCCGCTTACAATCAGAACGTACAGAAGCTGCTTTTCGGCGCTGACTCGGCACTGCTCGCGGATGGGCGCGTGCTCACCATCGAGGCGCTGGGCGGCACCGGCGCGCTCAAGGTCGGCGCCGACTATCTGCGGCGTCTGCTGCCCGAAGCCACGGTCTATCTCAGCGATCCGAGCTGGGAAAACCATCGCGCGCTGTTCGAGAACGCAGGCTTCACGGTGGCGACTTATCCTTACTACGATCCGGTGACGCGAGGCGTCAATTTCGCCGCCATGCAGGCTGGACTGCATGCCTTGCCGGCAGGTTCAATCGTCGTTCTGCATGCCTGCTGCCATAATCCGACCGGCGCTGATCTCGACGAAGCACAGTGGCGACAGGTCATCGACGCGATCGGCGCACGTGGCCTCCTGGCTTTCGTGGACATTGCCTATCAAGGCTTTGCCGACGGTCTCGGAGAAGATGCCCTGGCGCTCAGGCTGTTTGCCGAGTCCGGCTTGCAGTTCTTCGTGGCGAGCTCGTTTTCGAAATCGTTCTCGCTGTACGGAGAGCGTGTCGGTGCCCTGTCGGTGGTCACCGCCAGCCGGGATGAAACGGCGCGCGTGCTGTCACAGATCAAGCGCATCGTCCGCACCAACTACTCCAGCCCGCCGACGCATGGGGGGGCCATTGTTGCTGCGGTGTTGTCCAGTCCGGAGCTGCGCCGGATGTGGGAAGAAGAACTGGCAGAAATGCGCGGGCGAATCCGCGCCATGCGCCTTAGCCTGGTCGACCGGCTGCAGGGCCGGGGAGTCAGCCAGGACTACTCATTTGTGATCCGGCAGCGAGGGATGTTCTCCTACACCGGACTCAGCGTCGAGCAGGTCGATCGCATGCGCGAGGAGTTCGGCATCTATGCCGTGAGCAGCGGCCGAATCTGCCTGGCGGCGCTGAATACGCACAACATCGACTACGTGGCTGACGCCATCGCGGCGGTCCTGTAATGGATGATCCCCCCCGCTGATCAGCGGTTGGGGGTTTGCGTCAGCGGCGACTGGAGGGGGCCGCTGATCAGGATCGACCGGCTGCTGCGATCGGCCTGGCCGCGCATCAGCACCTCCATCCTGCCGCGCAACTGCAGCTTTCGGCTCAGTTCGATCTGTCCGGTGGACTGCATCAGGCCGGCATTCAGTGCCAGGCGTGAAAAGAGGAAAGCGTTTGGCGTCACCGTAATGGCGCCGGACAATTCCTCGAAGCGGGTCCAGCCGCCCAGCGTTGCCGGCGTGGTCGACGACCGGCGTACTGCCTCGGGGAGATCGATGCCACCCAGCCTGCCACGATGCATCGTGAAGTTTCCGCTGGCCTGGACAGCAGCGGGCAGGTCTGGCCAACTGGCCGAGTGGGCCGAGAATTTCAGTTTGCCATGCGCTTCGCCCTGAAATTGACTCCCGATGCCCAGGGCTTCGCCGAGTTTCCGGGCATTGATCCGCTCAAACGACAGTTCACCGGCAATGGCCGCTTGCTGTCCATCGTGCAGGATTGCCGCCGCGCGCACCAGGCCATCGAAAATCCGCGATTCAAAGCTGTCAATGACCCAATCGCTTCCTTCGATGACGCCCTTCACGTTCAAGGAATCAAACAGATACGGCGAACCCTGCGCGACCCGCCAGGCGATCGCATCGATCTGAACCGCGAGCCCGCGCTCGTTCGGGTTGAGCTTCAACTGCAGACCGCGGTCCCGCGAGCGCAGCGAGATCGACTCCAGGAGATGATCCGCAGAGAGTTCGCAGTGGCCATTCATTTCGCCAATGGTCAGTTCGGCAAACGAGAATGCCGCATTGCTGACCGTCAACTGCTGGACGCCGGCCCGGGCTGACGGACTTGCGACGGAGGCCAGCATCCGCGACAGATTGCTGATCGCCGCTGCTGACAGCCTGACGTCGCTCAGCTCGGCCTCCCTGAAGAGAATCTTGTCTGCCCGCAGCGTCTGGAGTACGGGCTGCAGGCGGATCTCGGCGATCTCGATCCCGTCGCTTCCCTCACCAAGGCGGACATTGACCAGCAACAAGCCAGGCCGGGGGTAGACGCTGACACGCATCCGGTCGACCCTGACAGGCTGCCCGATGCTCTGCGCCAGGCTGGCTTCCACCTCAGGCAGGTAGTTGGCATAGGGAAAGAACAGGGCCAGAAGAAAGAGCATGGCGCAGAGCGACAGTCCCCCCAGCAGCAGGCCCAGCGGCCAGGTCAGCGACCAACGCCGGCGGCCTCGCCGGATTGGTTTGAGCGTCGGCGCTTCGTCCGCAGTGGTGGGCCTGGCGAAGGCCTTCAGACGATCAAAAAGAGAGGGTTTCGGCACGGCTTCGGCGGTTGCCGCCGGCTTGGCTGCTGTGGCTTCCTGCTGCAACTGCAGGGCTGCGCCGGACAGCGGACCGCCGCTCAGCGAAGGCTGCGGCGTGAGCGAGCCGGGCGCGCGCGAGGGATGGCTGCCCCGACTTTCAGGAAAAGGGATGCTCCGGCCTTTCTGGTCGTCGGATGCAGGTTCCTCGACCGGCGGCACAGTCTTGTCGCCGAAGGTGGAGAATTCGGAAACCGCGCGCATGGCCGTTGCCACGATGCCTGTGGGGGAGTCCTTGGCGTGCCGCCAGACCGAGTTCTTTTCGATTCTGCGTTCGATGAAGCCGTCGTGTTCCAGTTCGAGCAGTGCGTTCTGGGTAATCGGAGCATTGCCGGTCTTGTCGCACAACTCGGCGACGGTGGCGTTGCCATCGACGAGAATCAGCACCATCCGGACGTTTCGCTGGACGACCCGCGTTCGTTGCAGCATCGCTTCTTCGCCGGCCGGGGTCTTGGCGAAAACCAGATTGGCATCGATCAGATCAGGGTCCATCGTATTGGCAGGGCCGCAGGGTTAATGTGAAAGGTGCGTTGGTGACTTACGACCTTCAGGGAAGGGTTCGGCAGTGGCAAGGATCGAATTGTGCACCTTGTTGGCAGACGGGAAAAGGCGCGGACGACATCGGCCGGCATCTGTGCGTCGACAGCATAAACGGCCTGGCCCATTCCTGCACTGCAAATCGCCTGCTGACCGGATGTTGATCCGCTGCAAAGAGAGCCTGGGAGACTGGCCATTCATTCCGGCAACGGCGCCGGGTAGTAATGAACGGCCAGCCAGACACTGGTCTGATCGGGGCTGGTCCAGTCCACGCGGTGCCGCCGATGCGGCGCGATGTGCAGATAATCCCCGGCCTTGAGCCTGCGGGCTTGCGTCTCGTCGGCGAAACGCAAGCTCGCCTCACCTTGCACCAATAGCACCCATTCCCCCTCTGGCTGGTCGTACCAGAAACCCGGCGGGCTGGACTGGCCGGTCGAGACGATGCGTTCGATCGTCAGACCGGGCCGGGCCAGCAGTTGCCAAAACTGCTCGGTGGGCGAGTCTGGAGGCGGAAGTTTGGCGAACAGATTGTCCATTGGGCGTGAGCAGGCAACAGATACGCATGGTGAAGTGTGGATGATAAACGCAGCCGATCCAGAAAATTCAAAAATGGCTGCGTTTGAATTACCATGTTCTGGTCAGTTCGCTGCCCGCCGCGGAGCACCAGGACGCGCACAGCGTTCTGCTGTTCGACGTGCTCGGCGGTTTTTCTGCAGGTCGGAGTCAGGATCTGCTGCTGCCGCCGCCATGGCCCTGGCTCGGCGATGCGCTGGCGACGCTGATCCAGCGCTACCGCACGGGTCTGCAGGGCGAAGACCGCCGCATCACAATGTTGGCGCCGCTGCGCAGCTTTGCCTGGCAGCGGTTTCGTACCGAGCGCGTCGCGGACGACACTACCGCGGGCTCCTGCGGGCCATACGAACGCCTCGATACGATCGATGACACGAGCGGCAGCGAGCACTGGGCTGCTGCGCTGCGCGGGTTCTTCAACGAATTGCCGAACCTTCTGCCGGCGCTCGCGCAGGAACATCCCTTGGGCAATCTTCCGCGCGCATGCGCTGCTCGCCTCGCAGCCTGACGGACCTTCCCGGAGCC
>DIME01000097.1 GCA_002425405.1 Candidatus Accumulibacter vicinus
CCGTATTTCTGTCGAACTCGGGGGGCAAGTACGCCCGCGATGAGGATGGCGATGGGTTCCATGAGGTCCATGTCAGGCTTCTGGTCATTGCTACGCTCCTGGTGACGTCCCCATCGGGGACGCTCACAGGAGAAACTTCCCATCTACTTGGGCTTTTTCCAATTCGTGCACAACGCCAGAATCCGTGGCAAAGGCTTGCTGAAACCTCTCCTCAATGCCCTTCTGGCTTAATGTGAAAGTCGCGTATGCGACTCACGAATCTCCCCTCCCCCCGCGCGGGGGAGGGGTTGGGGGAGAGGGAAACGGTCATGACTTTCATGATCGGGGGTGCCTGGAAAAGTCATGACCGTTTGGAGAGTGCGGGTCGATCGCTTCAATTGGTTCCGGCCAGGGCATGACCTGTTCCCTCTCCGCCAGAAACTGCTCTCGTCGCCTGACCCTTCTTGCCCTCAACCTAGGAATTACTGATCTTCTTCATCGGGCAATTCGGGCTGCGTTGGAATGACCAAACTATACCATAACAATTTCTGGCGGTTAAATCAGCGGTTCATGAAACAAACACAATATTTCCTGCACTCAATCCTGCAATATCAACACCGACCAGGGTGACGGTATTGTTATTGCCCAAGTCGATGCTCAGGTTGTCTCCTGAAATAGTGATGTGCTGAATGAGACTGCTCAGGTTCGTAATATTGGAGCCATTAATCCCGGCGTCGATCTGAATTTTGTCAGTTGCAGCATGAAAGTTGAAAATTCTATCTTTTCCGCTATTGTTATGGAATGAAAAAACATTATATGATCTGCCGGCAGAGTTGTCGGCAACACTTTGTGTGATGGAAGTGAAGGCATTGATTGGCATGTTTGGTGTGAAGGGGTTGCTGGCCAGATATTGAGCCAACTGGCTGGTTTTATGACCGCCGGCAACCAGAATGTCATTGCCGGCGCCGCCATCCATGACATTGGTACCTATATCAGCATAACCTCCGCCGAATATAAAATCATTGCCCGCCCCGCCGGATAGCAGAAAGTCACCGACATTGGCTCCTTCGATGATGTCATTGCCGGCGCCGCCACGGAGACCGTCAATATTGTCCAGTTGATTGAGCAAGTGTAAATCCAGACTCTTGGCATCGGTTGCGGCTAGAATACGGTCCCATAAGAATTGATGAAAACTGGCGTTCTGCGTACCATCCGCCGAAGTTCGTTCCATCGCACTGATTACACCATCCACGGGTTCCCCGGCAACATTCAATACGCCAGGGAGGGAAATATCCACATTGCCCGTGATCATGGTCGCGGCGACATTGATCTTGAGATCCGGGTAATTCGTGCTCAAGGAGGACTGGATGGTTGTGGTCAGGCTTCTGAGCATGGCATCCTGAATGGTCTCGTTCAAGGCCAGTTCGACAATGCGAATATCTGCCAATACAGTGATCCCATTGTTCAGGTTTGCGGTATACGCGGTAGTCGGATAGGCCGACTGATCTGCAGCAACGACGATATACCCAGGAAAAGCATCGCGTACCGCTTGCTTCGCGATGTCATACTGATTGAACCCCGTTTTCGGATCCACATGGCTAACGAAGCCCAACTGATTCGGGAAATTGGACGACAGCACCCCTAATTCAGCACTGGTGATCTGGTTCTGAAGAGTGGCAACCTCTGTCGCTGTCGGATAAAAGGGGATCCCGTTTCTGACTCCAATGATGTCAAGACTGATTACAGGCATTTCTATTTCTCCTCAATTGCTGGGTGTAAGAGTTCTTCGAACTGTGCGAGCAGAAGCTGGCGAGTTCGAGCGGTGGGCCGAAACAAAAAATATGCGACAAACAAGTCATGAACCAACCATGCTGAATGATTTCCTAAGTCTGGATCAACTTCAGCAAGCTTTCTTCGGCAAATACATCCCGATAAAACGTCAGTTGCTCGGTCTTGAGATAACAGCCTCCCCGGTGACCACGACGAACCCAGGTGACGTTGCCCTTGGCAAGAGTTTCATTGGTGATGTCATCCACGCACTTCCATTCGAAGTAGGTATGCTCGCCATAGAACATCACAATCGGCCAGCACATGGTGACTCCGGGTTGGGCGATTAATGCCCACCAATGCTTCTCGCGTTCCTTCTGTTGCTCCACTCCCTGATAGGGCCCATCCTGGCAAAAATAGACAAGATCATTTCTATATTCACCTGTCAAGATATCACCGCGACCTTGCCTTAATGCCTCGCAATGGGTGGGCCACCACTCCATGTTTTCTTTTTCAATTTGCGCCAGGGTATAATTCGAATCAATCGCCGGTAATTCCTCTTCTTTCATCGCGACGATTCTCTCGCCAAACTCGATAAGCTCTGCCTGCAATGCGGGGGAGACCAGATTGGGTCGAGAATAGTCTGCGGATAATTTTTCATAATAGCTTGCTTTGTGTTTTGTCATGAGTATCTCCTTCAAATTTGAGAAGCAAATCGCAGTAGGGGCCATTTTGACAGCAGTACCCCCGGCCTGCTCGGTATGTGCCGGTGAGCAGGTCGATTTTGCCAGACCAGCCAGAGGTCAGCGGGGCCGTTCGACTTCAAGAATGTTGCGGTTGACCTGGTCGCAACGCTGATAGTCGAAGCGATCGACGCCTTGCAGCGCGAGGTAGATTCCGAGCCCGCCGATATCACGTTCCGATAACGGTTTGTCGAGGTCTTCTGCAGTCGGCATGTCGCGCGCACGGGGGTCGTAAGCGACGCCTGTATCCTCGAGGATGACGGTCAGCTTATCGTCCTCTGTTTCAATCGAAATCACGATATCGCCCGTCAAACCTTGTTCCTGGTAGCCGTGGGTGATGATGTTGGTGGCGATCTCATCCACGGCCAGGGTCAGACGATAAGTCGCCGACCCGTCCAGTCCTGTCTCGATGCACGCCTCGGTGACCAGATGACGAATGGCCGAGAGCGCTGCCAGATTGGCCGGAATGCTGTGCCTTGCCATGACCGGGCGGGCGCCAAGCTCAGGGGTAGCTTTCCTGAAGGTAAACCGACTGGTCAAAGCCGCTCATCTGCAAGGTGTTGAGGACGGGGCCCGTGGCGCCGACAACATGTATGCCGACCTCGCTTCCCATCCGCTGCTTGGCGAATACCAGTACGCGCAGGCCAGCGCTGGCCATGAATTGCAGCTTGTTCACGAAGAGCACGAGCTTTTCGGGTTTTTCCTGGGCCAGGCGCTCGATTGCCGTACGGAATTCTCCGGCCACGGCTGCGTCGAGTTCGCCCTCGAGCGTGATCCATGCCTCGCGGCCCCTGGTTTCCACTGTGGTACTGAATGTCATGTTCCTGTCTCCAAAGAATGATCAAGTTGCCTGGTCCTGCAGCCGTGGGCGCCCGATCAGTATCACCACCGCTCGCTCGCCAACCAGAAAGCTGCGCAGATTCTCTTCCAGTTTGACTTCCTGGCCGGGTTCCCGGATGTCATCGGGGGCGGGCAAGCCGGTATTGGCGAACAGATACCAGTGATAGTTGGCGGGCAGTTCAGGTAATTCGAAGGGGAGGGCATCCCAATAACAGTTGATGGCCATGTACAGCACCGGACTGACATTTCCCCCTTGTCCGGCCTGCCGCTCGCGGAGCATGAAGGCCAGGGTCCGTGCACCTGGCGACCAGTCGGCGCGCCAGGCTTGTGTGCCATGCCAGATGATGTCGGCCTGAGTGGGACTGCTCCCGAAGAACTCGCGGGCGCGCAAGAGCGGGTGTGCCTTGCGCAAGGCAATCATCCGGCGAGCGAAGTTGAACAGATTGCCGTGCCGTTCGTGCAACGTCCAGTCGAGCCAGTTCAGGTCATTGTCATGACAGTAGGTGTTGTTGTTGCCGCGCTGGGTTCGCCCGATCTCATCACCCATCAGGATCATCGGAACGCCGTGGCTCATCAGCAGAATTGCCAGGGCGTTCTTGATCATTCGCTGGCGCAGGTCATTGACCCCAGGATCGTTGGTTTCGCCCTCGACGCCACAGTTCCAGCTATGGTTGTCGTTGCCGCCGTCACGGTTCTGTTCGCCGTTGGCTTCGTTGTGCTTGTCGTTATAGGCGAACAGATCGTAGAGGGTGAAGCCGTCGTGGCAGGTGATGAAGTTGATCGATGCAGTCGGACCGCGTTGGTTCCAGCCGTAGAGGTCCGGCGAGCCCTGAATGCGTTCGGCCATCACCGGGACCATTCCCTCGTCTCCCTTCAGGAAGCGTCGGATGTCGTCGCGGTACTTGCCGTTCCACTCGGCCCATCGTCCATATGCCGGGAAAGACCCGACCTGATACAGGCCGCCAGCGTCCCAGGCTTCAGCGATCAGCTTGCATTTGGCCAGGATGGGGTCGAAGGCCAGACTCTCGAGCAACGGCGGATTGGGTAAGGGGGCGCCGCTGGGAGCACGTCCCAGGATCGAGGCCAGATCGAAGCGGAAACCGTCGATGTGATATTCTGCTGCCCAGTAGCGCAGGCAGTCGAGAACCATGTTGCGGACCACCGGGCTGTTACAGTTGAGCGTGTTGCCGCAGCCGCTGAAGTTGTAGTAGTAGCCCTCGGGAGTCAGCATGTAATAGGTCTGGTTGTCGATTCCCCGGAAGGAAAGTGTCGGACCCTGCTCGTTACCCTCGGCGGTATGGTTGAAAACCACGTCGAGAATGACTTCGATGCCGTTGCGGTGAAACTCCTTGACCAGGTTCTTGAACTCGTCCACCTCCATGCCGAAGGGTCCGGAGGCTGCAAAGCCAGCCTTGGGGGCGAAGAAACCGACCGTGCTGTAACCCCAGTAGTTGTACATCATTTCGCCGGTCAGCGGGTTGGGGCGGCTGTTTTCGAACTCGTCGAACTCGAAGATCGGCATCAGCTCGACGCAGTTCACCCCCAGCTTTTTCAGATAGGGGATCTTGGCCATGATTCCAGCATAGGTGCCTGGATGTTTGACTCCGGCCGAAGGGTGGGCAGTGAAGCTGCGCGTGTGCAGTTCGTAGATCACCAGGTCCGCGAGCGGCGTTTCCAGGGGGCGGTCGTCCTCCCAATCAAAATCCTCGAAGATCAGTCGGGCACGGTGCGGGTAGCGGTCGTTCCAGTCGGGTAGTTTGCCCCACACCGTTCGGCCGCCGATTGCTTTGGCGTACGGATCGAGCAGAATCTTGCTCCGATCGAAGCGATGTCCGGCCACCGGATCCCAGGGGCCGTCCATGCGATAGCCATACTCGATGCGCTCGTAGTCGAGGTCGAAGACCACCATGCACCAGGCGTTGCCGATACGGAAGGAGTCCGGGAACGGAATCTCCACCAGTGGCTCTGGCGCGCCCTTCTCGAAGAGTACCAAGGTACAGGAGGTGGCGTGGCCAGAGCTGATGGCGAAGTTGACGCCACCTGGTACCAGGGTGCTGCCAAATGGAAATACACGCCCTAGTCGGAACTTGTAGCCTTCGTGCTGGTGAGTCGGGTAGAAATCGATGCGGCTATCCATGTCACGCCTGCTTGAGGGCTGTCAGTGCCGCTTCGACGCTGTTCGCAACGGTAAAGAACTTGAGAAAACCGGTAATCTCCATGGTGTCCCGGATCGATTCCGCCAAACCGGCCAGAGCGACCCGGCCATTGTTCGCCGCTGCCTGGCGGTAGAGCAGGAGCAGCATCCGCAGACCGGCGCTGGACATATAGCTGACGCGGTTAAGGTCCAGGATCAGCGAATCGTTCTCCTGCAACAGGGGCAGGATCTTGCTTTGCAAACTGGGCGCAGAACTGCCGTCAATCTCGCCAGCAACGGTTACGACTGTCATCCCGTCGCGGGGGAAAGCTTCAACCTCGATCGACATATGCTTGAATCCTTCGCTGCGATTGATGCGGAGCTACTTGACCGGCGTCAGGGTGACCTTGACCCGTACATCCTGGCGGGAATCGGGTAGTTGTACCGACAGGGCTTCGGCATCGAAGGCAGAGTAAGGCCTGCCGTCGATCTCGACCGCGGTCAGGCGGATACTGCCCTTGGGCAGGATGTCCGGAGACACCCGCAGGATCCGGTCCGGAAAACCGTCGGGTCGTGGCTTGAAGTACAAACACATCGGCTGCTTGTTGATCAGCAGGTTGATATAGGTCGCCGACAGGAAGCACAACTCGGTGGAGTGATAGGCGCTCATCGAGTGGCTGCCCTTGAGCCTTTCGTTACCCAGCAGATAAGGCAGCCCGTTGGCGAGAACATTGAAATAGACGCCGCCATCGTCGTGATCCAGGAAAAAGGCGTTGTAGAAGGCTGCCGCTTCGCGGCCGTGTTTCTGGTAGTCCGCCTTGTCCAGGCAACCCTGCAAAATCAGGTAGGCGAGGATCGCCTGCTCTTGCTGCCACCAGGCCTTGCGATCATGCCAGACGAAGCGATGCATTTTCTCGCCCGGAGCCAGTGCCCGTTCGACCACGTCATACCAGCCACCGCGGATCTGGTCGGAACCGACCGCGGGCATCAACTGGGCAATCTTCTCGGCCAGTTCGAGGTAATCGGTACTCGGACGAATACTGTGGATTCGCATCAGGTTCCAGGCGATCTTGAGATTGTGGCCAACCACCGCACGGTCCTGCTGCCAGTTCCAGGTGCTGTCGTGGCTCCAGTCTTCATGAAAGCGCTCCTGGACAAATGGCGAATGCCCGTAGTCGGGGAAGTGCCTGACGATGGTATCGGCGGTGTCGGCCAGGAAATCGGCGTACTTGTCCTCACCGGTCGCCAGCCAGAGGTTGATCAGGTAGGCCGGGGCGTGATCGCCGACCGAATTCCAGTTCTTGCGAGCGCGGTTGTTGCCTTTGTCGAGCAGTGGCGAGCGCGGATCCAGGCCGATCGGATCGATGTGCGAGAAGTAGCCGCCCTGATCGTTGTCCTTGTAGTATTTGTCGAACAGCTCGATGGTCTTCTCGATGTCGTAGAGAATGCGCGGGTCGCCGGTGAGACGATAGGTCTGCGTCGGTCCGGCGAGGGCGTAGATCTGCTCGTACATCGGCAGCGAGTCGTAGTCGTCGCCGAACTCCGAGGTCAGCAGCTTGTGCTCGCGGTCTCCGGAAACCTGGACTCCGTGGTACCAGTAGATCAGATCCTCGTCCGCATCCATGAAGCGCATGTGGGCACGCAGGTACTCTGTTCCTTTTTCGGCGGCCTCGAGGAAGCTTTCCTCGCCCGTCAGCATATAGGCCGAGGCCATGCCGTAGACCATCCGGGAAATGGTGTCGGTTTCCTGCAGGTAGTCTCCTTTCTTGCCGCCGGCCAGGTGCAGGATCGTACGATAATTGCGATAGTCGATCGACTGATTGGGGTAGTTGAACTGCCAGCGCAGGTAGCTGTTGGCGATGGAACGGATTTGTTTGATCCACCAGTCGGGTTCTTCGTGGCGATAAACTCCGGGTCCTTCGCCCGGGAAGACCATCGATTTGACCTCGGCACGCAGTTCTCCCGCTTGTGGATAGAAAATGCAGTAAGCGAAAACCTGCTGGCCGGGTTGCAGCATTTCGCGGATGCGCGAGGTGCAATCCTGGTAGCTGTCCTCGAGGTTCTCTGCAATTCGGGCGTAAGTGGTCGGCGTGAGGTACACTTGAAAATCCTGGCCGCAATTGGTCCTGAGAGTAAAGCTGCGTGCTGCACGATCAACCTGCGTGACATAACCGGTAATCGTGTCTGAATAAGAATAGGCTTGCGTCTTCATGACTGCTCCTCGCGATATTGCGTGTTGGTTATATTGCGTGTTGGTTATTGTTTCGTCCAAATCATGGCGCTAGGTTAGCTGCAATCTTGAGAGACGGTCAACTGCTACTTTTTTATTTTCTTTTCTTCGGCCTGAGCTTAATCCCATCAATCCCATCAATCATGATCTGGTTCGATCCGGTCCAGTGGGTGAGCTGTTCCATGGCAACGAAAACCACTGGGTATGAGGACTCGCAATGCTTCTTGCCGATAGCCAGCATCTGATGACGATGCTCGCCGAGCTGGACATCGTCACCACAACCGTCGAGCATCCACCGCTGCGCACGATAGAAGATAGCAAGCGTCTGCGCGGAGACCTCACGGGAGGGCACGCCAAAAGCCTGTTCCTGAGGGACAAGAAAGCCGGGTACTGGTTGTTGGTGGCGCTGGAACAGACCCGTGTTGATCTACGGGTTGCGGCAAGCCTGTTGCAGGCGTCGCGTCTCTCGTTCGCCAGCGAGGAGGAATTGGGCAGCATCCTCGGTGTCGTTCCGGGGGCCGTCTCGCCTTTCGCCGCGATCAACGACGTGCATGGTCTCGTTTGCGTAGTCCTTGAGCAGCGGCTGCTGGACAGCGATGTCCTCAATTGTCACCCGCTTCGAAATGATCGCACCACCGCAATCGCCACGCACGATCTGCTGAGATTTCTCGAGCAGATCCGACACCCGCCACGCATCATCGCTCTGCCTCAGGGGGTGGCGAGCACCTAGCCATAGTGGTCTGGCGTACTTTCCGTTCGCGCGTCCGGCCAGCCCGCCTGCGGCATCGCTGACGCGCGGCGCCCTACTCAGCAGAGGGAAGCCTGGTGCCGGAAGGGCCGTGCCAGCGTAGCGCCAGCAGGGTAATGTCATCGCTTTGCGGATGCTCACCGACGAACGCGCGAACCGCGTTCATCACCCTGTCGATGATCGTGCGTGCAGAGCAGGCCGGCGAGATCGCAGCCAGGCTGTTCCCCAGACGTGTCGCGTTGAACAGCTCGTGCTCGCCGTTCATCGCTTCGGTGACGCCGTCGGTGTAGATCACCAGTCCTTCGCCAGGCTGCAACTGGATGAGGTCATTGCGGTACACGGATTCGGCAACGAATCCCAGAACCAGCCCCCCCTTCTTCTTCTCGATCATTGCCGCGCCGCCGTCGCGCCGCAACAGGAAAGGCAGTTCGTGGCCGCCGTCGCTAAAGCTGATCTCCCCGGTCCGCAGGTCGAGAATGCCGGCGAAGACGGTGACGAACATGCCTTCGGGATTGTTCTCGCAGAGGCTGTGGTTGACCCGTTCCATGATGCCGCCGACCGATGCGGAGTCGCGCTTCGCCTCGACAGCGAACAGCGTCTTGGTCACTGCCATGAACAGCGCGGCGGCCACCCCTTTGTCCGACACGTCACCGATCAGAAAGAACAGCCGGTGTTCGTCGAGCAGAAAAAAATCGAACAGATCGCCGCCTACCGCTTTGGCCGGTTCGAGCACAGCGTGCAGGTCGAAACGGGCGCCGGGTGCCGGTGACCCGAAACTGTGCGGCAGCATGCCCATCTGGATGGCGCGAGCCGCAGACATCTCGCCTTCGATCCGCTCCTTGGCGGCAGTCGTTGCCTTGAGGTCCGCGATATGAGTTTTGAGTGTGGTGACCATCGAGTACAGGGCGTTCCCCAGGTATCCGACTTCATCCTTGCGGTTCTCCGACACCTTGAGCAGTTCAGCATGCATCTCCTGATCCGGGTCAAAGTGGTGCGCAACCAGGCGATGGGTCTGTACGGTCAGGCGCGCCAGCGGTCGGACGATGCGGTTGAGAAAGGGCAGGGCCAGAGCCATTCCCAGCAACAGCATGACCACGGTTACCCCGCCACCGATGGTCAGGAGCGAATGCAGCTCCGCCTCCATGTTGACCGGCAGGCGCATCAGCGCTGCCCCGTTCGGCAAGCCGTCCGCGCCAAAGGTTGGCGCAGCAACGTACAGGAGCGCATGCCGGAACAGCACCTTGTCCTCGAAATAGGAAGCGGGTGTGCTGGTATTGATCACCGTTTCGATGAAGGCGCGCTGTCCATCACCCAGCGCGGCACTTCCGTCGATGCCTGCGACGGAACTGACGGCCAGCGCTTCGAGTTTTTCATCGAATATCCAGATGGCGTCGATCAGTGCCCCCGAGAGAACGCTGTCCACCATCCTCTTCAGGCCGACGTTCTGGATGCTGCTGTTGGCGAGGTTTGGCCGATGGGCGATCAGGGTCATGCCGCCGCTCCGATCCGGCATGGTCACCGCGCCATAGTACAATTCGCTGTGGTCAGTCGTGCGGTACATCCGGTCAGTGAATAGGCTGTACTGCTGCCCCTGCAGTAGCGGCTTGAATTTCGGTTGCAGAGTCAGCCCCGAGTCAACGGCAATGGATGCGTCGATGTCGTCGAGCGACCAGAAGAGCGGCTTACCGGTGGCATCAGTTACCCAGACCTCTGGAATCCCGTTGCGCACAGCGATGGTCCGCAGAGCCCGATTGATTTCCAGAGCAGAAGTCTTCTGCTGCTGCGCCAGGTGGGTCAGTTGCGCAACGATATCCGCCTGGGTGCGCACGTTCTTGTCAATGATCTGCTCCAGGGCCGCTGGCACCTGCTGGATGAATGTGACGGACTGGGCGAGGGTCTGGGCGATCAGGATGCCGTCGCGTTCGGTTCTTTCCAGCACGGAGAGCCAGGAGACATAGGCGAACACCACACCAGCGCTCGGCAGGCCAATGGCGATGAGGGTGCTGACAAAGAGGAAAAGCCGGCGGCGCAGCGTCATCGTGACGACCCTACTTCAGCCAGATGATCGAGGCGGACAGCTTCTGGGCGACGATATAGTCAAGCGGGAAATAGACGATCCCGCGCGGTCCGAACCATTTGTCATAGATATCGAAATAACCTCCCCGATACTGGTCAACGCCGTCAAGGAGGTCGGCCAGTACCTCATTCACGAAGGCGCGCCATTTGGAGTCGTCGAGAGGCAGGCTGCAGACCATTGATTCATAGGACAGCCCATCGGTGCGCGGCAGCAGGATGACCTTGCTCTTGAGCGGACTCTTCTCGACCAGAGCACGGAGTACGATGCCGACGTTGGACAATCCGTCGATCTCTCCACTGGCGAACATCTTGAAGCCGGTTGCCATGTCGGGTACTTCGACCACAATCGCATCCGGCACGTGCTGTTTGAGAATGGTCGCGGTCGTCGTGCCGGCGGCGACGCCAATACGTTTGCCGCGCAGATCGTCGAACCCCTTGGCTGTGCTGCGCAGGACCATGACGCGGGTGCCGTTGCCGAAGAACGGGATCGAGAAATCGACCAATTTCTGGCGCTCCCAGGTGGGCGTCGTAATGCCGCACTCGATGTCGATGGCGTGGCTGGCGACCAATGCCAGGCGGTCGCTGGCCTTGGTGATGTGCAGCCGGGTCTCGATTTCGCGGCCAAGCTTCTCCGAGAGCTTCTTGCGAATCTGTTCGATCAGGTCAACCGAGAAACCGGCCAGCCTTTCCTCCTTGTCTCCCGCCTGCTGCAATCGGTAAGCGAACGGCATGGCATCGGCGCGGGTTCCGGCGTTGAGAACACCGGTATTCCTGATGCGGTCGAGAGCCGACTCGGCCGATGCCGATCCCTGCAGCGCGAACGCCAGCAGCGCTGCCACAGTCATGCCCGGCAGGCAGCGGCGAAGGATTGCGATGGTCTGTATCAATGGTTTCCCCTAAGTCGCCGACCGCTTACAGCGCTGGCACGCCGACGCGGGTCAGCAAGCGTCTTCTTGCGCAACCCATTGCCCAGTTGAGTGGAAAGCAAAAGACCAGGAAGTAGCAGATGGCGTAAGTATAAACCCAGAGCATCGTTTCATTGCCGCCGACCGCGGCGATGACGATGTTGCAGCGTGAAACGATTTCTCCGACGCCGATCACCGAAGCAGTGCTCGAGGCCATGACGATGATCAGCAGGTAAGTGGTCCAGCTCGGAATGAACAGCAATGCGGCCGCATGATTATGACGTTCCCGGTGTTGCAGGGCCACGAGCAGGTTGTCGGAGACGAATCCGATGACCGCCACGGAGAACGCCAGCGAAGCTTTGAGCCACACGGGAAAGGCGTAGATCTGTCCGGAAAATTCGAACTCTGTCGGAATCAGGAATGCCAGGTAGAAGAGGAAGACAAAAGTCGGGATGTTGCGCGTCAGTTCGGTGACAACGAGGCTCGCGTGCGCCAGCGGCGTGTGCCCGGATAGGCGCAGCCATGCCAGGAGCGCACCGAAGATCGTACCGATGATCATCGCCACCAGCGAGATCAGGATGTTCCAGGCGAAGCCGCCAGCCAGGAACGGTGTCCATGTCAGCAACAGGGCAGCGATTTCAGCGGCGGCCAAGTTCAGGAATCCTTCGTTCCAGGTAATTGAAGATCTGGACGACGGTGGTCACCAACAGGAAGTAGGTGATCATCAGGACATTCATCATCACCTCGGGGTTGCCTTGTTCGGCAACGATGGCAGTGGCCGCCGAAACAAGCTCCGGTACGGCGATGACGCTCGCCATGCCGGTCGCTTTCACGACATTCACCAGCGAAGCGACCACGGCTGCGTAGGACAGGCGTAGCGCCTGCGGCAGCTCCCGCCAGCCGAGCCGGAAATCTGGTTGCTGCTCCTTGAGTACGGAGACGGCTTCGAGCAGTGCAGACACGATGGCACAGCCGGTATAGGTCGAGAGACAGACGATGACGATCGAGGCGCCGTCGAAGGTCCAGCCAAAACGACTGACGATGATGTGGCCGACGCCGAAAAACACCAGGTAGATCAGCAACAGCGGTGGTGTCATTCGGCCGAGGGCGGCGGACATCTGCACGCAGGTGCGCACGCCGGGGAAGCCCGACTCTGCCGCCAAGGCACCGAGGCAACCCACGATCAGACTGCCGGCAATGCACGCGACCATCAGTTGCAGCGTTATCCAGAGGCCGCGCAGGAACAGCAGGCGATCGTAGGCGTCGTAAATGATGGTCATGTTGAGCCCGGTCTGCTCCTTGAGGAGCAGACCGAAATGCTGGATACCACCGACATCGGCAGATTTCAGGAGCCATTTGTGGCGGCACTCCGCTGGCCAATTGCCGTTTTCGAGCCGAGCACAAAGCAGGCCTCCGTCGGCCTGGCGCCTCGTCCAGAGTGCGCGCATCTCCACCAGATATTGGCTTGGCCTGATTCCCCAGCGCTTCTCCACGTCGATCAGCCAAGCGCTGCGGTGCCAGTCGGCGACCGCTTCGGAGATCATCTGCTCGAGTCGGGATCCTTGCTCCTTGGCAGACAGGGCGATGGCCCATGGCGAGATCATCATCGACGGTAGCGGCGTTTCGTAATTCGCCCACTCCGGATCAGCCAGCAGACCGGCGAAGCTGGTATCGTCGTACAGCCAGGCGACGCAGCGCCCATCGCGCAGTGCCAAACGGGCGTCGCGCGTGCCGTTGAAGATCTGCAGATCGAGCAGGAAGCGTTGGGCCATCGGCCGATTGAAGTATGCTCCCTGGGTGGCGCATACTTTTTTGCCGCGCAGATCCGTCCAGCTCGACAGCCGGGGAGTGGGCGGCGCGACCGCCGTCGCACCGCTGGCGTAGTAACCGGGTTCGACAAGGGTGGCAATCTGTCTGCGCTGCGGGCTGTCGCCGAGGGTGGCGATGACCATGTCGACAGCGCCTTCCTCGAGCTTCTGCAGGCGATTGGTCGAAGTGACCGCCACCAGTTGCAGGCCGACGCCCAGGCGGCGGGCAAGTTCAGCGGCAAGATCGGGCTCGAAACCGATCAAGCGACCGTGCGCGTCCAGCATACCGAAAGGCGGGTAATCGGATTTGACGCCGACGATCAAGGTGCCGCGCTTCTGGATCAGATCGAGCCGGTCGGCCTGCGCTTCTCGGCCAACCATGATGACGATCAGCACCAGCAGGCAGGCGGCACGAAACCCCGGACAGCGGCCCATCGTCTGGCTTATACCGGCTGGTTGGGAGCGAACGGGTGAGGCAAATCCGTGTGCTGATCCGACGCGCTGGCCGCCTCGGCGACCGCGAGAAAACCGTAAGCGCAGCGCAGCGGCAGGATCTTTGCCAGAAACCAGTCGATCGCGCGCAGCAACTGCGACCTGACGATGCCGCTCTCCGGCAGAATGCTCTCGGCAGTCAGGCGGATCAGGCGAAATCCCTGTTGTTCGAGTTCCTGCTCGAACTCCTGGAGAGTGTACAGGTGGTAGTACATCTTTACTGCCAGGTCATGGGAAGTGCGTTCGTAAAGAATGTCGCCGGCTTCGAGATGTCCCTGTTCTACCAGGCGTTGCGAAGAGAGCTGTTGCTTGGCAAATCGGCGCGCGGCGTTCGGCACTGTGACGACGATCCGTCCTCCGGGTCGGAGCAGGGCGTGGATGGTCGCGAGCGTTGCCCGACGTAGTGAGCGGGGATAGATGTGGCCGAGTACGCCAAACACCATGATCGCCAGGTCGAACTTCTCGCCCTCGCCCAGGCTCTCGGCTACCACCGTCGGATCGCCAAGGAGGGGACGCAAGCGGCCCGCCGCGACGTATCCGGAACATCGGGAAGACAAGCCGTCAATCGCCTCTCTGCTGATGTCGCAGGCGACGATCGTTGCGTCCGTGCGCTCGAGCAGGGTTTCGGCATAGCGGCCATTGCCGCAGCCGACATCGAGAACACGCTTGCCCAGCGCGTCGATCTCGCCGATGATGATGGCCAGGCTCGACGGGTTTGGCCGCGGGTAACGCTGCTCATAAAGCCGGCTGGAAAAATACTGGTCGTAGTTCTCTGCGACCGAGACTGGCGGATTCATTCATCACCTTCTCGGGGAGCATCGACGCGGTGAGCCGTTCTGTTGCCAGAACCGTCTCGACCGCAGCCGATGAGGAAAGCGCACGCGCTTGGGGTTCAAGCACAGGCTTTAGTCCCCTTTTTCGATTTCGGACAGGAAGGTGGTGATGAACTGGTCGGTTATCCCCGGATGTTTGCCGGTAATCAGGTTGCCATCGATGACCAGGTCGACGGTGCCTTCTGGGCCATAGATCACTTCCGCGCCAGCGTTTTCGACATCACAGACGATGTTGTGAGCGCAAGTGACCCGACGACCCTGCAGCAGTGTGCGGTCGGCGCAAAGCAGCCACAAACTGTGGCAGATCGTGCCGATCTTCAGATGGCGATCGGCAAGCGCCCGGCGGATGAAGACCACCGCTGGAGCCTGGTTCGGTTCTCCCTGGCGGGGCGTGACCTGGTAACGCAGGCGGTCGCTGGCATAAGCCCCGATGACGATGATCCCCTTGTAATCCGCCGGGTCAGCGGCAGTGATTTCGGTTTCCACCAGCACATGCTCTTCCACCCAGCCAGCGTCGGGATTGGAACCAAAGGTGAGGGAAGGATTGCCCCACAGGTGGGAGAGATAGACCACCTGATAGCCGTGTTTCGGGAACGATTCGTTGAAGAGGCGAAACTCGGTCATGTCGAAGTGTTCTTCGATCAGAACACCGATCTTGCCCTTGCGCGGTTCGCCAACAATACCCCGCAGTGGTATGGGAGGGGAGCTTTCGGTCATGGCGCGATTCCTTTCTAATTGCAGACATTAACATTAACGGTTGAAACGATGGGCGATTGCCAGATTTCAGCTCGTGGCCATTGCCTGGATGGGGCGGTGGCGGCGCAGTCGGGCCGCTATTGACAAATCGCCGTGAAAGCATGCATCCCGAATCGAACCAACGCTAGAGGCGACATCATACACCCGGGATGCCTCGGCATCTTCTTCGCGGCTTCCTGCTTTGCTGCAGTGCGTCTTCGCCGGATGGTCGCGCTTTCGGCCAACTCGAAGCCACGTGATTTGAGGTCGGAAAACAGGGGCTCGATGCCCCAGCGAAACCCGTAGTCGAGTACGCGCGCCCGCGTAGGCGGACAGCCCCGAGACATCGCGTTCGTCATGCGGAAGCACGCGCGCCGGAGGTTGATCCACGGCCCGGCCGATCGCCCGGCGATCCGTGAACGGCGGG
>DIME01000098.1 GCA_002425405.1 Candidatus Accumulibacter vicinus
GTGGTATCCAGGCGCAGTTCCCGGTTGGTGAACTCGGCACGGCCTGCGTCCATGTGTTCCCGCAGCAACTTCCAGATGATGGCGCCGGCCACGCCCTTGATCAGGTAGTCGTTGTCCACGAACACGCTGTGGTCGGCGGGAAAATGGCGGATAAGCACCCGTGTGCCCTGCGACGCCGCGGCAGGCGGGCTGCTGGAGGCGGGTGCGGCTGGTTCCAGGGGCAGATCCGTGCTGCGGGACAGGTAGTCGATGCACATGGCCAACTGACCCGCCAGTATCACCAAGGCGTCCTCGTCCTCAAAGGTGAAGCGCTGTTCCTCGGCGCTTTCCACCAACAGCACTCCCAACAGGCGTCCGCCCAGCAGCAGGGGCACGGCCAACTGGCTACCCGCTTCCACCAGACCTGGGAAGGGAATCTCGGTTTCCAGGGCGTAGCCATCGACGCTGGCGGCGAAACGTTCCCGGGTGGCGTGGCTGTAACGGTATTCCTGCACCGCATACCCGATGCGGATGGGCGTGCGTTCCCTGGCGGCGACGCCAACAATGCCTTCGCCCATGCACACCTCGGAGCCCACGCCGGACTCCGCGTAGCCCCGGCTGGCCACGGTGTAGAGCCGTTTGCCGTCCGGGTCTGCCATGAGCAGCATGGAATGGCAGATGTCCCAGTGCCGTTCCAGGCCTTCCAGCATCGTGTCGAGCAGGCGGGCGAGATCGGCACAACCGGCGAGAACGGCCTGGTAGGCGCGCAGGCCAGAGAGCAGGTTGGCGCGCGGAGGGATTTCCGCGTCCACGTCGCCACTCACCGCCACCACTTCCAGTACCCGGTAGATGTCGGAACCCAGCAGGCGGAACACCTTGCTCATGCCCGAGTGGGAGGCGATGGCCGCCAGCCGGGCTTTCATGTACGCGAACAGGGGCCCCGCGGTCTCGGTACGCAGGTATTCAACCTGGAGGCAGAAGTGGGCGGCGCTCACCGGGTCCACCACCTCCACCGTGGCGCGGTGGTTAAGGAGGATGTTTTCCCGGGTCTTGTTGAAGAACTGGTAGGACAGGGCCACATGCTGGTCGTCCACGAAGTGGACGTGGGAGAGCTTGGCGACGTTGGGCATGCCGTCCGCCGCGCAGGTGGCGATGGTGGCGGGTACCGCGCCCTCGAAGCAGCGCCGCAGCGAGCGCAGGCTGAGCGTCACGGGTTGGGCTCCAAACGCATGCCCGCTTTGGGTCCGGGGGTCTGCTCGAACACCGCTTCGGGGGTGAAGGCCACACCCACCGCATCGTCCCCGGCCGGTGCCATCAACGCCCGGGAGAAGTTTTCCGAATAGCCCAGGGCCATGATCTCGGCGATGAACGCGGCGCCGCTGGCGAGCATGATCTCCCGATCGCCTGCCGCCAGCCGCTGGATGCGCGCGCCGGCGGCCTTGAGCTGGAGGGTCACGTGGGTGGCGGGCCGGCTGAAGACGGCAGCGATAGGTGCGCCCGCCGCCAGGTCGTCCAGGATCCTCCGGGAACGCGGTTGCGAGAGGAACACCACCACTTCCCGCTGGTCGTCCGACACGCGGCAGCCGAAGGCCCGGGCGATGGAGGGCACCCGGGCAGCGTCGTGGGACGCCACGTTGATCGCCACCGGGCCGCCCAGAAACGCGGCTTGCGCGGCATCCAGCAGTGGGGGGTTGGCTTTCGTTTGGAGCATGGTGGCAACAACCAAATGTCTCGATCAGGAATGTTGGGTGGATTCTACAAGTTTAGCTCGCACCCACGTTCCGGTGCCCTTTAGTAAATTATTAGCAATTCGGTATGAAACACTTAGCAACGCGCCTCGCCGCGGGAGCCTAGTCTTCGTATTGCACGTGCCGTCCCCTTTTTCTATTCTCATCGGAGGTCATCCACCATGCAAGCTTTCGCTCTCGCCCTCGCGACCCTGTCATTCCTCTCCATCCTCTCGCTGTCACCCGCGTCGGCTGCTTCCGGCAACGACGCGCGCCTCATCGAGCGCGGCAAATACCTGGCGCAGGTAGCCGGTTGCAACGACTGCCACACGCCCGGCTACATGCAAACCGAGGGCAAGGTGCCGGAAAACCTTTGGCTCACCGGTACCGACGTGGGATTCCAGGGGCCGTGGGGCACGAGCTACCCGGTCAACCTGCGCCTCTACATGGACAAGATGGGCGAGGCCCAATGGATCGCCAGAGCCCGCCAGCCCATGCGCCCGCCCATGCCCTGGTTCAACCTGCGCGAAATGTCGGACAAGGACCTGATCGCCCTGTACCGCTACGTACGTTTCCTCGGCCCCGCCGGTGACCCCGCGCCGGTGGCCGTCGCCCCCGGCCAGCCGGTGGCCACCCCCTATGTCGAGTTCGTGCCCAAGAACCTGCCGCTCGGCAAGCAGGCCAGCCGCTAAGCGAAACGCAAGGAGACCCGACCATGCAACAAGCACCCAAAACACCCCCATCGCCCCTGACCCGTCTGGAAACCATGCTCCTGATCCGCGCCTACGAGCACCAGCTCGTGGAACTGCAAAAGAACGGTGCACCGGGCACCTGCACGAGCGTCGGCCAGGAGGCCTGCGCAGTCGGCGTGGTTGCTGCCCTGGAAAGCCGGGACCGCATCGTCACCAACCACCGCAGCGCCGGCCACCTCATCGCCCGAGGCGCCGAGCCGCGCCGTCTGATGGCGGAAGTGCTGGGTCGCGTCGACGGCTACTGCGGCGGCCGAAGCGGCAGCCTGCACATCTCGGCCAGGGAGCTGGGCGTGGTGCTCACCTCCACCATCGTCGGTGGCGAGCTGTCAATGGCCCCCGGTGTCGCCCTGGCCCAGAAGATGGGCAAGGGCGAGCCCGGGGGCATCGTCGCCGTCTTCTTCGGCGACGGTGCCGCCTGCGAAGGCATCTTCCACGAGGCCCTGAATCTGGCCGTGCAATGGCAACTGCCCTTGCTGTTCGTTTGCGAAAACAACCAATGGCAGGCCTTCGTGCACCGCTTGGAGACCATGCCCGACAACGCCATCGCCAACTGGGCCAAGGGCCATGGCCTGCCTGTGGAAACCGTGGACGGCAACGACGCGGAAGCGGTGCTGGAAGCCGCCGCCCACGCCATCGCCCACATCCGGCAAGGCGGCAGCCCCGCTTTCCTGGAACTCGTCACCTACCGCCAGCGCGGCCACTTCGAGCCGGACGACCAGGCCTACGTGGCCCCGGCCGAACTGGACTACTGGCGCGCGCGCGACCCCATCGACCGGCAGGTCCAGCGCCTAAAAGCGCAAGGCCTGATCGACGACAATGGCCTCACCGCGCTGGAACGGCAGACACAGGCAAGCATCGCCACTGCCCTGGCCTTTGCCCAGACGAGTCCCTGGCCCGCCCCGGAAACCCTCACCGACCACGTCTACGCTTGAGAGAAAGGATTACCCATGAGCACGATGATCCAAATGACTGCCGCTCAGGCGATCAATCTGGCCTTGCGCGAAGAGATGCGGCGGGACCCCGACGTGTTTTTGATGGGCGAGGGCAGTGCCACCAAGCACCGCGATCTGGTGGACGCCTTCGGCCCCGATCGGGTGCGCAACACGCCGCTGGCCGAGGCGATCATCGCCGGCACCGCCGTGGGCGCCGCCGCCAGCGGCCTGCGCCCGGTCATCGATCTGCTGTTCGCTCCCTTCATGACCTACGCCATGGACGCTCTGGTCAATAGCGCTGGCAAACTGCGCTACCTCTCCGGCGGCCAGTTCCGCTTCCCCTTGGTGGCCATGGGCATGACCGGCACCGGCTGGTGTGTGGGCGCCCAGCACAACCACAACATCGAGGCCATGTTCGTCCACACCCCTGGCGTCAAGGTGGTGATGCCCTCGGAACCAGCGGACTTCAAGGGGCTGCTCAAGGCTGCCATACGCGACGACAACCCGGTGCTGTTCTTCATCGACCTGGGGCTGCTATGCCAGGAGGGCGAGGTGACCGAGGATCCTGACTTCATCATCCCACTGGGCAAGGCTGCCATCCGCCGCTCCGGGGATGACATCACCCTGGTGAGCTACGCGAAGACCGTGGCCGTGTGCTTGCAGGCCGCTCGGCAACTGGCAGAACGAGGCATCTCGGCGGAAGTCGTCGACCTGCGCAGCCTCAAACCCCTGGACGAAAACACTGTGCTGGACTCGGTGCGCAAGACCGGCCGCCTGATGGTGGTGCATGAAGCCAGCGGCCTGTGCGGCATCGCTGCCGAGCTTGCTGCCCTGGTTTCCACCAAGGCATTCCCCAGCCTACGTGGCCCAGTGGTGCGCCTGACCGGACCGGATGCCCCCATCCCTTCATCCTGGGCGCTGGAACAGGCGGTCGTACCCCAACCCGAGAGGGTCGTGAACGCCACCCTGGAACTGCTGGGCGCAGCGCACTCGGTTAACTGAGGTAAGTTGGCAACATGCCGTCCGACGTTTTGTACAATTTGCCAGACGGAGCACTGAATATCCGGGCCCATGGGTCTTTACAAGACCTGTTGGCCGTTACCCCCATCCACTGCGAGGAGAGTCACATGGCCAAGTCCACCACTACCTATTGGAACGCCCTGGGCCCGGAGAATCGTGAGCGTTGGACATCCATAAAGGGATTGGAAGGAATGGCCGAAGAACTGACTCGCAGTTATCCAGACTCTCCGGGACCATGTTCCGCGGGCAAAGCAACCGCTTGATTCACCGTCCATTGCCTGAGAGGGCAAAGTCACCCTGGAAATTTCGGAGGTGTCATTGACCGTCAGCGTACCAGATTGTAGAATGCCCGCTTTCTCGGGGCGTAGCGCAGCCTGGTAGCGCATCTGCTTTGGGAGCAGAGGGTCGTGAGTTCGAATCCCACCGCCCCGACCAGTCGAACAAATGCCTGTGGCAAATGTACCGAAGTACCAAACGTACCAAGAGGCGGCAGGAAGCAGTGACCAGGCAATGTCGTGCTCGCGCCCGTAGCTCAACCGGATAGAGCACCGGCCTTCTAAGCCGGGGGTCGTGAGTTCGAGTCTCGCCGGGCGCGCCAGAATAGTGGCGGTGTTAGCTCAGTTGGTAGAGCACTGGATTGTGATTCCAGTGGTCACGGGTTCGAATCCCGTACATCGCCCCAGTAACGATCCCTCGGAAGAGCCGGGGGGATTCCCCATTTTTGGTTAACGGAGGCAGATTGCCTGCCGGTGGCGGGCCCATCGAACACCGCGAAGAGGCTGATTGTGGAGACGGACGGCGGAATGGTGCCCCTTGTCGAGACCGTGGCGGGCGCTGCGGACGCCCGCAAGGGGAAGTGCACGCACTGGCGAGAAGCGAAGGTCTGTATTGCACAGCGGCAGGGCGAGGCCGTTCCCAAGGCCGGCGTGGCGAGAAAGGGTCCCCTGGAAGCGGGGGCCCTCCTGAAGCGGCTGGTCGATGCGCTGGGATTTGGCCCCAAGACCCAGGTTCACGGTGTTGGCGACGGGGCGACCTGGATCAGCAGCCAAATTGCGAAGAATGACCATGATTCGTACCCGTTTTGCGCCTTCGCCAACCGGTTTCCTGCATATCGGCGGGGCGCGCACTGCTCTTTTCGCGTGGGCTTACGCTCGCCACCATGCCGGCCGCTTCATCCTGCGCATCGAGGACACCGACCTGGTACGTTCGACTCCGGAAGCGGTGCAGGCAATTCTGGATGGCATGCATTGGCTGGGCCTCACCCACGACGAGGGGCCCTTCTACCAGACGCAACGGATGTCTCGCTACCGGGAGGTGATCGAAGAAATGCTCCTGGCCGGTAGCGCCTACCCCTGTTACATGACGCCGGCAGAACTCGATCACCTGCGTGAGGAGCAGCGTGCCGCAGGCCTCAAACCACGTTACGATGGTCGCTGGCGTCCGGAACCGGGCAAGACCTTGCCGACGCCGCCAGCAGGGATGCGGCCGGTGATCCGCTTCAGAAATCCGACCGACGGGGTGGTCGCCTGGGATGACCTCGTCAAGGGGCGGATCGAGATCGCCAATGAGGAACTTGACGACCTGGTCATTGCGCGCGCCGATGGCACGCCGACCTACAACTTCTGTGTCGTCGTCGATGACCGGGATATGGGCATCACGCACGTCATCCGTGGCGACGACCATGTCAACAACACGCCGCGCCAGATCAACATCCTGCAGGCGCTCGGTGCACAATTGCCGCTCTATGCGCACCTGTCAATGATTCTTGGCGACGATGGCCAGAAACTGTCGAAGCGGCATGGCGCGGTCAGCGTCATGCAGTACGACGACGAGGGCTATCTGCCGGAAGCGGTGCTCAATTATCTCGCACGCCTCGGCTGGTCGCATGGCGATGACGAGATTTTCTCGATGCCACAGTTCTGTGAATGGTTCGACCTCGACCATATCACCCCGTCAGCAGCACAGTTCAATACCGAAAAGCTGAACTGGCTCAATGCCTACTACCTGAAGCGCACCGAAACGGCGCGACTGGCAGATCTGGTGCGACCACGGCTGCAGGCGCGCGGTGTCACGGTTGCCGCCGCACCGTCGCTCGCAGCGATCATCGATCTGTACAAGGAGCGTGCCGCCAACCTGAACGAACTTGCCGACCTCGCGGAAGTGTTCTACATCGAACTGCATCCGAAAGCGGAGCTGCTGGCAAAGCACCTTACCCCGGAAACGCTGCCGGCGCTGGAAGATTTCATTGATCACCTGCCGGAGGTTGCCTGGGAAGCCTCCGCAATTGGCGCCTTGATCAAGGCGAGCGTTGCCAGGCACGGGCTGAAGATGCCCAAGCTGGCGATGCCGCTGCGCGTGATGTTGACGGGCCTGGAACAGACCCCGTCGGTCGATGCCGTGGTCGCCCTTTTCCCGCGCGAGACGGTGCTCAAGCGACTCGCCGTGGCCAGGTAAGACCTGACGATCATGAGTTTCATGATCGTGGGTGCCTGGAAAAGTCATGACCGTTGGGCGTTGCCGGAGAGGCGGTGTCGTCGCGGTGCCGGCATACCGTGGCCGCCGGTCTGCTCACCACGCGCAAATCCGCGCCGATGTCACGTCGTTCTCCCAGCACGCCTTTTCGGTTGGGCTGCGAATGAAGCGGCCAGGCAAGGGAATATTGCCTTTGCCAAGATTGAGGAAACCGTAAGCGAGCCCAGGTTCCACCATATTCAAGGTGTAAGTCGGCTTCCCTGGGGCCGAGATTTGAAAACTGCCATCCCGCGCCATGGCCCGGAACTCGCACTTGAAATTGCCCTCGTCACTCGTCGAGCAGCGGGCCGGCCGCGCTTCTGCGACGTATGCCTGGCAGAGAATGGCGGCAAGAACGCTGTGCACCACCAGCGAACGCGGACCTGCTCCGGAAAGTCTTGCCAGGATCACCGTCGACCGCCTCCCACGACCAAGCGATCCAGGAACGACCCGCCCTGGCGACATTGGAGACTGGGAAATTCCAATCCAGACAGGGCATGATGAGGCCACGTTCCCGAATGCATTCTGCTGACGGTCTGTTGACTGCTTACGGGTGGCATGACGGTATTTCAGTCGGTAGCGGCTCTCAGTGCGGCCCAGGTTCGCGCACCCACCACCCCGTCCGCAGTGAGACGGTGCCGTGTCTGGAAATCAAGCACGGCTTCCCTGGTGTGATCGCCATAATGTCCGTCCACCAAGAGACGATACCCGACATCGATCAACTCGTTCTGCAGATCCACGACGGCATCGTTGCAGTCTCCAGGGCGGAGTGTCGGATTCCTGGCGGTAGGGGTACTCTCCGCCAGCCAGATCGCTTTGGCCTTGCTCAGGTAGCGTTGGCGATCGTCGAAGCCATTGAAGCCACCATTCACGGCGCGCGTGACGGCGCGAATGTCGTCGCGGTCGGCAAATCGGTTGATATCCCGGCGTCGCCAATACGAGACCGCCGACAACAGGGCCCACGGAAATTGTTCCAGAGCCATCGGTTGCTGCTCGAAATCCGGCGCTCCGGGAACGATCTTGCGGATGTCGTCACGCGCTTCCCGATAGTTCGCCCGCCCGGTGGTCTGGATCAGGCCCCGTCCACGATACCGCGGACCATCTCCCGGTTGCACATTCCCCAGATCCTTTCTGCCCTCGTAGGCGTTGCCGGAGGCAAACTCGCGGGTCGTTCTGAAGTGCGCACTTTCGTGCGCGAGCTGGGCCATGAAATGACAAATCCGGAGCGGGGTCTCGATTCCGCCACTCGCCATGAGCTGCTGATGGTCCACGATTCCTTGCACGATCGAAGGAACCGCAGAGGCTGACAGCTCGAGAATGTCGGATGCAGTAATTTTTTCCATCGCCAAGCTCCCAAAACAAGAATGAACGATCAATTCAGGCCGACCTCGCCACACTTGCGGTCGTCCACTCTGGCGCCGCATGTAGGCGCAAGCCGCGGAAGGAGGATCGCCCGGACGGCCAGCGGATTGAAATTAAAGGAGAACAATTCGCCAGATCCAAATTTGCCGACCGTGGCTGAACCGTCGACGTCGCAGGGGCAAGCCGTGCCTGCTCAATCGTCAAGCACCACGCTGGTGTAGACCTCCTGAACGTCATCAAGGTTCTCGAGGGCGTCGATCAGCTTCTGCATGCGCAGCGACTCGTCGCCGCCGAGTGCTGTCTCGTTCTCGGCTTTCATCGTCACGCCTCCGTATTCGGACTTGAAACCGGCGGCCTCGAGCGCTTCCTTGACCGCCATGTAATCGTTCGGCGCGGTGAGCACTTCGACCGAGCCATCCTCGTTGGCGAGGACGTCGTCGGCGCCGGCCTCGATCGCCGCGTCCATCAGCGCGGCTTCGTCGGTGCCGGGAGCAAACAGCAACTGCCCGCAGTGCCTGAACTGGAAGGCGACACAGCCGTCGGTGCCGAGATTGCCGCCATACTTGTTGAAAGCGTGGCGCACGTCGGCAACGGTGCGCGTCTTGTTGTCGGTCAGGCAGTCGACGATCACCGCAGCGCCACCGATGCCGTAGCCTTCATAACGGATTTCGATGTACTCGACGCCTTCAATCTCGCCGGTTCCCTTCTTGATCGCGTTGTCGATCTTGTCCTTGGGCATGTTGACGCCTTTGCCCTTGTCGATGGCCAGGCGCAGGCGCGGGTTGAACGACGGGTCGCCGCCGCCCCTCTTGGCGGAGACGGTGATTTCCCTGGCGATCTTGGAAAACGATGCGCTGCGCTTCTCATCCTGGCGTCCCTTGCGGTGCTGGATGTTGGCCCATTTGGAGTGTCCTGCCATGCTGACCTCTGATGATTGCCGATCGGGTCCGGCTGCTGCCCGGTGCAACAAACCCGACCGCAAATGGTTGATAATCAAACCCCACATTTTAGCACTTCCCGTCATCCCTTCCTGCCACCACTTTTCGGAGTCGATCATGGTTACCCCTCTGCTCATTGCCAGACACGAAGATATCGATCTGGCCCTGCTGCCAGCCCTGGCCAACCGGCACGGTCTGATCACCGGCGCCACCGGTACCGGCAAGACGATCACGCTGCAATTGCTCGCCGAACGCTTTTCGGCCATTGGCGTGCCGGTGTTCATGGCTGACGTCAAGGGCGATCTTTCTGGCCTGGCCGCTCCCGGCAGCCTGACGCCAAAGCTGCAGGCGCGCCTGGACGCACTCGGCGTTTCCGACTACGCGCCGGCGAAATGCCCGGTCACCTTCTGGGATGTGTTCGGCGCGCAGGGACATCCGGTGCGCGCGACGATCTCGGACATGGGGCCGGTGCTGCTGTCGCGGCTGCTGAATCTCAACGACACGCAGGCCGGGGTGCTGCAACTGGTGTTTCGTATCGCTGACGACAACGGTCTGTTGCTGCTCGATCTCAAGGATCTGCGGGCGATGATCCAGTATGTCGGTGAGAACGCCAAGAACTTTACCACCGAGTACGGCAACGTCTCGGCAGCTTCGATCGGTGCCATCCAGCGCGGCTTGCTGAACCTGGGTGAGCAGGGGGGTGAGGTCTTCTTCGGTGAGCCGATGCTCGACATTGCCGACCTGATGCAGACCGACGATGGCCGGGGAGTGGTCAACATTCTGGCTGGCGACAAGCTGATGGCTTCGCCGCGCCTCTATTCAACTTTTTTGCTCTGGCTGCTCTCCGAACTGTTCGAGCAATTGCCGGAAGTCGGCGACCTCGACAAACCCAGGCTGGTCTTCTTTTTCGACGAAGCGCATCTGCTGTTCAACGAAGCGCCTGCGGCACTCCTGGAAAAGATCGAGCAGGTGGTGCGTCTGATCCGTTCCAAGGGCGTCGGCATCTACTTCGTCACGCAGAATCCGCTCGACATTCCCGATACCGTTCTCGGGCAGCTTGGCAACCGGGTTCAGCACGCGCTGCGCGCGTTCACGCCGCGAGACCAGAAAGCCGTGAAAGCGGCCGCGCAGACCTTGCGGGCGAATCCGAAGTTCGACGCCGAGACGGCAATCAGCGAACTCGGCGTCGGCGAGGCGCTGGTTTCGTTCCTCGACGGCCATGGCCGGCCGAGCGTCGTCGAGCGTGCCTTGATTCTGCCGCCAGCGTCGCGCATCGGTCCGCAGACCACCGAAGAGCGGCAGGCAGTGATCAGGAGTTCGGCGATTTACGGGCATTACGAGCAGGTCATCGATCGCGAGTCGGCTTACGAGAAGCTCAAAGGAAGCGCTGTCGCCACGCAGCCGAACGGTGGCGCGCCTGCTGGCGAGGCGGCACCGGCTGCGCCGGGTGGCGGCTGGCTGGGAGGGCTGAGCGACCTGTTCGGCGGTGGTTCGGGCGGCGGCCGGGGACGCGGCGGCGATTCGGTGATCGAGACGGCGGCCAAGAGCGCCGCGCGTGCCATCGGCTCGCAGGTGGGGCGCGAGATCATTCGCGGCGTTCTCGGTTCGATTCTCGGCGGTGGCTCGCGCCGGCGCTGAGCCTTGTCCCTATCGATTCCCCGCCGACCAGCGAACGAGGCTGCAAATGGTACTTGAAGAAATGACCCTGGGCGACGCGTCGCTGATTACCGTAACCTTCCTGTTTACCGATATCGAAGGCTCGACGAGCCTGTGGGAGCGCGAGTCGGTGGCCATGCGCGTGGCCCTGCAGCGCCACAATATCCTGCTCTCGTCGGCGATTGAAGGTCACGGTGGTTACGTCTTCAAGACTGTTGGCGATGCCTTCTGTGTCACTTTCGACAATGCAGTCGAAGCGCTCAGGGCGGCCTGCCAGATCCAGACCAGCGTCGCCGCCGAGAAGTGGCCGACACGTGCCGCGCTACGGGTGCGCGTTGCGCTGCACACCGGTCCGGCGTATCTGAGTCATGGTGATTACTTCGGTACGACGGTGAACCGTGTGGCGCGCCTGCTGGCGGTGACGCACGGCGGGCAGACCCTGCTGACTTCGAAGACCGAAACGCTGGTGCGCGATTCCTTGCCCGCCAGCAGCAGCCTGCACGATACCGGCATGCTGCGACTGCGTGACCTGCCGCACCCGATGCATGTCTTCCAGCTGGTCCATCCGGGTCTGTCGGCGAGCCTGCTGGAGACCGGCATTGCCGCGAGTGCGAACAAGCTGACCGGGGAGCCGCTGGCGCGCATGCGGCCGATCGACGTTTACGAGGTGCCGACCTTGCCGGCGATCGTCCTGCAAACGCTCAAGGTCATGCAGAATCCCAATATCGATGCTCGGGCAGTCGAACGGGTGATGCTTAACGACCCGGCGATCTCGGCCAAAATCCTGCGGGTTGCCAACTCGGCTTTCTTCGGCTTCTCACGCCGTGTGGCCACCATCGCCGACGCTGTACGTCTGCTCGGCTTCATCAATGTGCAGGGGATGCTGATCTCGGTCGGTGCTTTCGACGCTTTTCGCACCCGGCAGCTGAACCTGGTCGATTTCTGGAAACACTCGATTGCCACAGCCACTGCAGCACGTTTTCTCGCATCGAGGGTACGGTGCGTGGCTGACGAGGCGTTCATGGCCGGTCTTTTGCACGACATCGGCAAGCTGATCTTCGCGGTTCAGGCGGAATCGGTTTATCGACAGGTGCTCGAACTCGGGCGCGGTTCGGCCATGAGCAGTCTTGAAGCCGAGCGCACCCTGTTCGAGTTCACCCATCCAGAGGTGGGCGAAATGGTCGCCGAGCGCTGGAATCTGCCGGCGAAGTACATCGCCGCCATTGCTCATCATCACGACCCTGCGGCGGCCGGCGACGAACAGGTGTTCTGCGCGCTGATCGGTTTTGCCGACCAGGTGGCGCATGCGGCGCTCGGCAGCCACGCAGTGGCCGGGAATGACGCCGGGCTGACCGCTCTGCTCGATGAACTCGACCTGGGCCAGACGCAGTGGAACGACTGCCTGCTGCATCTGCAGCAGGCAGAGGCGAACATCGCCGCTTTCGTGGGGGCCATCCAGTGAAATTCACCCGCATTCAGCTGACGGGTACGCCCTCGTCGACGGGTGAGATCACCGACCACTCCTCGATCCCTGACAGTCGGCAGCCAAGCTGGTGGGCCATGCCGCGGGCGCCGCAGGCCATCACCGCGAAGTGGCGCCAGGCGAAGATTGGTCGCAACAGGGGAACCCACAGACGCATCCAGGGTTTGCTCAGTTCGACGTCCCAGCGGTAGGTGAGGCATACTGCATCGGGAGGGGCCTCCTCAATGAGCCAAAGCCCGATGCCGCGCAGGTCTCCGCTGGCCGCAGCTTCGAGTTCCCGCAAGCGCTCCGCGCGCCGGGTGGTCATCACGATTCGCAGCAGGTATCCCAGGCCGCTTCGCCAGAGGAAAGCATGCTGCGAACCGACCCCCTCGCGGTCGCCGCTCGCGAGGCTGCTGACGCTGGCCAGGTGTGGCCACCAGCCGGGCCAGTCCAGCGGGTTGATCAGCAGCTCCCAGAGGCGCTCCCGTGTTGTTTCCAGGCGCCAGCGGCTGATCATCACAAAACGCGGGCTCACCGTTCTGGTGAGAGCGGCTGAACCTCACGGCCGCGGACGAAAGCCAGCGCGCCGTGGTCGCTGTGCACCTCGCCGTGTTCGCTGCCAGCCGGTGCGAGGTGGAAGTCGCCGGCCTGAACCAGCACATCGCCGAAGAAAGCGTCGCCACTCAGCATGATGCATTCTTCCTCGCCATGGTGCGCGTGCGCCGGCAGGTGCGCTCCTGCTGCCAGACGGAAGAAGCGCGAGATGACGTCGCCGTCGCGCCAGAGAATCTTCTGTTCAATGCCCCTGGCAATCCCGTGCCAATCGCCTTCGCCAGCAAAAACGGTATGGCTGGCCGGTCCGTGGCCCGGGATCAGGCCACCGAGCAACTCGCCGAGTACGTTTCTGACATGCCCCAGCGAGGTGCCGCGCAGATAGGCCAGTGCGCCTGTGCGGGACGTAATGCGCGCATGCCGGCTGCCCGGTGGTGAAACATGGTAGTCGCCCGGTCCCAGGTTCAGTTCGCCGAGTTGCAAGCCACCGCGCAAGACGATCCCTTCCTCGAGATGGTGATGGCGATGTACCGGCAGCATTGCTCCAGGGGACAGCTCGATCAGCAGCGAAGCGCCTTGCGGACCCTCCCAGAGGGTCTTGGTGCGGACACCGGCCTTCACTGTGCGCCAGTTCCCGTCGCCAGTGCGAATCGTGAGCAGCCCGGCATGCCGACGAACGCTGTCACCGACTCGGCGCAGCAAGCGGTTGCGCAGGTCGGCATGCTGGCGCGCAGGCAGCTCGATCGGCAACAGTCCCTCACAGATCAGAGGAGTCAATGTGCGGGTGTCGCCGTCGTCTTCAGGGGGATGAGCAAATTGTTCGGAATTCATGGCGTCACCATTGGCGAGCGGGGATCCTCGGCGCCGAGCAGCCGGCGCAGGCGCAGAAGAGCGCGGCGGATATGGGATTTGACCGTACCCAGAGGAAGACACATCTGGCAGGCAATCTCTTCGTGCGAAAGGTCCCGGAAAAATGCCAGTGCCAGTAGTTGCCGGGGCAGAGGATCAAGATCCTGCAGCGCAGCATGTAAGCGGTGCTGCCGCTGTACGGCCAGCAGCAGATCCTCGGGATCATTCTCCGCACCCTGCTGGTCAGCAAGCCGCTCCTCATCGAGTGTTTCGGCCGGGTCTCGGCGGCGTAGGGCGTCGAGCGCACGGCTGCGGGCAATGGTCAGCACCCAGGCCAGAACACTGCCACGAGCAGCGTCGAAACGCGGTGCCTGCCGCCAGGCTTGCCAGAAAACGTCCTCGGTGACCTCCTCGGCAGTTTGCACCTGGCGGGTGATGCGTAATGCCAGGCCATAGACGCGACCGGCCAGCGCCTCGTACAACTCGGCCAGCGCCTGCTCATCCTGATGAACGATACGGGCAATGCAGGCTTGCAGGCGTGCCTCGTCAGCCAGCATGCACTGCACCCGTGCCTGTCCTTCCGCCAGTTCAGCCTGGTCGGTCGCGGGGAGTGTTCGGGCATCGAAATCGTCGGTTTCGTTCATCTCAAGGGCTTCGGTTTTCGCATCGGACGAATTCTGCCCGATCAGGACCGCCAAGCCAAACGCCTTGGCGAGAACTTCGGAGGGCTGTCGGGTGACAGCATCCGCGATGTCCTTGCAGGCGGCAGGCTGGCCGGTCACACCGGGATGCCGATGAAGGGTGGGTGTCGTGGCGACATGTTAACCATACGCACGAAGTCACGCAGCGGATGCAGGCAAGGTTCCGGCCGGTGCCGCAAGCCATGGACCGCGACGTGCAAGGGTTCGTCCGCGTATCGCTATTTCCGCCCGCCAAGCAGGCCCAACAGCCCTTCGGCGAGGCGTTGTATCGTTTGTGGATCGGGCACGGGCAGTTTGAGGTAGCGTTCTCCGGTCGCTGGATCGGTCTGTATCCAGGGTGACGAACGCTCGCCGCTTGACGCCGCAGAGAGCTCGCCGAGCAGTTGCGCGCCGGCTGCCAGCAGCGGCGCCCAGGGGTCAGCGGCGCCCGGTGCTGTCGCGGCGGCCGGCGGTGCTGGCTCGCTGGCCGGGCTGCGTTCGCCAGCAGGCAGTGCTGCCGTCGCGTCGGTGGGCGTGGGGGAGAGGTATTCTGCCTCGCCGTCGGCTTCGCTCCCGGCACCTGTCGTGGCTTCGAGTGGCGAGGGGTCCGGCTCTTCGACGGTGCTCTCGCTGGTCACTGCGCCAGAGACCTGCTCGACCGTATCCATGAACTTCGACAGGCGCGTTCCCTGCAGCACGACTTCGCTTTCCCCTCCGTCGAGGACGCCGGCGAACAGGGATTGCTTGAACGCCAGCACCGAAAGCATGCCTTCCTCGATGGTTCCCCTGGCGACGAAGTTGATCACCTGCACGCCGCGCGTCTGGCCGAGCCGGTGTACGCGACCGATGCGCTGTTCAAGCACCGCGGGATTCCACGGTAGATCCATGTTCACCACCACGGCTGCCGCGTGTTGCAGGTTGAGGCCGACGCCGCCAGCATCGGTGCTGAGAAATAGGCGGCAGGCAGCGTCGTGGTTGAAGCGCTCCACGAGCGCGCCACGCTTGTCACCAGGAACGCCACCGTGGAACAGGACATGTTCCCAGCTGCGCTGGCGCAGGCGGCGGATGATCAGCTCGTGGGTGCGCAGCCACTGGCTGAAGACGACCACCTTGGCCTGTGGGTCAGCGAAGATGTCGTCGAGCAGGGTCAGCAGTTCGTCGGCCTTGTAGCCGTCATCGGTTTCGTGGTCGATCAGGAAGCTGCTGTTGCACACCATGCGCATGTTCTGGAGCGAGCAATGCATGCGCAACTGGTCCTTGTCGGAAAGGAAGCCGGTATGCCGCCAGCGCTGCACGATGCGCGCGACGACCAGGCGATTTTCCTCGTGGTGGTCGGCCTGCAGCGGGCTCATCGGCATGAACAGGGTGTTGTCGACGCGCTCGGGCAGTTGTTCGAGTACCTCCGCCTTGCGTCGCCGCAGCATGATCGGCGCCAGCGTCTCGCCGATCCGGTGCAGTTCGCGGTAGCCGATGACGCGTCCGCGTTCGTCGCGTTGCTGGTGTTCGTCGAGCAGCCGCCAGGTCGGTCCGAGCCGGTACTGATCGACAAACTGGACGATCGAGATCAATTCCTCGAGCCGGTTCTCCAGCGGCGTGCCGGTCAGCACGATCGCATAGGGGCTGTCGATGCGCTTCAGCGCGCGCGCTGCGATGGTGTTCCAGTTCTTGATCCGTTGCGCCTCGTCGACGATCACCACGTCCGGCGCCCAGGCCTGAATCAGGTCGAGGTCGCGGCTCAGCGTCTCGTAGTTGGTGATCTTGCAGAATCCGTCCTGCGCATAGCGCGCCTGGCGGACAGCGCGCAGGCCGCCGATGATGGTGGCGCAGCGATCGCTGAAACGGGTGATTTCCCGTTCCCACTGATGTTTGAGCGAGGTCGGGCAGACGATCAGTACACGTTCGGCGGCAAAGTGGCGGGCAAAGATTTCGACCGCCGCGATCGCCTGTACCGTCTTGCCGAGGCCCATTTCATCGCCGATCAGGGCACGACCGGCGCGCGCGGCAAAGAGTGCGCCCGCGCGCTGGTAGGGATAGAGCTCGACCTTGAGCAGCGTTTTCAGTTCGGGACTGTCGGCGCCGAGCGGATAGGCAGTGGCGAGGGTCTGCCTGCGTACCTCGCCGTCGCGGACTTCGGCGATGAAGGACAGCGCGTCATCAGCACAGCGCAGATCGTGACCGGCGGCGCGAACCTCGTCTACCCAGGCCGGCAGATCGGCAAAGTGCTCGGGTGACAGTTGCCAACCCCTGGCGGCATCGAACAGACGGCCGGCTGTCGGCTGCAGGTCGGACGGAAAATCGCTACCGAGCCGCAGGCGGACGCGCCGTTGACCGGCATAGTCGAGGAACAGCTCGCTGAACGATCTGCGGAAGCCGCGCTCGAGTGCGCTCTTGCCGCCGCGCTTGGCGCTGATCTGTGCGAGTGTGAATTCGACATGCTTGCAGGTACCCAGATCGTTGGTCGCGAAGTCGGGACAGGAACAATGGTTGTCGCCGGCCTGCGCGCCGCGGATCGCGACCCGGTAGCGGCGACCGCTGTCGGGGTTGAACACCGAGAACTCGGAAAAAACCGGATCATCGCCCAGGTTCTCGAGTTGAAACGGCTGCTCGCGGCCGAATTGACGACGCAGCGCTCTTTGCCAGTCATCAACCGGCAGATCCTGGGGTTTGCGCTGGCGCGAGAGGCGCGGTTCGGCGGTGCTGCGGGGGGAGGTTTTACGGTCGGTAGTGTTTCCGGGTGTTCTGGTCATGGCGGGTGTGCTCGCGGGTGTTTGCGGGAAAAAGGGGTTCCGGAAGTCAGCGCTTGAGGCGGGCGAAGGCGCTGGCCATGGCGCCGGTCGGCTCCGGCTGGCTGCGCTGCCGCTTTTGGAGTCTGGCCGAAGCAGGTATCCTGGCCATTCTCGGAGGATTCGGCAAGTCGTCGGCGAGTCGCATGCTCAGAGCGATGCGCTGGCATGGCAGGTCGATCTCGAGGACCTTGAGGCAATTTTGTTGGCTGCAGGGTATTCTATCTGTGGGGGGCATCGGCGATGACGAGTGTGTGGAATGACTGGAAAGACCGCGAACTATGCAGAAACGGAAGGCAAAACTCAAGGAAGGGGATTCTTCTGCGAACAGACGAATTGCCGCTGTGCTGTGAATCGGGGTACATTGCCAGCATCGGCCAGCCGCGTTCGGCCGGCTAGGGAGCCAGTCACGAATCGAGCGGCGACGAGCAATTCTCTCGCCCTGGTGCCAGCCTGCTGCATACCCCGACCACAGAGATGTTTACCATGCGAAACCATGCGCTGCTTTTCCTTTTCCTGATCCAAGCCACAATCGGCGTCGCTGCCGAGATCGGAGTTCCTGCCGGGAAGGTCAAGCGCAGCGAAGGGAATGTCACTGTCGACCGCGCCGGCCAGGTGCAGACAGTCAAGGTGGGCACGCCGGTTTATGTCGGTGACCGGATTCGCACGGGTGACGATGGGGCGGTGGGCATCACCCTGTCCGACGATACCTTGCTCACTGCCGGAGCCCGCAGCACATTGCTGATCAACGAGTTTCAATTCAACAGCACGACCAAGGAAGGGGGGATGCTGGCGACCCTGCTCAAGGGTACGCTGAGTGTGGTGACCGGGTTGATCGGCAAGCAGGCACCGGAAAACGTGCGCATCAGGACGCCGACCGTGGTACTTGGCATCCGGGGTACCGAGTTCATTGTCGAAGTGCGCACAGAGGACGAATGAGGCAGTCGAGTCGTTGGCTGTGGGTGTGTGCGTTGAGCCTTGCGGCCTGTACGAGACTCACCAGCCATGTCGTTCTGTTGCCAGGGCCGGATGGCCGTACGGGGGCGCTGTTGGTCACCAGCGTAGCGGGTGCAGTAGTGCTTTCCGAGCCTTATACCGGCGTCGATGTGGTCGACGGCAAGGTGGCTCCGACCAGGACCAGCGCGGCCATGGTGAGCGAAGCCTACGGCCGGTTGCTGGCCATGCAACCGGCGCGACCGCGCGTCCATATCATTTATTTTGAATTCGGACAGAGTGTGCCGACCCCGGAATCGAAAGCACGGCTGCCACGCATTCTGACCGAGGTGTCTGCCCTGTCGGCCGGTGAAGCAGTCGTCATCGGACACACGGATCGAGTGGGCCGTGCAGAAGCCAATGAGCACTTGTCCTGGCAACGTGCCAACGTGATTCGCGAGTTGCTGGTTGGCGCGGGTTTGGGGCGTGAGGCGATTACCATCGTTGGTCGAGGCGAACGCGAACCGGCAGTCGTGACCGCGGACAATATTCCGGAATCGCGCAACCGCCGTGTCGAATTGAAGTTGCGCTGAGTTGACCTTGATCTTCGGGCGTCGGCTGGTATCTCTCGATCTTTGGCAGTGGCTTGGCGTCGCGCTGCTCGGCGTCCTTCTCGCGTACAGCCTGCGCTACATCGAGATCGATCCATTGCGCCGCTTCGACGCCTTTCTTTACGATTCGCGTGTCCGTTTGTTTGCGCGCGGAGGAATTGACGAGCGTATTGCCATCGTCGATATCGACGAGCGATCGCTGGTCGAACTGGGCCGTTGGCCGTGGAATCGGGCGCGTCTGGCGGAACTGATCGAGCGGATTTTCGAACAATACGGCGCCTTGTTGCTGGGCCTGGACATGATTCTGGCAGAAGCGGACGAGAGTTCCGGGCTGTCTGCTCTGGAGGCGCTGGGCCGCGGGCCGCTGCGCCGGAATACTGCTTTCCATGCGGCGCTTGCAGAGTTGCGGCCAGAGCTCGATTACGACGGCCGCCTGGCGAAGGTTCTACACCGTTATCCGGTCATTCTCGGTTTCCATCTGTCGCATGGGGGTACGGCGGCCAGGAGTGGTGCCTTGCCACTGCCGCTACTGCCGGAGGTGGCCGAACAAGTCGGGCAATTTTCGCAGTGGAACGGATATGGCGGTAACCTGCCGAGGCTTCAACAAGCTGCCATCGGTGCCGGGTTTCTCAGTGCGCCAGTTGAACTGGACGGTGTGACGCGGCGCACCTGGTTGTTGGCGGCTCATGACGGGCAGGTGTACGCTGCGTTGTCGCTGGTGATGGCGCAGGTGTTACTGGGTCATCCGGCACTACAGCTCCGGTTTGCCGACTACGCGCCCTGGCTGTCCGCTTCCCGGTCAGTCGAGTCGATCGAACTGCTGACGGCGCACGCGCCGCTACGCATCCCAGTTGCCGAGCAGGCGAGCGTCCTGCTCCCTTTTCAGGGGAGCCTGGGCAGCTTTCGCTATCATTCTGCAGCCGATGTGCTCGCGGGCCGCTTGCCGGCTGACAGACTGCGCGGCCGGGTGGTGCTGCTGGGCACCACCGCGCCGGGCCTGCTTGACCAGCGCGCGACGCCGGTGGGCGAAGCCTTTCCGGGGGTGGAAGTGCATGCCAACCTGCTTGCCGGGTTGCTCGATGGTCGCCTGCTGCAGTCGCCGGCCTACACCGCGACGATCGAGGCCGGCTTGCTGGTCGTTGTCGGGGTTGGTCTGCTGCTCGGCCTGCCCCGCCTTTCGCCGCCGCAGGCGGTCGTTCTCGCAGGGGTGATGTCGGCATTGGTGACGATCATCAACCTGGCAGCCTGGACAGGTGCGCAGCTGGTATTGCCGATGGCGGCGAGTCTCCTGTTGGTGGCGATGCTGCTTGCCCTGCACCTGTTCTTCGGCTATTTTGCCGAGCATCGTGCCAAGCGGCGCCTGACGACGCTTTTCGGCCAGTACGTTCCGCCCGAATTGGTCGATGAGATGAGCCGTGACCCCGAGCATTACACCATGGAAGGACGTAGTGCCGAACTGACGGTGCTGTTCGCGGATGTGCGAGGGTTCACGGCCCTTGCCGAGACCCTGCCACCGGATGAACTGGCGATACTGATGAACGACTATTTGTCGGCGATGACCGATGTCATTCGTGCCTATCGGGGGACGCTCGACAAGTATATCGGCGATGCCGTCGTCGCTTTCTGGGGGGCGCCGCTGGCCGATCCACAGCACGCCAGGCATGCCGTAGAGGCTGCTCTCGCGATGCAGGCGGCGTTGTCCGGCGTCAATCAGCATTTTGCCAGCCGCGGCTGGCCCGCATTGCAGGTGGGCATCGGCATCAACACCGGCACGATGGTGGTGGGCGACATGGGTTCCCGCCACCGGCGTGCCTACACCGTGCTCGGTGACGCGGTGAACCTGGCCTCGCGTATTCAGGGGCTGTCGGCACAGTATGCCGCAGGCGTGATTATCGGCGATGCGACGCGTCAGGCCCTGGGCGATTGGCGTTGCCGGCAGCTCGGCTATGCCGCAGTACGCGGCCGGTCGGCGCCGGTCGCCATTTATGAGCCGCTGGTCGAGGCGCAGGCGATTGCCCGGCAAGGGGCATTGACCCGAAGGGTTCATGGCGGGCGGTGATCCGGGCCAGAATGGCCAAACCGCTAAAGCCGTTGTCGTTTGTGCCGTAGACTTGTCAATGGAAGTCTGGTCGGGCACGACGTTTTGACGCCGATTTACGTCAAGTGCCGGCACTGGGGTGGCTTCCGGACTGGCCACAAGACCGAGGTCTGACCCGGTTTTGGTCTTTTGCAGTGGGCGGGCATGACGTGGCGTCGCTTATTGGATTAAGATGTCCGTGATCAGGCGTGGTGTGCTTTACGTGAGGAAATGAGAAATGTCCGATCTACTGAAAAACATCGATGCCCGCACCAAGCTGGCCGGGACCAACAAGCTGGAGATCCTGTTGTTCTCGCTCGGTACCGATGCGCGCACTGGACGACGTGAAACCTTCGGCATCAATGTTTTCAAGGTGCGTGAGGTGATGCGGACGCCGCCGATCACTTCAGCGCCGGAAATGCCGTCTTCGGTCGAGGGGATGGTGAGTTTGCGGGGGGCGCTGGTGCCGGTCGTCGATCTTGCCCGTTATGCCGGTATAGATACGGAGACGCCGCGCTCGATCATGATCGTCACCGAATACGCGGGTCACACCCAGGGCTTTCTGGTCGAGGGGGTGGATACGATTCTCCGTCTCGACTGGAGCCAGATGCGGGTACCGCCAGCGATGCTCACGGCCGAGATGGGGGGGCTGGTGACGGCAGTCACCGAATTGCCGGACGGTCGTCTGGTCATGATGATGGATGTCGAGAAAGTGCTCTCGGAAACGACGAACTACGACGACGACATTGTTTACCGCAATATCAAGCCGATCGACAATGCCACCCTGACGGTATTCTTTGCCGATGATTCGGCGGTGGCGCGCAAGCAGATTGAGCGGACTCTCGATGCCATGGGCGTGAAATTCGTCGCCGCAATCAATGGTCGCGAAGCCTGGGACGAACTGGAGAAAATGGCAGATTACGCGCAGGCCTCCGGCCAGCAGGTGACCAACCTGATCAGTCTGGTCCTGACCGATATCGAGATGCCGGAAATGGATGGTTACATCCTGACCAAGAAGATCAAGTCCGATCCACGTTTCGTTGGCGTGCCGGTGATCATGCATTCCTCACTATCCGGAATGTCAAACCAGCAACTGGGCAGATCCGTCGGCGTCGATGAGTATGTGCCAAAATTCGAACCGCAGCGCCTGTCGGAAACTTTGACACGCCGGCTGCAAGGTACTCTTCCAGCGGCGCAGCTGAACTGAGACTGAGCGATCTTTCTGGAGCGATACAATGGATTTGGCGGATAGGAAGAACCTGCTGGAGAGCGTTGACGCACGCACCCGGCTGGCCGGTTCCAACAGGATGGAGATTCTGTTGTTCTCCCTGGGGACGCGTGAGACTTTCGGGATCAACGTGTTCAAGGTGCGGGAAGTTGGGCGGACGCCGCACATTACCAAGACACCGAACATGCCGCGTGGGGTCGAAGGCCTGATCTCCCTGCGCGGCAACGTCATCCCGGTGCTGTCGCTGATCTCCTTTCTTGAGTACGAGGGCCAGCCTCGCGAGTATGGCAAGACCATGATGGTTGCCGAGTACTCCAAGCGGACCCTGGGTTTCCTGGTCCACGAGGTGGATCGGATCATCCGTGTGGATTGGGAGAAGGTCAAGGCTCCCGAGAGCGTACTTTCGAGCAATCAGGGACTGATCACTGCGGTGACCGAGCTCGATGACGGCAAGCTGGTGTCGATTCTCGACGTCGAACAGATTCTTGCCAACGCCTTCGGCGAGGCGATCATCGTCGACATCCCGCCGGCGAATGTGGATCAGGATGTCTGCATGTTTTTTGCCGATGATTCGCTGGTCGCCCGACGCAAGATCGTCGAGGTTCTCGACAAGCTTGGCGTCAAGCACAAGCATGCGACCAACGGTGCCGAGGCCTGGAGCCGACTGCAGGGGATTGCCGCACACGCCACACAAATGGGCCGGCGAGTTCGCGACGAGCTTCGCCTGATTCTGGTGGATGCCGAAATGCCCGAGATGGACGGCTACGTTCTCACCAAGAACATCAAGGGCGACCTCCGTTTCGCGGGTATTCCGGTGGTCATGCATTCGTCGCTGTCGTCGCAGGCCAATCACGCGATGGGCAAGGCTGTGGGGGTGGACGCCTACGTTGGCAAGTTTGACGCCGAAGTCCTCGCCGATACCCTGCGCCCATTGCTCGAGCGCTGAGCAAACAGAAAGAAGGAACCTGGAGTTAAAGAATGGCTGATCCGAAGATGAAAATTCTGGTGGTGGATGATTTTTCGACGATGCGACGCATTGTCAGAAATCTCCTCAAGGAATTGGGGTTCTCGAACGTAGACGAAGCAGAAGACGGTGCGGTGGCGCTACAGAGGCTACAGAATGGCGACTTCGAGTTTGTCGTCACCGACTGGAACATGCCGAATATGGATGGCCTGCAACTCCTCAAGTCGATTCGCAGCGCGCCGGCGCTCAAGCATCTGCCGGTACTGATGATCACCGCCGAGGCGAAGAAGGAAAACATCATCGCGGCTGCGCAAGCGGGGGCAAGCGGCTATATCGTCAAGCCTTTCACCGCAGCGACGCTGGCCGAGAAACTGCAGAAAATCTTTGACAAGATGGGTGGCTGAGATGAGCGACGCGGATAGGTCTGGGGATTCGAGAGAACTCGAAGCACTGTTCGACAGCATTGCTGCAGGAGTGGCTGCGGACGCAACGCCGGTGCCGCCAGCCTCTCGTGGACCATCGTTGATGCAGCAGTTACGCGAGGGTGACGGGGCAGATGACAGCGACGAGTTGCAGATCCTCTTCGACTCGGTCGCTGCAGCGCAGGGCGCTGCAGCGAGCACTCCTGAAGCTGCCGGCAGCGGTGAACAACGGTGGCAAGGCCAGGACCGGGTGTTTCAGCGCATCGGTCAGATGGCCCGGCAGTTGCACGACACGCTTGGGGAACTGGGTTACCACGAACTCATCGAGAACGCCGTCACCGCCATTCCTGACACCAAGGACCGCCTCAATTATGTCGTCAACCTGACCGAGCAGGCCGCCTGCCGGGTGTTGAATGCGACGGATTTGGCGAACCCCCTGCAGGAGGAACTCGAGACCGCTTCAGCCAAGCTGGCGACGAAATGGGATGCCCTCTTTGCCAATCGCATGGGCGTCGAGGAGTTCAGGCGTCTGGCCGAGGAGACGCGTTCCTTCCTCAAGCAGGGACTGCCTCAGAAAACCGGGGCCACGAAAGCGCAATTGCTCGAGATCATGATGGCGCAGGACTTCCAGGATCTGACCGGCCAGGTGATCAAGAAGATCATCCACGTGGCACAGGAACTCGAGTCGCAGCTGATGGGGGTACTCATCGAAACTCTGCCCGGCGAGCGCCGTACCGATTCGGTGATGAGCCTGCTCAACGGGCCGGTGATCAATGCCGAAGGGCGCGGTGACGTGGTTGCCACACAGCAGCAGGTCGATGACCTGCTCGGCAGCCTGGGATTCTAGGAGGTTCAGGATGAGTGATTTTTCCGGGATGGAAGACCTCCTGCAGGATTTCCTGCAGGAGGCCGGAGACTTGCTGTCGGATGTCGACAACAAACTCGTCGATCTGGAGCGGAGCCCGGACGATCGTCGTTTGCTCAATGACATTTTCCGTGGTTTTCACACCATCAAGGGTGGCGCAGGTTTTCTCAATGCCACCGAGCTGGTTACCCTCTGCCACTTGACCGAAAGCCTGTTCGACAAGCTCAGAAACGCCGAGATGAGGCTGACGGCCGGTCTGATGGATACCATCATGGCGGCGACCCAGAGTGTGCGCCATATGTTTGGCGAGATCGCACAAGGTACGCAACCGCATACGGCTCCCAGCGAGGTCATTGTCGCGCTGCGGGCCATGCTCGAAGGGCGTGGCGAGAGCCATCATGCCGGCACGGAGGTGGCGGCTCCTGTCGCTATTGCGGACGAAGGTCCGGACTGGCGCGCCCTGCACGCGGCCGTGACCGGGCAGAATGTCGCGGTACCGGCGGTGGCCGCGCCCAGCACGCCTGCTGCGACGGTGAATGCGGCCGCAGCCCCGGCCCCGGCCGCAACCGTGGATCTTTCCAAGCTGCAACCGCATTTCCCGCCGGAAGGGCGTCGCAGTACCGACAAACCTGGCGCTGCGGTGAGCGGCGCTCCTTCCGGTCGCCGTGCCGACGAAAAAGCCGCTGCCCGCGAAGCGACCATTCGGGTCGATACCACGCGCCTGGATCAGGTGCTCAACCTGTCTGGCGAGATTGGTCTGACAAAGAACCGCCTGACCAGTCTGCGCGCGGATATCCTCGCTGGCAGAACTGATTCGGAAACCCTGCAGGCCCTCGACCAGGCGGTCAGCCAGCTGGATCTCCTGGTTTCGGATTTGCAGAACTCGGTGATGAAGACGCGAATGCAGCCGATCGGCCGGTTGTTCCAGAAGTACCCGCGGATTGCCCGCGATCTGGCTCGGCAGTTGGGCAAGGACGTCGAACTGGCACTGATTGGCGAAGAGACCGAAGTCGATAAGACGATGATCGAGGATCTGGCCGATCCGCTCATTCATCTGATTCGCAATGCCGTCGATCATGGCGTTGAGGGGCCCGAAGAGCGTCTTCTGGCTGGCAAGCCGGCGAAAAGCGTGGTCCGTCTCGAAGCGCGTCAGGAGGGCGATCACATCGTCCTGATCATTGCCGACGACGGGCACGGGATCAGTCCTGAACGGATCCGGGCCAAAGCGGTCGAGAAGAACATCATCAGCGAAGAGGAGGCCAACACGCTCGATGATCGGCAAAGCCTGAACCTGATTTTCCTGCCCGGCTTCTCGACAATGGCACAGGCATCGGCAGTATCCGGCCGCGGCGTCGGGATGGATGTCGTCAAGACCAACATCCAGAAACTCAATGGATCGATCGAGATCCGCTCCGAGCCTGGCAAGGGTTCGGTGTTCATCATTTCACTGCCGCTGACGCTGGCGATCCTTCCCGTTCTGCTCGTCCTGCTCGGTGAGCAACCCTTTGCGCTGCCGCTGTCGATGGTCAGGGAGATCCTGCCGATCGACCACCAGCGGATGCAGGAAGTGGGCGGCAAGGAAACCCTGGTGGTGCGTGGCGAAATCCTGCCGGTGATCGCGCTCTCGCGTCTGCTGGGCTGGCCGCAGGTGCGGCAGCCCGAGTACGGCGTGTTGATGCAGACCGCAGAGCGCAGCTTCATTCTGGCGGTGGACAACTTTGCCGGCCGGGATGACGCGGTGATCAAGGCGCTGGACGACTTCCGTCCACGCGGTGTTGCCGGCGTAACGACGCTCTCGAATGGTCAGATCGTTCTGATTCTGGACATGAAAGAACTGCTCGCCGATCTGAGCACGCATGCCGACCGCGACCTGCGGAGCACGCCGGCGCGGGCTCTGGAGTTCTTCGCCTAGCAGCCTGTCGGACTT
>DIME01000026.1 GCA_002425405.1 Candidatus Accumulibacter vicinus
GTTTGCTGCGCAGCGTCCTGCGTCGGGCCTTCGACCGGCCGAGTGACCGGCACTGGGTGGCCGGCGTCGGCGAAGACGCCTGGCTGCGACTGATCGAAGCCATTCGTTTCGACGAGGAGCCGGCCAGCGAGACCTTTCCACACTCGCTACTCGAACTGCTCCGCTCGCTGCGCGTGCTGTCGTACGGGATTGCCGCCTGTGGCATGGAACCGGAACTGTTGCGGCTGGAACCGTCACTGGTGACCCACGAATCGCCCTTCGTCGCACAGAATCTGGAGATGGCCGTCTATATCGAGGCCTATCCGGAAAACTGGGGCAAACCCCCAAGCGAAGACTGCGACGATCGGCACCTGCGCGTTTTGTTCAGTCAATGCCAGGAGGTGATCGAACGGGTGCGCAGAAATGCAGCCCGCAATGGAACCAGCATCCGCCTGACCTATCAACTACAGCGCCTGCGGCAACTGTTGCGGCGCAGTGAGCATCTGCTCGACATTCTCGCCGGCCTGCACAGCAAGGGGGTCCAGGCATCGGCCCATCCTCCGATCGTCAGCCTGTTCATCCGCCTGGTGAACGACGAATGCCAGCGCAACGATCTCGGCAGACACTGGCGGCAGAACACCGAACTGATTGCCTTGCGGGTGACCGACAACGCCAGTCATCATGGCGAACACTACATTACCGAAACGCGCGCGGAGTACTGGTCGATGGCACGTTCGGCAATGATCGGCGGGGTGATCATCGCCGGCATGGCCTGCCTGAAAATCCTGCTCGCCAAGGCGGCCTTGCCACCCCTGACCGGCGCGCTCGCCTTCTGCCTCAACTACGGGCTTGGTTTCTGCCTGATCCACATCCTGCATGGCACGGTCGCCACCAAACAACCGGCAATGACCGCCAATGCGATTGCCGCAAGCCTCAGTCACAGCAGCGACAAGTTGCGTGACATCGAGGCCCTGACCGACCTCATCGCACGCACCTGCCGCAGCCAGATCATCGCCATTCTGGGCAACGTCGGCATTGCCATCCCGCTCGCCGGGTTGCTTGCCTTCGTCATCTTCAGCAGCAGCGGCGAGCACTTCATCAGCCCCGAGAAATCGCTGCATCTGCTCGAAGAGCAGAGCCTGGTGCACAGCGCGGCCGTGTTCTACGCCGCCATCGCCGGCGTCTGCCTGTTCATCTCCGGACTGATCAGTGGCTATTACGACAACTACGCGGCCTACAACCGCATCCCCGAACGTATCCTGCAACTCGGCTGGCCGCAGCGCCTGTTCGGCGCAGCGCGCATGCGCCGTGTTGCGGCCTACATCGGCGACAACCTTGGTGCGCTCGCCGGCAATCTGCTGTTCGGTTTTCTGCTCGGAGGAACGACCTTCTTCGGCCTGCTGGTCGGGCTGCCGATCGACATCCGCCATGTCTCCTTCTCTTCGGCATTCATTGGCATTGCTTTTGTCGGCCTCGATCTTGCCCCGGATCTGTGGTTGCTCGCCTGGGCGATGCTTGGCGTTGCCGCGATCGGTTTCATGAATCTCACGGTCAGCTTCGTGCTGGCACTCAATATCGCCCTGCGCTCGCGACAGGTCTCTGATCCGCAGTGGAAGAACCTGGCGCGATCGATCCTCTCACATCTGCGCCGACAACCCCGGGATTTCTTCATGCCGCCGCAGAAGACGGTCTGACGGCTGCTTCTGCCAAGGAGACCGGCCATTGCAAGCGGATCATCACCAGGCCGGAAGGCCGGAAGGCCGGATTTCTCGATTCGCCTTGACCGCGAAGCGGTATTTTTCTATCCTGCGAGAGTACCCATGAACGGTTGATTCGCGCCTGCAGCCCCCCATTCACCCCACTCCACCGACCTCAACAGCAAGGAATGATCATGACTGAAGCAAAGAGCACGACCAAGAGAGCCCCCGCCGCCACCAAGACGACAAGCACGACGGCAACGACCAGTACCGCCGTGAAAACGCCGGCGACCAGGGCGGCGACGGTAAAGAAACCGGCGACCACTGCTGCTGCCACCGCAGCGCCTGCCCCGGAGAAGAAGACCACAGCGAAACCGGCCGTCGCCCCCGTGGCTGCCGACATCGAGATTCTCCAGTCTGCGCCCACCGAGTGCGCGACGCCCGCCGCCATGCCGGCCAGGCCAAGCCCCGAGGACCGCTATCGCATGGTTCAGTCGGCGGCGTACTTCATTGCCGAGAAGGATGGTTTCCGCGGCCGCGATACCGATTACTGGGCGCAGGCCGAAGGTGAAATTGCCGCCCAGCTTGGCGAAGCATGAACGCGCTGTAGCCCTTCCAGCAGTTCCAACCAAGGTATGTTGACGGAGGGACCCACCCCATGCGCAAGCGCCTGATTGAAGACAAAAACCGGCAGAACACAGCGCCGGCGGACTGGCTCAGGCTTGAAGAACTGGCAGAGGTCGAAATCAGTTCGGAGGACGCCAGGCATCCGATCGAATCGGCACTTCTGGCCGAGGCAGGCAGCGGCTGGCGTGCCGCCGTTCCCGGCCAGCAGACCATCCGCCTGCTCTTCGCACAACCGCAGCAGCTTCGTCGCATCCGCGTCCGCTTTGTCGAGACCGCCGTACAGCGTACGCAGGAGTATCTGCTGCGCTGGTCTGGCGATGCCGGGCAATCGTTCCGCGAAATCGTTCGCCAACAGTGGAATTTCAGCCCGGAAGGTTCAGTGACTCAGACCGGGGAACATCGAGTCGATCTCTCCGGAGTGACGGTGCTGGAGTTGATCATTACGCCGGATATCGGTAACGAGCACGCGCTCGCTTCGCTGGCAGAACTGCGAATCGCCTGAAACACTCCAGTTGGTCCGAGGATGTTTTTCCGTCCGACGCCGCTGACCCGCTGGCGGTGGCCAGTTATCCGGGTTCTGTTGCTGCTCGCTTGCCAGGGACTCCTGGCGGACGAGAATGCGCAGCCGCCCGCATCGACAGTGGTTGCCAGGATGCGCGACAACGCTCGTGCCATCACCCACAGCGTCGGCGACTACGACCGACTGCTCGCTTCGATCGGCGATGCGAGCATCGTCCTGTTGGGCGAATCGACACACGGCAGCGCCGAGTTCTACGACGAACGTGCCCGCATCACGCAACGACTGATCAATGAGAAAGGCTTCCGGGCGTTGGTCCTTGAAGCTGGCTGGGCGCCGGCAACACAACTCGACGATTTCGTCCAGGGGAGGCTGCGCGCAGCGGATGCGACAACCGCCTTGCGCGTGTTTCAGCATTTCCCGCGCTGGGTGTGGCGAAATGAACAGTTCGCCGGTTTTCTCGAACATCTCAAGGAATTGAACGAGCGTGCGCCGCCCGCCAGTCCGGCCATCTCGGTATACGGAATGGATCTGTATGGTGTCCCGGAAGCGATCATCCAGGTCGTGCGCTACCTTGAGGCATACGATCCGCCGGCCGCCAGGCGGGCCAGACGCGACTACCGGTGCTTCGCTCCATACCTCCGGCCGCCGCTAGATCCACACCTCTATGGCCGCGACGTGGCCAACGGAGCCATGCCTTCCTGCGAAAGACCGGTGCAATCCCGCCTCACGAAAATGCGCAAACTGGCCGGACCCGATCCGGCACCGGCCGCGTTTGCCGCGCTGATGAGCGCGCGCGCGATCGCCGGAGCTGAAGCCTACTACCGGACACTGTATGCACTCGGCGCTCGCGAGTCCTGGAATCTGCGCGAGCGCTTTCTCGCCGAGTCGCTGCAGATACTTCTCGAACGACACGGCAAGATCGTCGTCTGGGCACATAACACCCATCAGGGGGACGCCCGTGCGACCGATCAGGTGCTGGCGGGTGAACTGTCGATCGGCCAACTGATGCGTGAACAGATGGGTGACCAGGCAGTTTACCTGGTAGGCATCACCACTTCCAGCGGCAATGTTCGTGCCGCGAC
>DIME01000180.1 GCA_002425405.1 Candidatus Accumulibacter vicinus
CCCTCGCCCACTTCCTCTCCTTCACGGCGCCGGAATGGCTGACCGCGGCGAGCCGCGGCGTCGGCGTGCTCGGCGGGCTGATCCTGCTCGGCGCCAGCCTTTACGCCGAGGGCCTGTTCGCCAAAGCCGCCGCCCAACCTGCACAGCGCGTAGCGGAGCCGAGCGGCAAGACGCAGATGCATACCCGTTTCGGTGGCAAGCAGGGGGCGGAGGTGACCGACCGGGAAACGAAGGTCGCCTTCCCGGTCCCGAAAGGCGCCACCCTTCTCGATGCCATCGAGAGCGCCGGTCTCAAGATCAACTACGGTTGCCGCGCCGGCCTCTGCGGTGCTGATGCGGTGGTCGTCTGCGCAGGCAGCAAGCACCTGTCGCCGGCCGGTGACGACGAACTGGCGACGCTGCGCCGACTCGGATTGGAAGGCAAAGCACGGTTGGCGTGCATGTGCCGGGTCAGCGGCCCGGTGCTCATCGACCGCGACCCGAACGCCAGCGCAGCGGAACAAACCGAGGCAGCACCCGTCGCGCCGGAAGTCGACCATGCGCTCGGCACAGGCATTTCCCGGGTGGTGATCATCGGCAACGGCATCGCCGGCACCAGCACCGCAGAACAATTGCGCCGCCTGAGCGCCTCGCTACAGATCGACATGATCACCAGCGAACCGCTCCACTTCTACAACCGCATGGCCATCGGCCGGCTGATCTACGGCCGCACCGGCATGGACGGACTGCAACTGATCCCGGATAACTGGTACGCCAGGAACCGCGTCGAGGTCTGGCGCAATTCGATCGCCCGTGCGGTGGATCGGCAGAGCAAGACCGTTCTCCTGGCTACCGGCGAATCCCTGCCCTACGACAAGCTGATCCTCGCCACCGGGGCCCACTGCACGACACCGGACCCCGACTTCCTATCGTTCGACAACGCCTTCGTCCTGCGCTCGGCGGAAGACGCGCAGGCACTGCGCAATTACGTGCAGCTGCGGCGGGCCCGTCACGCCCTGGTCGTCGGCGGCGGCGTACTCGGCGTCGAAGCGGCCGACGCCCTGCATCACCTCGGGCTGCAGGTCACGCTCCTGCAGCGATCGGATCGTCTGATGAACGCGCAGCTCGACCATCAGGGCGCCGCCCGACTCACGGCTTACCTCGAAGGCATCGGTATCCAGGTTCTCACCGATGTCGCCATCAGCCGCTGGGAAAGCCAGGGTGCGACGCTGCGCGCCGCCTGGCTGGCGCATGGGCCGTGCGCGCGGGCGGATTTATTCGTCGCCTGTCTCGGCATCGGCACCAACGCCCAACTGGCCCGCGCCGCCGGACTGGAAGTCGGCCGCGGTGTCAAGGTGGATTCGTGCATGCGCACCAGCGACCCCGACATCTACGCCGTCGGCGACGTCGCCGAACTGCCTGGTGCCATCGGCGGCCTGTGGACCGTCGGCGCCGCCCAGGCGGTCACGGCCGCCAACGCACTGCTCGGCAGGAAGCAACCGTATCAGGCGCCACGCATCGTCCTTCAGCTCAAGTGCGACGGGATCGACCTGCGCAGCTTTGGTGAAATCGCTGCCAGGCCTGGCGATGAAGAATACACGGCGGGGCCGAACGACGCCGCCTGGTGGCGCCTGATCCTGCGCCAGGGCGAATTGGTTGGCGCCCTGTACGTCGGCCCGCCGCGTTCGGCCAAGGACTTCACCCGTGTCGTGCAGGCCGGAGCCGACCTGACGCCGATCCGGGCGGATTTGCAGCGCGGAAATCTGTCGGTTCTTGCAAAACTGAGTACGGATTGATCCGCTCGGCGCATGCGCTTTCAGCCCTTGGGGACGAAGTCGGTCACCACGCCACGGTCACTGAAATGCACATTGAAGTACCCCTCCATGGACGAAAGCGTTGAAAATGGACAAGCGAAGCAGGACCATCGGCGTCTTTGGCGCTGGCGCGCTGGCGGTGATCGCGCTCATTGCCTACCTGATCTGGTCGGGTTACGAGGAAGCCATCCGCCTTGCGGAAACCACCTCGCGCAACAATGCGGCGCTCATCGAGACGCGTCTGGACGCCACTTTTCGCCGGGCCGAGGCGCACGTTCTCGAACTCGCGCACGACCTGCCGGTGGCCGCGCTGAGCAAGGCCGCGGTAGCGCAATATGCGGCGGCGATCGATGCCGGGCTGGACGTACGCCGAGTGAATTTTCCGGAACTCGTCGGCCTGCGGGTCTTCGATACCGACGGTGACCTCATCTACTCGTCCGAGAGCAAGACCACACCACGGGCGAATGCAGCCGACCGGGACTACTTTCGCCAGTCGCGCGACGGCGCGCAGCCGGGGGTGTTCTTTTCGTCCGTCGTGATTTCCCGTATCACGGGCCGACCGGCGATGTTCATCGCCCAGGCCATGCGTGACGAGCAGGGCGCCTTCCGCGGCGTCGTCAGTGCCTCGGTCGAACTCGAGTTCTTCCAGAAGCTGTTCCAGTCGCTGGACGTCGGCGCGCAGGGCGCGATTGGTGTCTTCCGCAGCGACACCTTCACGCCGGTCATCCGCTGGCCGGCGCTCACCGGCAGCCACGCCACCCCCTTGCCGCCCGGCAGTGCGACCCGCGCGGCGATCACGGCCGGCCACAGGACGGCGACCCTGAGGCATCAGTCGCCGCTCGACGGCGTGGCGCGCATCGTCAGTGTCCGGCAGCTGGAGCACTATCCCTTCTATGTCGCCGCCGGCATCGCGGTCGACGATGCCCTGGCCGGCTGGCGCCTGCGCTCGCTGGTGGTCGGCCTGTCGAGTCTGCTGCTGCTGCTGCTCCTGCTCGCCCTCGCCGGCTACCTGTGGCGCGCCGAGTCCAGGCTCAAGGCGCTCAACGACGAACTGGAAACGCGCGTCGCCAGGCGCACCAGCGAACTCGAGAAGGCCAGAAGCGCGGCCGAAGACGCCAACCTGGCCAAGTCGCAGTTCCTGGCCAACATGAGTCACGAACTGCGCACACCGATGAACGCCGTGCTCGGAATGCTCGAGCTCCTGCGCCACACCGAGCTTTCGCCGACGCAGCGCAACTACGTGAGCAATGCCGCGGGCGCCGCCGACTTGCTGCTCAAGCTGCTCAACAGCGTACTGGATCTGTCGAAAATCGACGCCGGAAAAATGAGCATCGACCCGCAACCTTTCCGTCTGGATCATCTGCTGCGCGAATTGTCGATGATCCTGTCGATCAGCGTCGGCGCCAAACCGGTGGAAGTGGTGTTCGACATCGACCCGGTCATGCCCCGCCTGCTGGTCGGCGACTCGATGTGTCTGCAACAGGTGCTGGTCAATCTGGGCGGCAACGCGATCAAGTTCACCGAAAAGGGTGAAATCGTTTTGCAGGTCAAGGTGCTGGCCTGCCGCGACGGAAACGCCACGCTGGCCTTCTCGGTGCGCGACACCGGAATCGGCATCGCGGCGGAAAACCGGGCGCGCGTCTTCGAGGATTTCGCGCAGGCCGAAGCCTCGACCAATCGTCGCTTCGGGGGGACCGGTCTGGGCCTTGCCATCTCGCGCCGGCTGGTGGCGCTGATGGGCGGCGAACTGTCGCTCGAGAGCGCGCTTGGCCAGGGAAGCACCTTCCGTTTCGTCCTGACGCTGGCGGTTGCCGCCGAGCCCGGCAAAATGGCGGACTCGCGAGCCGTTCGGCCATCCGAGACGCTGCGGGTACTGGTCGTCGACGACAACCCGGTGGCCCTTTCGGTCTTGGCGTCCATGGCGCGATCCTGGGGCTGGCAGGTCGATGTGGCGAGCAGCGGTGCCGAGGCCGTCGCCCGAGTGCAAGCACGCGTCGATGCGGCGCAACCCAACTACGACGCCTTGCTCGTCGACTGGGAAATGCCGGGCATGGACGGTTGGCAGACCTTGCTCCGGGTGCGCCAGTTGTTGGCGCCCGAAGCCGCGCCGGTGGTCATCATGGTGACGGCGCACAGTCGCGAGAAATTGCTGCAGCGCAGCGAGCAGGATCGGGTAGGCCTGGACGCTTACCTGGTCAAGCCGATCACCGCATCGATGTTGTTCGATGCCATGCTCGAGGCACGCGCCGGCCGCCAGCCGAGGCCGGCCCGTCCGCCGCCGGCGGCGGCCCAGCCGCGCCGGCTGGACGGCCTGCGCCTGCTGGTCGTCGAGGACAACGAGCTGAATCAGATCATTGCGCGCGAACTGCTGGCCAGTCAAGGGGCTCAGATCGACATCGCGGCCGATGGCGAGCAGGGGGTGGCGGCCGTGCGGACGGCGCAAGTGCCTTACGATGCCGTGCTGATGGACATCCAGATGCCGGTGATGGACGGCTTCGCCGCGACGCGCGCCATTCGCCAGGAACTCGGTCGGCACGACCTGCCGGTGATCGCCATGACCGCCAATGCCATGCTTTCGGACCGTACCGCCTGCCTGGCGGCCGGCATGGACGACCATGTCGGCAAGCCGGTCAATCTCGCCAATCTGGTCGACGTACTGCTGAAACACGTCCGGCCGGTCGATCGCCGCGTCGAAAGCGACCTGACGCCACCGGCGGCGCGGTCGGCAGCACAGCAACCCGCGCTGCCGACTGCGCCGGTCGCGGTGCTCGACGTGGCCGCGGCACTGGCCACTCTGGACGGCGACAGACTGCTCTATGGTCGGCTCCTGAACGCGTTTCTGGAGCAGCTCGAGCGTGCTCCGGACGAACTGGATCGTCTCCTCGAAGGTGGCGACCTGACGGCGGCGGCGCGCCTGTTGCACACTTTCAAGGGTCTTGCCGCAACGGTCGGCGCGAGCCATCTGTCGGTCGTCGCGGCGGCGGGTGAAAGCGGGCTGCGGCAGGCCGAAGATCGCTCGCCGGATCAACTGCGCGCCGAGTTTCGCGTCGCGGCAGCCGAAGCCGGCCGCAGTTTGCGCCAGGTGCTGCGGGACGAGGTTCCGGGTTCCTGACACCCACCGGTGGTCGCCGCTGGCGAAAATTGACAGCGCCCGCCGGGCATCCCTATACTCCGGGCGTTGCCGGTGGATTCTCCACCCCGCCACCACGATGAGCACCTGGAGTTGTCCATGAACGATGCCCACCGCCGGCGCGGCCCGCCAGCGACCTTCGACGACGCCTGCCGGCTGATCCGGGAACTGCAAAGTCAAAACGAAGCATTGTCGGCCGAGCTCGCGGCGCGCGAGCAGGCGGCAAGCGATCTCCAGTTCAGCGAAGCACAGTATCGAGCGGTCATCGAAACCTCGCCGGACGGCTTCTGGGTGGTCGACCGGGAGGGCTACCTGCTCGAGGCAAACGAAACCTATGCTCGCCTGTCCGGTTACAGCCGCGCCGAACTGCGCGGCATGCATGTCGCCGAGCTGGAGGCGGAGGAAAATCGAGCGGCCGTGATGGCCCACATGGAAAGGGTCGTCGAGCAAGGTAGCGATCTGTTCCAGACCCGGCATCGTGCGAAAAGCGGCCGCCTCTGGCACGCCGAGATCAACGTTTCGTACTGGCCGCTGGCCGGCCGTCGCTTTTTCGCCTTCGTGCGCGATGTGCATCGACGGCAGCGCGCCGAAGTCCTCGTGCGGGCGCGGCTGCACCTGTCGGATCTTGCCCGCAACGGGACTCTCGAAGAACTGCTGCGCACCGCGCTGGACATCGCCGAAGCGTTCACCGCCAGCGAGATCGGTTTTTTTCATTTCGTGGACGCCGACCAAGAGCAGCTCACCAGGCAGGCCTGGTCGTCCCAGACGCTGCAGATGTGCGCTGCGCCTGCTTTACAGGAGCACTGTGCGATCGGCGAGGCGGGCGTATGGGTCGAGGCTTTCCACCGTCGCGCGCCGGTCATCCACAACGACTACGCCCACCTCCCCGGCCGTAAGGGCTTGCCGCCGGGCCACTCGGCGCTGACCCGGCAACTCACGGTTCCCCTCCTGCGCGGCGAAGCGGTGGTGGCGATCGTCGGTGTCGGCAACAAGCGGGAGGACTATACCGACGACGACGTGACGATGCTGCGCGAACTGGCGTCGATGACCATGGACCTGGTCGAGCGCAAGCAGGTCGAACGCCGCATCGTCGAGAGCCGCAATGAACTGCAGCGGGTCTACGATTCCGTGCCGGTGATGATCTGTCAGTTGGACCCGGACCACAAGGTGGTCGAAGCGAACGCTTTCTTTCGCTCGCGCACCGGTTGGCCGGACAACCCGATCAACTTGTCGAACCGCGCCTGCGACCTGCTGGGTTGCGTCCATGCACTCGACGATGCGCGGGGTTGCGGCTTCGGGCCGGCCTGTCGAAACTGCACGCTGCGGCGCTCCATCCAGGACACGATCGACACCGCGCAGCCCCATGTCGGCATCGAGTACCAGACGCGGCTGCGCATCGACGACGTCGAGAGCGACTTCACCGCGCTTTGCTCGACCGCAAGGATACGGAAGAACGGCGAGACCCGGATCTTGCTGAGCCTGATCGACATCACCGACCGCAAGCGCGCCGAACTCCACCTGGCACAGAGCAACGAGCGCCTGCGGCAGCTTTCGCAACGGCTGCTGTCGGTCCAGGAAGAGGAGCGGCGCGCCCTGGCGCGTGAGCTGCACGACGACTTCGGCCAACAACTGGGGGCGCTCAAGGTCAATCTGGCGATGCTCGAACGTGATGTCGAGCACGCCGGTCATCGCCGCCGCCTGGCCGACTGCATCGAGATCGCACAGTACGCCCGCGAGCACATCCAGGACACCGCCCGCCGACTCCGCCCGCCGATCCTCGATGACCTCGGTCTGGCCGAAACCCTGCGCTGGTACGCGCGCAGTCAGGCCGAACGCGCCGGCTGCGTCGTCGAAGTCAATGACCGCCTGGCCAACCTGTCGCCCGAGCTCGAAACGGCGGCATTTCGCATCGTCCAGGAAGCGGTCAGCAATGCCATCCGGCACGGCAAGGCGCGGCGCATCGTGATCGACGCGGCGGTCGATGGCAGAGACCTGTCGCTGGTGATCGCGGACGATGGTTGCGGTTTCGACCCGCAGGCGATTTCCTACGGTTTCCAGTCGGGCCTCGGGCTGATCGGCATGCGTGAGCGCAGCGCGCTGCTCGGCGGGAGATTCGCGCTCGCCAGCCAGCCGGGCAGGGGCGTGCGCATCGCGGTCACGCTTCCCTTGTTGCCAGCCGCGTCGTGAAACCGCTGCGCGTCTTGCTGGCCGACGACCATACCCTGATGCGGGCCGGTCTGCGCAAACTGGTCGAAGGGATCCAGGGTTTCCAGGTCATCGCCGAGGCGAGCGATGGGCGCGAAACGGTCCGTCTGGCACGCGAGAGGGAACCGGATATCGTGCTGCTCGACATCAGCATGCCGGGGTTGAACGGCCTCGACGCCACGGCGCTGATCGTCAAGGCGGTGCCGGCGACACGCGTCGTCGTCCTGTCGATGCACACCACCGAGGGTTACGTGCTGGCGGCGCTACGCGCCGGCGCGGTCGGCTATGTCGTCAAGGACGCCGCGGTCGACGAACTGGAGCGCGCCCTGCGCGCCGTCGGCAACGGGCAGGGCTGGCTCAGCCCGGTCGTCTCTCGCCACCTGTTCGACGACTATCTGCGGCTGGCCGCCAGCCGGGAAGACGCCGCCTCATCGGCGGTCGGCAATGAGCTATTGACCCCCCGTCAGCGCGAAATCCTGCAACTCGTCGCCGAGGGCTGCACGACGCGCGACATCGCCAAGCGGCTGTGCGTCAGCCTGCGCACCGTCGAAACCCACCGTGCGCAACTCATGGAACGGCTCAACATTCACGACGTTGCCGGATTGACGCGCTTCGCCATTCGCAGCGGCCTGGTCGACCCTTTCCGCTGATTCGCCCGAAATCCGTAGTTTTCCCCGCCTGGAATACCGAACATTCTGGATGCCTCGACCTGCCCACCGGGCGCTAAAGTGCTTCGTCGGTGATCAGGGGATTCCCTGGTCGCCACCTTGAGCTTTCGACCCGCTTTTCGTCGGTTGTGCCGGCTGCCCTGGCGGACACTCGTGGCGCAGAACGGCAGACCTGGTGTCGCTTGGCTGGCTGGCGATTCGGTCATTCGTCGGCAGCGCTTGCCCAGCCACCAGAGGTTTCCATCGTTGAACGAAGCGCGTTCCTCCGCAGTGCGCACGCCGGCCACCGCCCCAGGCCGCGGCGAGCGAGGGCGTTCACCATTCCGCCGCCCGCTGCTGGCAGTGGCGACCCATCTCGACGCCTGGTTCTGGGGCATTGCGCTGCTGTGGACGCTGCTGATCCTGGCGCTGGCCGGCGGGCAGGTGTACCAAAGCCGGGCCACGGCGTGGGCGATGGCAAGGAATCTGGCCGAGGAACGCCACAACAAGGACGTGCTTTTCCGACGCTGGGCGAGCCGGCACGGCGGCGTCTATGCGCCGATGACCGAGCAGACCCCGCCCAATCCCTATCTCGACGTGCCCGAGCGGGAAGTGCTTACTCCCTCCGGGCGGACGCTGACGCTGATCAATCCGGCCTATATGACGCGGCAGTTGCACGAAATGGAAGCCGTTGCCAGCGGGGTGCGCGGCCATATCACCAGCCTGCAGCCCATCCGGCCGGCCAACGCGCCCGACGATTGGGAGAGACAGGCGCTCGAGTCTTTCGAACGCGGTCAGAGCGAAGCCGTTTCGCTGGAGACGATCGACGGGCAAACCCATTTGCGCTTCATGCGGCCCCTGATCGCCGACAAGCCCTGCCTGAAATGCCATGCCAAGCAGGGTTATCGCGAGGGCGACATCCGGGGCGGCATCAGCGTCGCCGTGCCCTGGGAGCCTTATCGACAAGCGCTCAACGGACAAGTGATGGCTACCGCAGGCGGTTACGGTGCCGTCTGGGGGCTGGGTTTGCTGGGCCTCGGCTGGGGTCGCCGGCGACTGCGCGCGGAGTTGAGCGAACGCAAGCAGCGCGAGGAGACACTGCGGCGCAACGAAGCGAAGCTGGAGAGTATTTTTCGCGCCGCACCGGTCGGCATGGGGCTGGTCAGCCGACGCATCATCCTCGAAGTCAACCCGACCTTGTGCCAGATGACCGGCTATTCGCCGGCCGATCTGTGCGGGCGCGACGCCCGCCTGCTCTACCTCGACGACCACGACTACGCTCGCGTCGGCAAGGAAAAGTACCGCCAGATTGCCGAACGCGGCGTCGGGACAGTCGAGGTGCGCTGGCAGCGCAAGGACGGCGAGATCATCTGGATCGTCCTCAGCTCGGCGCCACTCGACATCGACGATCTGAGCAAGGGAGTCACTTTCTCGGCGCTCGACATCAGCGAGCGCAAACGGGCCGAGGAACGGCTCGCACACCTGATCTACCATGACGATCTGACCCGCTTGCCCAACCGTGTCCTGCTCACCGACCGCCTGCAACAGGCCATGGCGCAGAGCCGGCGCGACCAGCGGAAACTGGCGGTCGTCTACCTGGACCTCGATGGCTTCAAGCCGCTCAACGACACCTGGGGACACGAGCGAGGCGACCAGGTCCTGGTCGAGGTGGCCCGGCGCCTCAAACAGTGCGTGCGCGCCGGCGACACCGTGGCACGCCTGGGCGGCGACGAATTCGTGGTGCTGCTCGGCGACCTCGATGATGTCGAGGAATGCGAACTGGCCCTGGGTCGTGTGTTCGCCACCCTCGAGCACCCCTTTGCGATCGCCGGTCAGCCGCTGCCGCTGGCGGCCAGCCTGGGCGTGACGATCTATCCCGACGACGAGGCCGATCCGGAGGTTCTCTTGCGTCATGGCGACCAGGCGATGTACGCCGCCAAACAGGCCGGCGGGCACCGCTACCACTGGTTCGACGCCGACTACGACCGGCGCGCCCGGGGCCATCGGGATCTGCTCGATCGCGCCGAAACCGGTCTCACGGCCGGGGAATTCTGCCTGCATTACCAGCCCAAGGTCGACATGCGCAGTGGAGCGGTGATCGGCGCCGAAGCCCTGATCCGCTGGGCGGACCCCGAACGCGGCTTACTCTCGCCGGCCCGCTTCATGCCGGCGATCGAAAACAGCGAACTGGCGATCACCGTCGATCGCTGGGTGATGGCGGAGTCCTTACGCCAGATCAGCGCCTGGGCCAAACACGGCCTGCATTTGCCGGTGAGCGTCAACGTCTGCGGGCGGCACCTGCAGCAGCCGGATTTTGTCGCCCGGCTGCAATCCGTGCTGGCCGAACATCCGGCGCTGCCGGCGGACGGGTTCGAGCTCGAGATCCTGGAAACGGCCGCCCTCGACGACATCGCGGAAGTCTCCCGGCGAATCGAAGACTGCCGGCGTCTGGGCGTACGCTTCTCGCTCGACGACTTCGGTACCGGCTACTCGTCGCTGACCTATCTCAAGCATCTGCCGGTGCAGTCGCTGAAGATCGACCAGTCCTTCGTGCGCAACCTGCTGGTCGATGCCGACGCGCAGGCCATCGTCGAGGGCGTGATCGGCCTGTCGGTGGCCTTTCGGCGCGAGGTGATCGCCGAGGGCGTGGAGACCGACGCGCATGGCTGCCAATTGCTGCGCCTGGGTTGCAACCTGGCGCAAGGCTATGGCATTGCACGGCCGATGCCGGCGGAGGAGATCCCCGCGTGGATTGCCGGCTGGTGTCCACCGGCCGCCTGGAGCGATGAAGCCGGTCTGCGCGTGACCGGCATGCGGCTGCGGCCGCGGCCGCAAGGCAGCGAGTGACATGGTGGTGCCTGTGTTGCCGGTCGATGACCTGCGGCGCGGCCCGCAGATCGGCTGCCGGACGCGGCCGGCACACCGGAAATGGCGCCAGATCCGCAGTTTTCCCCTCCCGGAATACCCAGAAGTGATCGTCGTCGGCCGACCGACGACCACGGCTTCCGCCTTCCATGACCACGCTCTTTGTCCCAAACCTCACAGGAGAACCTCTCATGTTCAAGAATCTTCGTATCGGCATCCGTCTTGGCGTCGGATTTGGCGTCGTGTTGTTGCTCATGGCCATCGTCACGGCGCTCTCCTATACGCGCCTCCACCTGCTTGCCAAGCAACTCGACGTCGTGGTCAACGACAAATTTCCGAAGACCGTATGGTCCAACGACATCATCGACAACGTGAACCTGATCGCGCGCGCTTCGCGTAACGCGCTGCTGCTCAAGGATCCGAACGAAGCGAACAAGGAACTGGAGCGTATCGCCGAGGCGCGCAAGCTTGTGGCGGAACGTTTGGCGCAACTTCAGAAGGCGGCCGCTTCCGACACCGAAAAGAAGCTTCTCGATGAGACGGTGGCCCTGCGCCAGGTGTTCGTCGCGGACGGCGATAAATTCATCACCATGGTCAAGGACCGCAACATCGAGGCAGCCCGCCCTTTTCTGCTGACCGTCATGCGCAAGTCGCAGCTTGACTACATGAATTCGGTCGAGAAACTCATCGACTATCAGACCGAGTTGATGGAAAAGGCGGGCAAGGATGCCGAGAAACTGGCCGATGACAGCGGGGTGCTGATCGTCAGCCTGGCCCTCCTCGCATTCGCTATCGGAGCGGCACTCGCCTACTAGATCACTCGCTCGATCACCGGGCCAGTTGCCGCCGCCGTCGCCGCGGCCGACGCGCTGGCGGCGGGCGACCTGACGATCGCGATCGAGGAGACCGGCCGGGACGAGGTCGGGAGTCTGATGCGCTCGCTGCAAACGATGATCGCCAAGCTCGCGGAAATCATCGGCGAAGTGCGCGGCGCCGCCGACAACCTCTCGAACGCTTCCGGCCAGGTGTCGGCCACTGCCCAGTCGCTATCGCAGTCGTCGAGCGAACAGGCGGCGTCGGTCGAAGAAACCACCGCCAGCATGGAGCAGCTGAGCGCCTCGCTCGTCCAGAACACCGAGAACGCCACGGT
>DIME01000053.1:0-1430 GCA_002425405.1 Candidatus Accumulibacter vicinus
GAGGCTGGGACGAAGTGAACGAAAGAAGGGCCGGGACACCTCTGCTATCGTGGGAAGTTATCGAGACAAACCACATAGAAAAGAGCCCAGCCCATGCAGCGAATTGTAGCCGGCATCGACACCATCGAGCAGCATCTTGAGGCCATCAAGCAAACCCCCGAAGCGTATCGACCGTCGTGCTGCCCGCATTGCGGCCTGAAGATTCTCTGGCAGCACGGGCACTACGAGCGCAAGGCCGACCGGCGAGCCGGGCAGGACTCACTCAATCCGGTGCCGATCTGCCGCTACTGTTGCTCTGGATGTCGGCGCACGTGTTCGCGTTTGCCGGCGTGCATCGCGCCGCGCCGCTGGTATGACTGGTCCGTGCAGCAAGCGGTCCTGGCGCAGCGACTGAGCGGTTCACCCCATCGCCCCGGTGCACCCGGCGCGGCGCCCGAGCGGCGCACCGCCGGCCGCTGGTGGGCCTGGCTCCAGGAGCGCCGCCTGCTGTTCGAGTTTCACCTGCGCGCCCGCTTTGCCGACCTCGGGCGGACGGTCGACGGCAGCGCTTTCTGGCGCCGGGTATTCGAATCGATCGGCCTGGCACAGGCCATGATCTGGCTTGATCGGGAGATCAGCGTCCCATGATGCCCTGATCCCGAACGAGCGGCAGACAGTACGGTCCCCGCCCGGGCGGGGACCCCACACAGTTTGCTCCTGTCATTAGAACGGCCGTTCTGGTTTGATCACCGCTCCGATTTATCACCAGGAGTGGTTATGAACCCGATTGATCCGAAAGCCCTGTTTCGCCTGTCCGTCCTCGGTCCCCTGATCAGCCGCGAGCGGCTGGAACGTGGCGAACTGCAACAGATTCTCCGGGAGCTGGCTAGCCGCGAGTACGCCATCCCCGGCACCCGTCGGCGCTATCTGAGCGAGAAGACGATTCAGGCGTGGTACTACGCCTGGCGCCTCCACCAGCTTGATGGCCTGACGCCCAAGGCACGCGCCGACCGCGGGCAGTCGAAGCTTTCTGCCGCCACCCAGGCCGCCATTCTCGCCGCCAAGCGCGACAACCCGCGGCGCTCGCTGTGCCAGATTCGACAATTGCTCGAAGCCACCGGCACCGTCGCCCGTGGCCGCCTGGCCCGGTCGACCATTCACCGTCTGCTGCAGCAGCACGGCCTGTCACGGATCACCGGCTCGGCCAGCCTGCCCGAGGAGAAACGCCGCTTCGTCGCCGCGACAGCGGGGGCGATCTGGTACGGCGACGTGATGCACGGCCCACGCGTGCCGATCGACGGCAAACTCGCCAAGAGCTATCTCGTATCGCTCTTCGACGACGCCTCCCGGCTACTCACGCACAGCGCCTTCTGCCCCGGAGAAACTGCCCTGGACATCGAGGGCGTGCTCAAGCAGGCGGTGCTCAAACGCGGCATTCCGCTCAAGCTGGT
>DIME01000053.1:1782-2536 GCA_002425405.1 Candidatus Accumulibacter vicinus
GGCAAAGGGAAGTTGGAGCGCTGGCACCGCCGCTGCCGCGATCAGTTTCTCAGCGAACTCGATGAGCGCCATATCGCCAGCCTGGACGATCTCAATGCCCGCCTGTGGGCCTGGCTTGAGCAGGTCTATCACCGCAGCCCGCACGCCGGTCTCGCCGGCATGACGCCGTTGGCCCGTTACCAGCAGGACCTGTCGAGGATTCGCCCGTTGGGGCCGTTGGCGGCAAGCCTCGATGCCCTGTTCCAGCATCGCGTCAAGCGACTGGTCAGGAAGGATGGCACGGTGTCGTATCAGGGACAACGCTTCGAGGTGCCCTTCGAGCTGTCGGGCAAAACGGTGTCTCTGGTGGTCGATCCGCATACCGAGACGGTGATCGGCGTCGAGGACGAGAAAGGGGCAGCGCTCGGTGCGGCGACGCCACTCGATGCGCTGGCCAATGCCACACGCCAACGACGCCAGCCTGACCCGGCGGACGTCAGCCAACCCCAGAAACGGGCGAGCGGCCCGAATCTGATCGAGCAGATCTATCAGCCGTACTACGACCCCGAAGGAGAGTGAGGTGGACCTTCAACACTTTGGTTTGCGGCATCCGCCGCTGGGCAAGCAAGCGGCCGAGCTGTGGGATGACGGTACGCTGGGACAGTTGGCCGAGCGCTTTGCGTGGTTGTTGCACTCGCCGGACGTCGGGCTGATCACCGGCGAACCGGGGGTGGGCAAGACGGCGGCCTTGCGCCAATTGACCCGTGGCCTGAAT
>DIME01000080.1 GCA_002425405.1 Candidatus Accumulibacter vicinus
CCCCGTCCGCGGCGACTCGCCCTTCGTCTGAAGCGCGGCCAGTACCGCGTGTCTGGGCAGATATACTGGCCCGAAGGACAAATTCACCCTGGTTTTCGCCTGGTGCAACGGTGACGCGACGTGTCGGCGGGCTGATGTCACGCTTACATCTGGTCGCGCAACGGCCGCTCAGCGCGAACGCGCGAAGTCGAAATCGGCGCTGTTGCGTTCGTCGACGAAGAGGCTGACCGGCTCCGGCGGTTGGCCGTTGCGGCAGATGACGACCACATTGGCAAGCTGCTGTTGCTTCTGCAGAACTTCGACGGCACAGCGGCCGTAGATGCTCTCGATGGTTGCCAGCAGGTTGCGCGAGTAGGGCGTGGCGAGGGCACTGTCAAGAATCAGGTTGGCAATCAACACGCCATCGGCTTCGAGCACCCGGCGCGTCGCCTGCCAGAATTCACGGGTGACGAGGTGGCCGGGGATCGACGTATGCGAGCCATAGACGTCGACCAGTACCGCCGCAAAGCGCTGCTCGGTACGAATCACGAAGCGGCGGGCATCATCAGCGATGAACTCTCCGTTTGCCGCCTCGTGGAGGAAATAGGTCTCGGCAATGGTACGCACCGCCGGATCGATATCAACATAAGTGTAATGGTTGCTTGCCTCACGGTGCGACAGCGTGAAACCACCGGCGCCGAGAACCAGGATGCGGCGGTTTCGGAAGCCCAGATCGTCGAGCAGAAAGCTGCGGATATGCCGGATATAGCGAGCATAGCGCGGCGGTTCGGCCTCGTCGATCAATGAAGCGAATGAGCTATTGTTCTTCAGGGCGCGCCCGTTGATCGCGCCATCGTACTCGACCGGCATCACCAGATAGCTGGCGTAGGCCGTCTCGATCTGCGGGCGCAGCCAGGTGTTGGCGATCAGCACCAGCGCAACGACGGCGAGTCCGGCCACGGCCGTTGCCCAACTGCGACCACGCAGCAGCGCGTGGCCGACGACCAGCAATAGCGCGCAGAGCGCGATGGCTGCGGAAACGCCGAGCCATTGCATGACCAGCAGCGACAGCGACAACGAACCCAGGAAGGAGCCGAGTGTCGAGTAGTACAGCGCCTGGCCGCTGGCCTCGCCGACACGTTGGTGCTGCAGCAGGTTGCTGAGGATCGGTACGGTCTGCCCGAGCAACCAGGCGACCGGGCAGAGTACGCCGGTGACGAGCGCAAGATAGGCGATTTCGGGTGGCCGCAGCGCAGCGAAGATCAGGTCGACGCCGACTCCCGCCAGACCGACCCCGATCAGCAGCGCTGCAATCAGGAAGTTCCTGGCGACCACTTCGAGATAGTCCTCGGCGATTTTCGCGCCGGCATGGTAGCCGAGCGCCAGTGCGAGCAGAAAGAAAGCGATGGTCGGCGCGGTGACGACGATCGAACTGCCCAGGTGCGGGATGATCTGGCGCAGTGCGATGACCTCGGCACCAAGCGAGCAGAATCCTTCGATGAAGATAATGGCAAAGAGTTGCAAACGTGGCATGGGGGCGTGTCGCCAAGCGGAATGAGGCGGGCACTATACCGCAGCAGCGCCAGTTGCCGGCCACCACCTCGCAGTCTTGATGCGCAATGAGCAAGCTGACGAATCATCGGAAGGATTTCCAATGCCAATCACCAGTGACCGGCTGACCTCGTCCGCTGACTGCCGCCGGAGGCCCGCCCCGCCCGCCAGCCCGCTCAACCATTGAGGACAATTAGAAGAAGCGTTTGTCCGAGGCGCCTTTTTCCGAACTGACCTGGCCCTCGCCGAGAAACCTGGGCAGGACTTCGGTCGGCAGTTGCAGGCGGTTGAGCAGCGTCTCGCGGCTGATGTGCAACAAATTCTGGATGGCGTTGAGGTCGTCCGGAATCGCCGGATGATTCCAGCCATCGGTCGAGTGGCGGGCGAGGTTGACCGCCAGTTGCACGTTCTGAACCCTGGACAGACCAGCATTGCCGCTGTCCATCAGGGTCGTCAGCAGCTCGGGCAGGCGCCAGGCTCGGCAGAGTGCCAATTGCAGATCGGCCAGCGCAATCCCGAGCACTTCCCGCTGGACATCGGTGTCGTTCAGCCGGCGGTCGGCCTGCAGTCGGGAGCGAATCTCGATCGCCCGATCCGGGGCAAAACACCACAGCAGACTCTCTGCGAGGCCGTGCAGCAGCGCAGCAAGGGCGACTTCCTCGACATTCATGTCATGTCGCGCAAAAGCCCAGTCATGTGCATAGCGCGCTGCGCGCTGCATTCGCAGGATCACCTGCAGGACGCCCAGCAGGGCTTGCCGCTGACCGCGCAGCATCGTTTCGAGGGTGAGCGGCTGTTCGAACTTCCGGAAGAATGGGTCGATGCCAAGCATCATCACCGCACTGGCAATGTTCGTGATGTCGCTGTGCAGGCGGCCGTGGCTGACCTCCTGAATGTAGGCCAGCACGCGAATCGCCAACAGCGGATCCTGCAGCACGATGTCAGTGATGTCGCGACCACTGATCTGGTCGACTTGCTGTCGCGCTTCGTCGAGGTGGCGCGCCGTCTGGCGCAGGATGGGCAATTCGGCTCTGCTGATGAAGGCCAGCCAGCCTGCAAGATCCTGTGGCGAGGGATGATCGGGCATCGGCTGGGCCTTTTCAGAAGCGCTCATCGGCGCGCAGATAGCGCCAGTGCCCGACAGCCAGCTTGCCGAGCGAAACGCCGCCGATGCGCACGCGTTTGATCTCGGTGACGCGCAAGCCAATCTGTTCGCACATGCCCTGAATCTGCCGCTTTCTGCTTTCGTGCAGAACGAAACGCAGTTTTTGCTCGTTCAACCACGAAATCTGTGCGCGCAACAGTTTGACCTTGTCCAGTGACAGTCCATGCCTGAGCCGCTCCAGGCCAGCCGACGACAACTCGCCTGCGATGTGGACATGGTATTCTTTCTCGAGTCTTGCATCACCCCCCGTCAGGCGGCGCGCGACGCTGCCTTCCTGAGTGAACACCAGCAGGCCGCCCTCGTCGGCATCGAGTTTGCCGGCCAACGCCAGGCCGCGCAGATGCCTGGCCTGGAAGCGGAAGGTGGTGCTGTCTTCTGCCCAGTGGTTGTCGGGACGAATCAGGGCAACGGCATCATCGCGTTCGCCTGCGGACCCGGCAGCGACCGGGTGGATCGGCTTGTTGAACAGGAGGGTAACGCTTTCGCTGGGGTGCTTGCTGGCGGCATCCTCGATCTCGATCCTGGCCTTGGGGTTGACGCGTGCACCGAGGCGGGTGATGACCTCGCCATCTACGCTGACCCAGCCGTTCTCGATCCATTCATCGGCTTCGCGGCGGGAACACGCGGCGATTTCGCTGACCCGTTTTGCCAGCCGTGGCGACTCCTTTGCCAAACCGTGCGGCGTGCTGGGGGTCACTGCCGGCGTGGCAGCAGCCGCCTCCGCCGGTCGTTTCTGCGCTGCTTGTCCGGCAACGACTGGCGGGCCGCTATCGCCGGGCGCCGGTCGTACGGCGTCATGGCTGGCGCGCTGCGGCGCCGGGGGAAAGGCGCGCGCGCCGGTACTGCGGGCAATGCCACGTTGTGGATAGGTCTTCTTCGCCTGCTGGCCGGGCCGGGCCGGGCTGGCTGCCTGGTGGTCGGTGGCTATGCTGCGCGGTTCCGAGGCGGGCACTGCGCTTTCCTGCCTCGTCGGGAGGACGGCTGCAAGCTGCTCGATCGGGCTGGCCGCAGTCCTCGGGAATTCGCTGCGGAAACGCGCCGGTCGGTTGGTCTGCTGACCGGGCCTGGCACCCGGCGCAGCCGGTGCTGTTGCTTGGCCGTCGGCACGCCGCGCGGTGTTGTGCTTTGCTGTCTTGGAGCCGCCGCGAATCGGTTTGCGTGTGGCTGTCCGGAGGTCACCGACGACAGCAGCAGGCTTTTTGTTGGGCAGCTTCAGAGTGGAGCGGGGCATGGCGTGGCTTTCCGTTGGTTTGGCTGCTTAGTTTATCACCTCCTACAACCCGGCCCCAGATCGTGAAGCGGGAGGACCGCTCATGATCGCCGTTGCCAGCGCAGCAAGCGGCAAGCTGCGATCAACTGCGCCCACGATGACCGAATCTCAGGAACTGTCAGTCAACAAACCCTTCAGACAGGGTGCCGCAGCCGACAGTTTCTGTTACGCTGCGGGTGCAAGAACTGAGGGTCTCAATCACCATCCTGGATGCGAGTGCCGTCATGCCACCATTACCGCAAAGTGCCATCGGCAACCTGGCCGACCTTCAGGAAGGACAGATCGCACTCTCGGGATTTGTCCTTCAGCATGATAACGGCTTGTACGTCCGGCGCGCGCGACTCGAATCGGCGACCGCTTTTGCCGACTTCGTCAACCGCGTGGTCGCCTCAGGACTTTACTTTCGGGGACTGGATTACCCACAGTTCCTGGCCCTGCTTTACGACGGCCCCATCGGTCGTCACGACGATGCCGACGAGGAAGTTTTCCTGGCTGCCGACATCACGGCTTTCCGGGCGGAGCGCCAGGCGCTCTACAAACCCTGCAAGATGACACCTGGCGAGGCGTCCTATCTGTTCGAACCGCTGTATTGCGATGCGGAGAGTGATCCGGCCCCGGTCGATCAGGGCAATCACCCTGCGCATTCCGCCAAGGGGCAGCAGCCGTCCGAGACACGCATCTACCTCGACATCGATGAATTCATCGCCGCGGCATGGGCGAAGGGGGTGCGTTTCGGTATCGACATCGCGGCAGTTCGTGAAGGCATCGAACTTGACAGGCCGGAGCAGCGGGTGGTCGCTCTCAACCGGCCATACGTCCCCGGCAAGGATGCCGAAATCATCGAGTTGCTCCCTGGGCTGCACCGCAATAATGCACCGCGGCGGCTGCTTGGTGATCGGGTCGATCTGCGACAGTTCGAGACGCGTTACCCACAGGTCACTGCCGGCCTGCCTCTGGCGAAAAAAATCCCGCGCCAGGCTGGTGTGGATGGGCGTGACATTGCTGGCCTTGCGCTGCCGGCATCACCGCCCAAGGATTTCGATCTGCAGGCGCTGGCCGGTCCCGGCACCCATGTCGTCCGGGAAAAGGACGGCGAATACCTGCGGGCATCGGTCTGCGGCTTTCTCAATATCGATCTGCACAACAATCAGTTCTCTGTGACCGACAAGATCATCAGCCATGAAGGCGTGAGTTTACGCACCACCGGCGACCTCTTGCTGACCGGCGAGGAGTACGAACAACATGGCGAGATCCAGGAGAAGCGCATTGTCCGGTGCCGCAGCATCACCGCTCATGCGGATGTCTTCGGCAACATCATTTCCAGCGGTGGTCTGGTCTGCCTGAAACAGAATCTGATCGGCGGGCGCGCCAGCAATGATCAAGGGGACATCATCGTCGAAGGACGAGCCTCCGGATCGACGCTGATTGCGCAGCATGGCTGCATCAGGGTGCAGGACGTGGACAACTGTGTGATCCTGGGTCGTCAGGTGGTCGTCGGGCAGGCGAGAAACTGCGATATCGTTGCCGACGAATTGACTGTCGAGGTCTCCGAAGCCAGTGCTCTGGCCGGCAGGAGCATCCATCTCGGTCTGGCCCGTTCCCACAGGGAACTCGAAAACGTATTGTTGGTGCTGTTGCCCGACCTGTCGTCTTGTGAGGCGCGGATCGCCACCCTGCAACAGAAGCGTGCCCTGCTGGAGAAAGCGAGGGCGGATTCTCGCGCCAGAATCGATGCCTTGCGTGGCGAAAAGGATGTGACCCGCTACCTGTTGATCGGCGGCAAGCTGCGCCGCCATGAACTGACTCTGAACGCGGAACAGCAACTGAATTGGCGCCGGCTCTCGGAACGGGTCGCACCGGCCCTGCGGACGCTCTCGCAACTATCCAGCCTGATCAAGGAACAGGACGCGGAGTGGCATGCACTGGAGACACAAATCAACGAGGTTGTCGCTGCCAGAGAGCAGTCCTGTAACGGTTTGGCGTGCACCGTCGATCGTATTGAAGGGGAGACGAGAATCAATGCCGTGTTGGTTCGATTGGCCGATCCACCGCTCAGCGATCTGCCACACAAGGACTTGAAAGCGCGCCTACGGAGAACCGATGCGGCCACCAAACGGCTTTTCAGCGGCTCGACCGGAGGCTTTTCCTGGGTCTACAGTTGATCACCCACTCATGATGAGGCGACCTGCCTGCCGCATCGGAACGCCTAGCCCTCGGCGATTCGCCTGCCGATGTGTTCAAGGGATTCCTCGATCTGATCGATCAGGATCAGGCAAAGATCGCCTGCCTGCACTTCGGCCAGCGCACTGTCGATGGCCAGGAACTCACCACGAATTTCCCTGACCTCGGAGGTTCGCCGGGCGTTTTTCAGACCTTCCCGCAGGAGCGCCAGCACTTCTCCGTCCGCCCGACCACGCTGGCACTGGTCCTGATACAGCAGGACCCGATCGAAAGCATCCCCAAGGATCTCGGTCTGCTGGCGAATGTCCTCGTCGCGCCGGTCGCCAGCGCCGCTGATGACCACCGAACGCTTGCTGCCCGGCGGTGATGGCAGATTGTCGATGGCCCTGACCAGCGCCTGAATGGCGTCCGGATTGTGGCCATAGTCGGCAATCAGCGTTGCCCCGCGATAGCTGAAGAAATTGAAGCGCCCCGGTGCCGTTCTTGCGTCGTTGATGAAGCTGCCGAGGCCACGCTGAACCGTTGACCAATCGAGCCCCAGAGCCCAGGCGGCGGCAGTCGCTGCCATTGCGTTCTCGACCTGGAAGCCGATGGTGCCGTTTTGCGTGAGCGGGATCTCGGCCAGTGCGATGCGGTGTTCGTTACCGCCGCCGGAAGCGACGATCGAATCGCCGTCGCGATAGACAACGCGCTTGCGTTGCGCGCGGTGCATCGCCATCAGCGGATGATTTCGGTCACAGGCGAAAAAGGTGACGCTGCCCGGACATGAGTCGGCCATCCGGGCGACCATGGGATCGGCGGCATTGAGCACCGCGACGCCGGTCCCCGGTCTGACATTCTGGACGATCACACGCTTGACGACCGACAGGTCCTCGACGGTACTGATATACGACAGCCCAAGGTGATCGCCGAGACCGATGTTGGTGACCACGGCGACATCGCAACGGTCGAACCCGAGTCCCTCCCGCAGCACCCCGCCGCGTGCCGTTTCAAGGACGGCAGCGTCGACGTCGGGGTGGAGCAGGATATTCCTGGCGCTCTTGGGGCCGCTGCAGTCGCCGGTATCGATACGCCGGCCCTGCACATAGACGCCGTCGGTGGTGGTCATGCCGACGCGCAGACCTTGCTGGCCCAGGATGTGGGCGATCAAACGGACGGTAGTGGTCTTGCCATTCGTTCCCGCGACGGCCACCAGAGGAATGCGCGCATCGTCGCCGGCGGCAAACATGTTGGCGATGATTGCTTCGCCGACCGGCCGGCCCTTGCCGAACGAAGGCTGCAGATGCATGCGCAATCCCGGCGCAGCGTTGATTTCGACGATGCCACCGCCCTGGGCTTCGAGGGGGCGCAGGACGCTGTCACAGACAACGTCGACCCCGGCGATATCGAGACCGATGGTCTGCGCGGCGGCAATCGCCTGCGCAGCAAACTCGGGATGAACATCGGCGGTGACGTCGGTTGCCGTACCACCGGTCGAGAGATTCGCGTTGTTGCGCAGGACGATGCGCTGGCCTCTGAAGGGAACCGATTCCGGAGTCAGTCGCGCATCGGCCAGGCGGGCCAGAGCCACCTCATCGAGGCGGATTTTGGTCAGTGAGGTGGCGTGCCCTTCGCCGCGGCGCGGGTCACTGTTTACCCGTTCGACCAACTGGCGAATGTTGTGTACCCCATCACCGATGACCAGCGGGGGATCGCGTCGGGCCGCGGCGACCAACCGGTCGCCCACGACCAGCAAGCGGTAATCATGGCCCGGAAGATAACGCTCGACGAGGACTTCGTCGCTGACCTCAACAGCGATCGCGTAGGCGGCTTCAATCTGTTCACGGGTGTTGAGATTGACTGCAACACCCTTGCCCTGGTTACCGTCCTGCGGCTTGACGACGACCGGAGCGCCAATCTCGCAGGCGGCCGCCCAGGCGTCCTCGGCGCTCAGCACCGGCCGGCCGACGGGAACCGGGACACCGGCCGCGTGCAGCAGGACCTTGCTGAGTTCCTTGTCCTGGGCAATCGATTCGGCAACGGCACTGGTGCGGTCCGTTTCTGCCGCCTGAATGCGTCGTTGCCGGCTACCCCAGCCAAATTGCACCATGCTGCCTTCGGTCAGGCGGCGGTAGGGGATGTTGCGTGCCATTGCGGCATAAACGATCGCTCCGGTGCTGGGGCCCAGGCGGACGTCCTCGTCGAGTTCGCGCAAGCGATCAAGCGCTTCGGTGAGTTCGAAAGGCGTGGCCGTGACTGCTGCCTTGCAGAGATCCTGCGCGAGTTCGAAGGCCAGTCGGCCAACGGCCTCTTCGCTATATTCGACGACGACCTGGTAGATGCCTGGTTCCAGGGTCTGCGCACTGCGGCTGAAGGTCACCGGACAGCCGGCCTGTGCCTGCAGGCCAAGCGCAGCGAACTCCAGGGCCTGCGCCATCGATATTGCCTCATCATGGCCTGCCGGCCTGAGCATCGCCAGCTCGGGGAAGCGTTCGCGCAGACGGGTCTCGAAACCCGGCATCTGGTCGATGCTGCGCTCCTCTTCATCGCAGTAGACAATCGCCTCAATCGCCGTGTGCCGGCTCCAGAGGTTGGGACCGCGCAGCGCGCGGATACGCGATACTTCCATGAACAGTGTCCTCTTTCTGGTTCAGTCCGCAGGCAGGTAGGCAATGCCCGGTCTGCTGCGGGTGATTTCCGGCTCAGGCAAGGGAGAAGGTTTCCAGCCCGGTACGGATGATTTCCGATCCGATGCCCAGTGCCCAGGCGGTGCCGCTGGCGGCCAGGACGTTCTCGATCTGGAAGTCGACACGTCCGCCGTCGGTCAGCGGAATGTTCTGCAGGCTGACGATTGCGGTTTCATCCTGGCCATTGGCCAGAATGACCTGACGATTGCGAACGAACACCGCCCGCTTGCCTTGCGCCCGGTGTTCGACGAGGCTGGGCAGGTCGGGATCGATGGCGAAGAAGATCACCTCTCCGTCGCAGAGCGGCGCCATGTCGACCAGCATCGGCTGCCTGGCGTTGAGGACCGCGGCGCCCGCCGGCAGTACCAGATCGACCTGCGTGCGCAGAACGGTGAATACCTGCTCGGGGGTTTCGATGTCGTAGCGGCCGCGATGTTCGGCGACTTCGACGTTGGTGATCACACCGACCTGACAGCGGTCGTAGGCGAGCCCTTCGCCGAGGATGCTGTCGCTGCCGTTTTCGAAGACGGCCGCTTCGACCGAGCGATTCATCAGGATGCGGTGCGCAGCTCCCCAGGTTGCGCTGTCGCCCTGGTCGATACAGCGCCGGTCGATGAACAGGCCGTCACTGCAGGCCAGACCGGTCTGTTTTCCGGACAGGCAGAGCAGGCGCGCAATCAGGCGGGCAACGGTCGTCTTGCCGAAGCTGCCGGTGATGCCGACCACCGGGATACGGCCATCGTCGCCGTTGGGGAACAACTCATCGACGATGGCGCGACCGACCGGGCGTGGCTGACCAATGGCCGGTTTGAGGTGCATCAGCAGGCCGGGGCCGGCGTTGACCTCGACAATCGCCCCCCGCTGTTCATCGAGCGGTCGTGCAATGTCTTCGCAGACCAGGTCCACGCCGGCGATGTCGAGTCCGACGATGCGGGCGGCGAGCGAGGCCGTGGCCGCGGTTTCCGGGTGAACGAGGTCGGTGACGTCGTCGGTATGGTTGCCGCTACGCACGATCAGAACCTCGCGACCCGCCGGCGGGATGGCATCCGGGGTAAATCCCTGGCGCGACACTTCGAGCCGGGCCACCGGATTGTCGGCGAGGTCGATGATGTCGAGGACGAATTCCTCGGCAGCACCGCGGCGCGGGTCGGAGTTGATCTGGCTGTCGATCAGTTCGTTGATCGTTGATCGGCCATCACCGATGACCTTGGCGGCCTCGCCGCGGGCGGCGGCGGCGAGTTTGCCGCCGACGATCAGCAGGCGATGCTCCGAGCCACGCACGTAGCGTTCGACGATGACACCGCTGCCTTCCACGACCGCTGCGGCATACGCAGCCTCGACTTCTTCCCGGGCCATCAGATTGGTGAACACGCCGCGCGCGTGGTTGCCGTCCGACGGCTTGACGACCACCGGAAAACCGATCTCTGTGGCGGCTTCGCAGGCATCCTCGGGACTATCGACCAGGCGTCCTTCGGGGACCGGCACGCCGCAGGATTTGATCAGGGTCTTGGTGAGATCCTTGTCGCGCGAGATGCCCTCGGCAATCGCGCTGGTGCGGTCGGTTTCGGCGGTCCAGATGCGTCGGCTGCGGGCGCCGTAACCGAGTTGCACGAGATTGCCGGTGGCCAGCAGGCGGATCGCCGGAATGCGGCGGTCCTTGGCGGTCGCCGCTTCGACGATGCAACCGGTGCTCGGCCCAAGCAACTTGCGCTCGGCCAGGTCGGCGAGGTGTGCGACCGTGCCGGCGACATCGAAGGGGGTGTCCTTGATCGCCGCCAGCAGCAGATCGCGCCCTGCATAGAGACAGGAGCGGGTGACATCCTCGTGCCAGGCGCGCACCACCACCTTGTATACGCCGCGCGTCGAGGTCTCGCGTGCCTTGCCGAAGCCGCCGGGCATGCCGGCCAGGTTCTGCAGTTCGAGAGTGACGTGTTCGAGGATGTGCGCCGGCCAGGTGCCTTCCTGGACGCGCCGCAGAAAGCCGCCGCGCTCGCCGTAGCTGCAGCGATGCTCGATCAGTGAGGGCAGGAGGGCCGTCAGACGATCATAGAAGCCCGGGATGGTGTTCGACGGGAAGTCTTCGAGTTCGCCGATGTCAACGACCGCCTCGATGACCGGACGGTAGGTCCAGATGTTCGGACCACGCAGGTAGCGGATCTCGAGAAACTTGATGTCCTTCGTTTTCATGTCGTCAGTCCAGGCACGGGGAGGTTGGCGCGCGTCGGCGCGAGAAAGGCGCAAGGCAGGCGGACAGCCAAGCCGGAATTATTGTCGAAATAACGTGGCTCGCGTCAATCGGCTGACGGCGCAGCAAAACGATTGCCGTGACGTGCCTCACAGGAAGCGGTCGAGAATGCGCCGGCTATGTTGATCAAGCGCAGAACGGTCAGGAATCAGGAAGTGAATGCCATGGCTGTCGGTGATCAGCAGTGCCGGCGGGGTGAGGCGGCGAATGTCCTCCTCACCCTTGAGGATTAGCGTTGCCGCACCACGATCGGTTTCAACCTGCCAGGTGCTCGGCGTCGCAAAACTCGCAACGCTGACGATGCGTGTGATCACGGGCATGAACTCGCGCTGGGCAAGCTCGGTTTCTACCAGCTTGCGCGGCTCTTCTGGCAGGTCGCCGAGTTCATTGATCCAGGCCAGTTCATGGCCGTAAGGGTCGACCAGGGCAATGCCGTCAGCGGGGGCGCTGATCGGAAAGGCTCGCACCGGCACCACCCCGGCATGGATTTCACCGTCTGCACCAATGAATTCGAGCTTGCCAAAGCAATTACGGCGTAACTGATAGTCATGCGTTTCGGTCATTCGCGTTCTTCCTCATCCTTGGCGTTGATCTCCAGCCTGCGCAGTTCGTCTTCGGTGTCGACGTTGCGCGCCTGTGCCTGATAGAGGCGGTAGTAGTGGCCTTCGCAAGCCATCAGCTGGTCGTGGCTGCCGACCTCGACGACGCTGCCACGGTCGAGAACGACCAGTCGATTGGCGTCGCGCAGGGTGGACAAGCGATGCGCGATGGCAATCGTCGTGCGTCCGCGCACGAGGTTGTCGAGTGCTTTCTGAATCTCCTTCTCGGTGGTGGTATCCACTGATGAAGTGGCTTCGTCGAGAATCAGGATGCGCGGGTCGATCAGCAGCGCGCGCGCGATCGAAATGCGCTGCCTTTCGCCGCCAGAAAGCGCCTGCCCGCGTTCGCCGACGAGCGAGTCGTAACCGTGCGGCAGGCGGAGGATGAATTCATGCGCGTGTGCAGCGCGAGCGGCCGCGACGATCTCGGCGCGTGTCGCCGCAGGTTTGCCGTAGGCGATGTTTTCGGCAATCGTGCCGAAAAACAGGAACGGTTCCTGCAACACCAGGCCGATATGTTTGCGGTACTCGGCAACCGGTAGCGAACGGATGTCGACACCGTCGATCAGAATGGCACCTTCGCTGACGTCGTAAAAACGGCAGATCAGGTTGACCAGCGTGCTCTTGCCGGAGCCACTGTGTCCGACCAGGCCAACCATCTCGCCAGGTTCGATGACGATGTTGATGTCGCGGGTCACGCTGCGCGTCCCGTAGCGAAAGCCGACGCTGCGCAATTCGATGCGTCCCGAGACTTGCGGCAGGTGCACCGGATGCGTCGGCTCGGGAACGCTGGAGACATGGTCAAGAATGTCGAAAATGCGCTTGGCGCCGGCCGCGGCCTTCTGGGTCACCGAAACGATGCGGCTCATCGAATCGAGACGCAGGTAGAAGCGACTGATGTAGGCGAGGAAGGCGGTGAGTACACCGACGGTGATCTGATCCTTGGCGATCTGCCAGATGCCGAAAGCCCAGACGATCAAGAGGTCGATTTCGGTTAGCAGGGCAACCGTTGGCGAAAACAGCGACCACCCCCTGTTTACC
>DIME01000162.1 GCA_002425405.1 Candidatus Accumulibacter vicinus
GCTGGAAGGGGTCAGCTCACGAAACGGGAAAAATCGTACGCTAAGGTCCGAAGGTGCCCTTTAAGGGGTCGTCTCAGAAAACGGAAAAAATCGTACGCTAAGCCGTTCCTCAGCCCCACGATGCAAACAGCCCGCGCGAAGGCGGGCTGTCGATGATGCCGGTGAAAGCTGGGCGCTACCCGCAACACCCGCGCTGCGCCTGAATCGGCGGGCATTTCACCGAGCCGAAGGAACAGAACACGCAGCAGTCGCCGGGGTTGGGGCGCAGCAACGCCTTGCAGTTGCAGCACTCGTAGAAGAACTGGCAGGCGTCGGTCGGCATGGTTTCCTGCTGGGCATATCCACAGCGTGGGCACGTCAACACGGACTCCAGGACAATGGGACTCACGGCGCACCTTGCCCGGTGGCGCGGACGCTCAGACTTACCTTGCCCTTGCTGGCAAGGTGCGCAACAACATGAATTGCGCTTGCCTCGCTGATCTTGAGCTTGGTCGCCAGGGCCGTTGCATCTGCCGCGCCCTGGTCGTCCAGTGCCGCGAGCGCCTCACGTTCCAGGCTTTCCATCCACTCGCCGAACAGGGTGTGAAGTTCGGGCGTAGCAAGCGCGGCCATCGACGTTGTCTTGTGGATGGCCGCCAGGATTTCCGAGCACATTCCCATCATCTGCTGCATGGGGTTGCCGGCCTCGCCGCCGGGCTGACTTCCCATCTGCCCCATCATCTTCTGCATCATGTCCATGGGGCCTTCGCCGCCCGAGCCCATCTGAGCCATCATCTTTTTCATCTTAGGGTCGTCTCAGAAAACGGGAAAAAATCGTACGTTAAGACTCGTTGACCAGCCGCCGCAACGCAGCGCCGATCAACGTTCCTTCGCTTTTTGCGTCGTCACTGCTGGATGTTTTCTCCCCGCCGGATGGCATACGCACGCCTCGCCATGGGCGGCGGCCTCCAGTTCGTGCAGGATGCCGCAGTCCGCAGCCACGTGCCCGGCCCCGCAGCTCGCCCGCAACGCCACCAACTGATTCTCCAGGGCGTTCAGGGACTTCAACCGCGCCCGCACCCGTCCGAGATGCTCGTCGATCAGCCGGTTGATCTCACCGCAATCGGCCTCCGGGTGGGCGACGAAATCGAGCAGGTGCCTGATCTCCGCAAGCGACATGTCAAGCGCCCGACAGTGGCGGACGAAGCTCAGGCGTTCCAGGTGTGCCGCGCCGTAGGCGCGGTAGCCATTCGCTGCCCGGGCGGGCGGCGGCAGCAACCTCGCCTTCTCGTAGTAGCGAATCGTTTCGACATCGACGCCGGTCGCCTGGCCAAGTTCTCCGATCCGCATGACACCTCCTCGCACGATTGCTCATGCTAAGCCGTTGACCCCGGAGCGACTACAGGGTTTTCAATGTTGACACTGCCGCAGCGGGCAGGACTCAGGGAACCCTCGAAAGGAGCGCAAGATGAAACCATTGATCACGTTGGGATTGGCCGCGGCCCTCGCGATGCCGGCGCCGTCCCTCTTTGCCGCCGACCCGCCAGCCGGCGCGGGCGGGCAGACGAAACAGGAGGCCCCCGGCACGACGGACTTTGACAAGCAGATGGCGCAGGTGCAGGAGAACATGAGAGCGATGCAGGAGCAGATGGACAGGATCCGCCAGACGGAGGATCCCCAGGCGCGGCAGAAACTGCTCCAGGACCACTGGACCACGATGCAGAACAACATGCAGATGATGCACGGCATGTGGGCACCGGGGATGATGGGGTGTTGCGGCGGGGCGCCGATGATGGGCCAGGGCCGTATGGGCGGCCGCATGATGGGCGGGCCCATGTGGGGGGACTACCGGCGTCTGACGCCCGAGCAACTCAAGCAGCGCCAATTCATGATGGAGCAATACATGCCGATGCAGCAGATGATGATGGATCAAATGATGCAGCATCAGCAGTGGATGTCGCAGCAGCCGCAGCCGAAGTGAGCCGTCCCGGGGTGGTCACTTCGGTGTCATGCCCCGCGAGCGACCGTTGCATTCCTCGTGCAGGACCACCATGAAGCAATCCGTTTTCGTCATCACCCACATGGACTGCCCGACCGAGGAGGCGCTGATTAGGGTAAGTGGTTGACTCTGTGGTCACTACAGGGTTTTCAATGGCGTCAAGGAGCGTGATCATGAACAAAGTGACTGAAGATACCCAGCTCTGCAATGTCGGGGGTGCATGCGCGCAGGACGCGACGCCGTCGCAGGAGCTTTTGCCCGGCGCGGCGGCCGAGAATACGGTTTATCGCATTCCGGCAATGGATTGCGCTACCGAAGAGATGGAGATCAGGCAGGCGCTGTCGTCGGTCGTCGGGGTTCGCCGGCTTGGCTTCGCGCTGGGTACGCGCACGCTTATGATCACGGCCGGCGCGGCCGGGCAGCAACAGGCACAAGATGCAATACGTGCGGCGGGCTTCGAGATCAATCTCGTCGATGCGGGGCAGTCTGGCCAGACGTTGCAAGCCGAGTCCGCTGACGACGATCGGCGAATCGGAGCTGGGCTCGCGCGGCTGATGGGTGCCCTGATCTTGGCGGTGGGCGCTGAAGCATTGGCCTACCTTGCACCGGCAACCCTCCTGGTCAAGGTCGTGGGTATGGCCCTTGCTGCTGCGGCAATCGGCTTGTCGGGTTTGAGCGTTTATAAGAAGGGGCTCGTCGCGCTCAGTCGTGCTCGCCTGAACATCAATGCCCTGATGTCCGTCGCCGTCACGGGCGCATTCGTGATTGGCCAGTGGCCCGAGGCGGCCATGGTCATGGCGCTCTATGCCATCGCCGAGTTGATCGAGGCGCGCGCGGTCGACCAGGCACGCAATGCGATCACGAGCCTGATGGCCCTGGCCCCTGACGAAGCCGAGGTGAGGCAGGCGGACGGAAGTTGGGTGCGCGTCGCGGCGGCCTCGGTGCACCTGGAGGCCATCATTCGCGTGAAACCCGGCGAGCGTGTGCCACTTGATGGTGTCGTGACCGTCGGAAACAGTGCGATCAACCAGGCGCCGGTCACGGGCGAAAGTATTCCCGTCGACAAGCAACCCGGCGATCTCGTCTTTGCCGGGACGATCAATGAAACCGGGTTGCTCGAATGTCGCGTGACGGCCGTGGCGAGCAATACGACGCTGGCACGCATCATTCATGCTGTGGAAGAAGCACAGAGCACGCGGGCGCCCACGCAGCGATTCGTCGACCGTTTCGCGGCGATCTACACGCCCGCCATCTTCGTGATCGCGCTGGCGGTGGCGATCGTCGGACCATTGGGATTCGGCTGGCCATGGCTTGATGCGCTCTACAAGGCGCTGGTCCTGCTCGTCATCGCCTGTCCCTGCGCGCTGGTCATCTCCACACCGGTGACCGTCGTGAGCGGGCTCACCGCGGCTGCACGACGGGGCATTCTGATCAAGGGTGGAACGTACCTCGAGGATGCGCGCAAGATCAAGGCGATCGCGCTTGACAAGACCGGCACCGTGACCGAAGGCAAGCCACGCCTCGTGGCCTTCGACGCCATCGCCGCCGACCATACCGAGCAGCGAACCGGGAGCCTTGCCGCAAGCCTTGCCGCCCACTCGGACCATCCGGTCTCGAAAGCCATTGCGGCCGGGCTCGATCACCCGCTGGAGGCCGTCGACGAATTCAATGCCCTTGCGGGGCGCGGTGTTCAGGGGCGCGTCGGCGACGACGTCCATGCTCTGGGTAACCACCGTTTGATCGAAGATCGCGGCCAGTGCAGTGCTGAACTCGAGGCACGGCTGGCGGAGCACGAATCGCAAGGACGCACTGTCACGCTGCTGGCCTCGTCGACGAAGGTGCTGGGCCTGTTCGCGGTCGCGGACACGATCAAGGCATCGTCCCGGACTGCCATTGCCGAATTGCGTGCGCTGGGGGTCACCCCGGTGATGCTGACCGGCGACAATGAAGCGACCGCACGGTCGATTGCCGCGCAGGCCGGTATCGAGGATGCCCGCGGCAATCTACTGCCTGAAGACAAACTCGCTGCGATTCGCGACCTGCAGCGCCAATATGGTCCTACGGCAATGACAGGGGACGGCATTAACGATGCGCCGGCACTTGCTCAGGCCGACATGGGGATCGCCATGGGCGCGGCGGGCACCGATACGGCGATGGAGGCGGCTGACATCGTGATCATGAACGACGATCTGCGCCGTATCCCCGAGACGATCCGTTTGTCGCGGCGCACGCATTCGGTACTGTGGCAGAACATTACCCTGGCGCTCGGCATCAAGAGCGTTTTTCTGGTGCTCGCTCTTCTGGGGTCGGCCACGATGTGGATGGCCGTGTTTGCCGATATGGGCGCGAGCCTGCTCGTCGTGTTCAACGGCCTGCGCCTCTTGCGCCCGACCGAACGCACGGACTGAGGGACGGAACATCGGTGGAGGAGAAGTATCGTGCATGCGAGCAGCCGCTGCGAAACGGGCGCTGACCAACGCTACCGGTCGCTGTACGGAACCGAGAATCCGATCGTCGTCATTCCCTGAGAGGAACGAGCAAACGTCCGCCCCCCATGCATGCGCGCGATCGCGGCAACAATCGCAAGGCCCAAGCCATAGTTGTTATCCTCGCCATGCTTGCGCGCAGCATCGACCCGGTAGAAACGGTCAAAGAGGCGAGAAAGGTGCTCTTCGGCAATCTCGGGACCCGTATTGGTAACGGATAACGCGACTTCTCCCGGCGCCGCTTCGTGGATATCGACCTCGATCGTCGTGCCAGGTTGCGCGTATCGGGTGGCATTCGACAAAAGATTCGACAGCGCCTGCCGAACGAGACGACCATCGACGCACGCTACGGCATCGCCAATGATCCCGATCGTGAGCCGCGCCTCGAGCAGCGGGGCCTCATGGTACTCGGCGACTTCACGCGCAAGCGCGGCAAGACTGCTGATCGTGCGGGTGCGTGCCTTGACGCCCCGGTCCGCATTGGACAGGAACAGCATGTCGTGCACGAGACTCGAAAGACGGTGTAGCTCTTCGAGGTTTGAACCCATGATGTCGCGAAGCTCAGCCGCGTCACCTTTGCCCTTCAGCGCCAGTTCCGTCTGCCCTATCAGCGTCGTCAAGGGGGTTCGCAGTTCGTGTGCGACGTCTGCGTTGAAACCTTCCAATTGGATGTACGCTCCCTGCAAGCGTTCGAGCACGGCGTTGAACTGCTGAACCAGCGGCTGCACTTCCTCTGCCTGCGCGGCGCCGTCGAGCCGTTCTGCGAGCCGTTCGGGCACGAGACGCATCGCCTGTTGCGCCAGTTCGTTGACCGGCTCGAGCGCTCGACGCACCAGCCACGCTCCTCCCAATGAAATCGCGATCGTGCCTGTCAAGGCGCAGGCGGCCAGTGTCCATGCAAGTCCGCGCAGCAACTGATCGTCGGATGAAACGTCCAACGTCAGTTCTGCCTGCATCAGGGCGAAGGGATGTGTTGGAGAAGCGATCTCGAAGACCACCCGCTTCTCGTTTGCGAGCATGAGGAGGCCTCGATCATCGGCGCCGTAGACCCACTGGCCCGATGCGGAGCGCAGGCGCAAGCGCAGATCGGATCGACCGGCAAAAAAGTCGTCGAGCTTGTGACGCAAGATGGCCAGGTCGCCCGGGGTCGTAAGCTCTTCAACGAGATGTTCAATCACCTGACGATGTTGCTCGAGCGAAACCGCCTGCCGGGACGCCAGACTCAAGTGTGTGGCCACATACACGGCTGCGCAGACCAGACCCAAGCCGACGAGGGTCAGGAGGGCAAGCCCTCGCGAGAGCCACCGGCGCAGCGAACGAGGGGCCGCCGGTTTCATTCTTCCCGGCTTTCGAGCACGTAGCCCATCCCCCGGACCGTGTGCAGAAGCTTCCGGTCGAAGGGATCGTCCAGTTTCCCGCGCAGGCGGCGAACGGCGACTTCGACGACATTGGTATTGCTGTCGAAATTCATGTCCCAGACCTGCTCGGCCAGGACGGTGCGGGAGAGGACCTCCCCCTGCCGGCGCAGCAGCAACGTCAGTAGCGTGAACTCCTTGGCGGTCAGCTCCAGCCGCAGCCCGCCGCGGGTCGCCCTGCGGCGCATCAGGTCGAGTTCGAGGTCTTCGAGGCGAAGCATGTTGAGTTCCGCCGCGGGTGACGCGGAAAGGGCACCCCGGCGCATCAAGGCCTGCACCCGCGCGAGCAGTTCGGACAGCGCAAACGGTTTGCCGAGGTAATCGTCGGCGCCGTCCTGTAGCCCCCGTACCCGGTCTTCGATCCTGTCGCGCGCCGTCAGCATGAGGACCGGAACCTGATTACTCTTGCGCAGTTCGTTCAGGACGCCGAAGCCGTCGACGACCGGCAGCATGACATCCAGCAGGATCAGATCGTATTGCCCTTCGCGGGCGAAGTGCAGTCCGGTGGCCCCGTCATTGGCGACATCGACAACGTAGCTGCTCTCCGACAAGGCCTTGCGAAGATAGTCGGCAAGCTTGGGCTCGTCTTCAATCACCAGGACTTTCATGATCGAATTATGTCAAGAACCGGCTGAGCCGGACATTACAAAAACGTAATGCGGCAGTTCGCAAATTGACGAAGCGGCCTTCGTATAGTCGATTCATGCCTTCACCCTCAAGGCATCGGCAGGCCCAAACCGGTCTGGCGTCACGGATGATTCGACAGGAGTTCCATCATGGTCGCTCGCATACTCACTTCCACTGCGCTCATCGCCAGCCTTCTGGTCGCCCCCACCGTCTCGTACGCGGACGTCTGGCATCGCACGACGACCGAGGTGGGCTGGACGTTTCATCCCGACCATGGTGAAAGCACCAAGACCCGCGCTGACGTGATGCGCGAGCTTGCGCAGGCCAAGGCAGACGGAAGTTACGAATCTTTCCTGCGTGATCTGCCGATGCCGGATACGAACGCGGGCCCCGGCAAAACGCGAGAGCAGGTCCTGCAGGAACTCAAGAACGTGACGCCTGCCGAGCGCGCTTACATGGAGGAACTCTATGGCGCGAACTGAGCCTCCAGTTCGCGCCACGGATTGATGCCACCCCATTTCCAACCCTGAGACCTCCTGTAGAATCGGTGCGTGCGCAAGCTTCTGATCGTCCTCCTCGTGTTTTTTCTGCCGCTGCAGTGGAGCACCGCGGCCGTGGCGGCATTTTGCTCGCACGAAGGCGGTTCCCTGAAGCGCGCTCATCTGGGTCATCACACGCACGATCATGCGGACCGTGACGGCACCGAGCGCTCGGATCACGGGACGAGCAAGGCGTGTGACGCCAGTTGCAGCGCCGATCACGACCACAGCCATAGCCCGCACGCCCTGTTTGCCGCCACGCACAGTCTCGAGGTCTTCCCGGACCGCTCGGGCGACAGTCCCTATCGCTCCCCGCTGTCCGAGCCGCCGCCGGACAACCTCCTTCGCCCGCCCGCATCCCTCCTCGTCTGATTCCGCCGACGAGTTCGGGTTTCATGGATCCACGCATCGGTTGAGCACCGGTCGCGTGGCCGCCCTCGTCGGTTTCCTTTTGATCCGTCTCGCCGGGCGCATTGCCCGAGCGAGCCTGACGCCGTCCAGACGAGGACTCAATGACGAAGATCGACCCTTCGCGCGGCATCGGCCTGTGCGTCGCACTGTGCTTTCCCCTCATGACGTGGGCGCAGAACCCGCCCACTTCCGCGCCGGCCGCGCCAGCGCCAGCATGGCGTTCGCAGCCGGCAGCCGGCGACGCGGCAGTGAGTGGCACCCTGTCGCTAGGCCAAGCGCTCGCGCTGGCCCACGCGCAGAACCCGGAACTGGCCGCATCGCGGCTCGAGGTGGAGGCGATGGCCGGCGCGAGCCAGCAAGCGCACAGCCGCCCCAACCCCGAAATCGCCTACCTGCTTGAGGACACCCAGCGTCAGACGCGGACGACGACGCTCCAGCTCAACCAGACGATCGAGCTGGGCGGCAAACGCGCGGCGCGCATGCTGGCGGCCGAGCGCGGCCACGACATCGCCGCCGAGGAACTCACGGCAAGGCGACTCGCGATCCGCGCGTCCGTCACCTCCGCGTATTACGACGCGCTGACCGCACAGGAGCGCGTGCGCCTGGCCGAGCAGGCCATGGAGCTTGCCCAGCGGGCAAGCCGGGCCGCCGGCCAGCGCGTCAAGGCCGGCAAGGTGGCGCCCATCGAGGAGACCAAGGCCCACGTTGCGCAAGCGGGCGTACAGGTCGAACTGAGTCAGGCGCGCAGTGAGTGGGTCGGTGCGCAGGCGCGGCTGGCGGCCTTGCTCGGCGAGCCCGGCGGCCTGTCGTGGAGGCTGGACGCCCAGCTCGATGCGTTGCCCGCGGTCCCGTCGATGGCCGATCTCGAGCGCTCGCTCGACAACGCGCCGGCCCTGCGCCGCGCCCGACTGGAGATCGACCGACGGCAGGCGCTGACGGAACTCGAGAAGGCGCGCCGAATCCCGGACATCACCGTCAGCCTGGGGGCGAAGCGGTCTGAAGAGTTGGGGCGCAACCAGGCCATCGTCGGCCTGTCCGTCCCGCTGCCGATCTTCGATACGAATCGGGGCAACCTGCTCGAGGCGCTCAAGCGCGAGGAGAAGGCTCGGGAAGGACTCTCCGCCAGCCAGTTGCAGGTGTCGGCCGAAGCGCGGGAGACCCGTGCGCGCCTGGCGTCGCTACGCCAGGAAGCCCAGCTCTTCGCCGAGCAGGTGCTGCCCGGCGCCCAAAGTGCCTACGACGCGGCGGCGAAGGGCTTCGAACTGGGGAAGTTCAGCTTCCTCGAAGCGCTCGATGCGCAGCGCACGCTGCTGCAGGCCCGCAGCCAGTACCTGCGCACCCTGGCCGATACCCACCGCGCCCGCGCGGACCTCGACCGGCTGCTCGGCCTCGACGAATCAACCGAAACCCCGCTCGCGCCGGCAACGGTCCGGCGCACTGGAGAGTGAAATGGCAGAAACCAAACCGAAGAACACACACTGGGCGATCGTCGCCGTGCTCGTCGTCGGGCTCGCGTTGGGTGCAGCGATTCTTGCGACCGATGGCAACAAGGCCGTCACTGACGAACATGGGCATGCCGCCCACCCGGAGGCGCCCGGGCACGCCGAGGAGGAGCATCACGGTCAGGCCAAGTCGACCGACCACGCCGACGATGCCTCGCATGCCGATGAAGAGCACCACGAGGCCGCCGCCGAACCGGCCAAAGGTCCACACGGCGGCAAGCTGCTCACCGATGGCCGCTACGGCATCGAGGTGACGATCTTCGAAACCGGGGCGGAACCTCAATTCCGGCTCTACACGTACTGGGAGGGCAAGCCGCTCGATGTCGCGCAGAGCCAGATCCAGCTCGTCCTCGAGCGGTTGGGACAGTCGCCGCAACGTTTCAGCTTCATCAAGGAAGGGGACTACCTCAAGGGCGATGCGGTCGTGGCCGAGCCGCACTCCTTTGCGGTCAAGGTACAGGCGGACTACGAAGGAAAACGCTACCAGCTCGGCTACGAACAGGTCGAGGCCCGCGTCACCATGACCGATGCACAGCTCCAGGGCGCCGGAATCGAGCTCGCCGAAGCGGGGCCGGCCACGATCGGAACAGCGCTCGAGTTACTGGGAGAGGTGCGCTACAACAGTGATCGTACCGTGCAGGTCGTCCCGCGGCTGGCCGGCCTGGTGGAGTCGGTGGCGGTCAGCGCAGGCGAACGTGTGCGCAAGGGACAGGTGCTCGCCGTGCTGAGCAGTCAATTGCTCGCCGACCAGCGTACCGAATTGTTGGCCGCGCAGCGTCGTCTCGCACTCGCGCGGACCACCTACGAGCGTGAAAGGACGTTGTGGCAGGAGAAGATCTCGCCCGAGCAGGACATGCTGCAGGCGCGCACCGTCATGCAGGAAGGCGAGATTGCCGTACAGAGCGCACAACAGAAGCTCGCCACTCTGGGCAGCGTTGCTTCGGGCGGCAGCGCACTCACGCGCTATGAGCTTCGCTCCCCGATCGACGGGGTCGTGACCGACAAACGCCTGTCGGTCGGCGAGGCGGTCAAGGAGGACGCCGCGGTCTTCACCGTCTCGGACCTGTCGTCGGTATGGGTGGAGGCGCCGGTGTCCGCGCAGGATCTGGGTGCGCTCGCCGCAGGCCAGACGGTAACGATCCGCGCCAGCGCCTTCGACGCGTCGGCGCCGGGCAGGGTCACCTTCATCAGCCCGCTGATCGGCGAGCAGTCCCGTACTGGCATCGCCCGCATCGTGGTGCAGAACCCCTCCGGTGTCTGGCGACCGGGATTGCCGGTGTCCGTCACCGTCGTCGCCGCGGAAACGAAGGTGCCGGTCGCGGTCGCGGTGGACGCCGTCCAGGATCTGCGCGACTGGAAGGTGGTATTCGGCCGCTACGGCGACGCCTTCGAAGCGCGCCCGCTCGAACTGGGTCGCAGCGACGGCCGACACGTGGAGGTGCTGGCAGGCCTGCAGGCGGGCGAGCGCTACGCGGCGAAGAACAGCTATGTCATCAAGGCGGAGCTCGGCAAGGCCGGCGCCAGCCACGACCACTGACCGGGAGCCCCCGACATGAAACAGATCACTGCCATGATTCGCCCCCACCGCCTCGACGCCGTCGAGACGGCGCTCGAAACGCTCCCGCATTGCCCCGGCTTCACCGTATTCGGCGCGAAAGGCCATCCCCGCGGGCATGGGCCGGACCACCGGTTCGTCGCCGATGAATGGAATCCCCACGCCCACGATGTGCTCGTGCTGCTGATCCTGTGCCAGGACGATGACGCGTCCGCCATCGTCGACGCGGTCGCGGCGGCGGCACGCACGGGGCAACCGGGCGACGGGATGGTCGGTGTCGTCGAACTCGTCACCGCGGTCCGTATTCGCACCGGCGAACGCGACGCCGCGGCGCTTTGAGGAGAGGCTCGTGTTCGAACGCATCATCCGCTTCGCCATCGATCAACGATGGCTCGTGCTGCTCGCCGTGCTCGGCATGGTCGGCGTCGGAATCTACAACTATCAGCGTCTGCCCATCGACGCGGTGCCCGACATCACCAATGTCCAGGTCCAGATCAACACCGAAGCACCCGGCTACTCCCCGCTGGAGTCCGAACAGCGCGTGACCTTCCCGATCGAAACCACGATGGCCGGTTTGCCCAATCTCGAGCAGACCCGTTCCCTGTCGCGCTATGGCCTGTCCCAGGTCACCGTCGTGTTCAAGGACGGCACGGACATCTACTTTGCCCGGCAACTGGTGAACGAGCGCATCCAGGAGGCCCGCAGCAAACTGCCGGCCGGCCTCGCCCCGGCGCTCGGCCCCATCGCCACCGGGCTGGGCGAAATCTACATGTGGACGGTCGAGGCGACCGAGGGCGCGAAAAAACCCAACGGAAGCGCGTACACACCGATGGATCTGCGCGAGATTCAAGACTGGATCATCAAGCCGCAATTGCGCACCGTCCCAGGGGTCACCGAGATCAACACGATCGGCGGCTATGCAAAGGAGTTTCAGGTGGCACCCCTGCCCGAGCGCATGGTGTCCTACGGGCTGGCCATCAGCGATCTGGTCACGGCGCTCGAGCGCAACAACGCCAACGTGGGGGCAGGTTATATCGAGCGTCGGGGCGAGCAGTATCTGATCCGCGCACCGGGACAGGTCGCCGGCATCGACGATATCGCCAATATCGTCGTCGGCCACGCCCAAGGGGTCCCGATACGCATCCGCGATGTGGCTGAAGTGGGCCTGGGCAAGGAGCTGCGCACCGGTGCCGCGACCGAGAATGGCCGCGAAGTGGTGCTGGGCACGGTGTTCATGCTCATCGGTGAGAACAGCCGCGACGTGTCGAAGGCGGTCGACGCACGCCTGCAGGCAATCAACAAGACCTTGCCCGAGGGCATCGTCGCCAAGACGGTCTATGACCGCACCATCCTGGTCGAAAAGGCCATCGACACGGTCAAGAAGAACCTGACCGAGGGCGCTCTGCTGGTCATTGCCATCCTGTTCCTGTTTCTCGGCAACATCCGTGCGGCGCTCATCACCGCGATGGTGATCCCGCTGGCGATGCTATTCACCTTCACCGGCATGGTGACGAACCGGGTCAGCGCCAACCTGATGAGCCTGGGCGCCCTGGACTTCGGCATCATCATCGATGGGGCCGTGGTGATCGTCGAGAACTGTGTGCGCCGCCTCGCCCACGCGCAGGCTGCGCTCGACCGGCCGATGACGCGCAACGAGCGGTTTCACGAAGTCTTCGTGGCGTCGAAGGAATCGCGGCGGGCGCTGCTCTTCGGCCAGCTCATCATCATGGTGGTGTACCTGCCGATCTTTGCCCTGACCGGGGTCGAAGGCAAGATGTTCCACCCGATGGCCTTTACCGTCGTGACCGCATTGCTGGGCGCGATGATTCTGTCGGTCACCTTCGTACCCGCAGCGGTTGCGCTCTTTCTGTCCGGCAAGGTCAGCGAGACCGAAAATCGGCTGATGACGATCGCCAAGCGCGGCTACGCCCCGGCGTTCGACTGGGTCATGGCGCGCAAGCCGTTGGTTCTGACGATCGCCTGCGTCAGCATCGTGCTGTCAGGGCTACTGGCGACCCGCATGGGCAGCGAATTCATCCCGAGCCTCGATGAGGGCGACGTCGCACTTCATGCGTTGCGCATTCCAGGCACGAGCCTGAGCCAATCGATCGACATGCAGGTGCAACTGGAGCGCACGGTCAAGACCTTCCCCGAAGTCGACAACGTGTTCGCCAAGATCGGTACGGCCGAGATCGCCACCGACCCGATGCCACCCAATGTCGCCGACAACTTCGTGATGCTCAAGCCGCGGGACCAGTGGCCGGACCCGCAGAAGTCCAAGAGTGAGCTGGTCGCGGCGATGCAGCGTGCGGTCGGTCAGATACCGGGCAACAACTACGAGTTTACGCAACCGATTCAGATGCGATTCAACGAGTTGATCTCGGGCGTTCGCAGCGACGTGGCGGTGAAGGTCTTCGGTGACGACATGGACACCATGAACGAGACGGCAGAACGCATTGCCGCCGTGCTCGAGGGGGTTCCGGGTGCTGCCGACGTGAAGGTGGAGCAGACCACTGGCCTGCCCATGCTGACGGTCCGGATCGAGCGGAATCAGATTGCCCGGCTCGGCCTGAACGTCGCCGACGTCCAGGACAGCGTCTCGGCTGCGCTCGGCGGGCAGGAGGCCGGGGCGGTGTTCGAGGGCGACCGGCGCTTCGACATCCTGGTCCGGTTGCCCGATGCGATTCGCGGTGACCTCGAGGCGATCCGCCGTCTGCCAATCCGCGTGCCCGCCGGCGAGAACGGCGCGCGTGGCTTCGTCCGGCTGGGCGATGTCGCACGCATCGAGTCTGCGCCCGGCCCCAACCAGATCAGCCGCGAAAACGGCAAACGTCGGGTTGTGGTGACCGCCAACGTGCGCGGGCGCGACATTGGTTCCTTCGTCGCCGAGGCGGAAACGAAGATCGCCACGGCGGTGCAGGTGCCCACAGGGTACTGGACGACCTGGGGCGGCACCTTCGAGCAGTTGCAGTCGGCCGCCAAACGGCTTCAGATCGTCGTGCCGGTCGCGTTGCTGCTTGTCCTAACGTTGCTCTTCATGATGTTTGGCAATGTCAAGGACGGGCTGCTGGTCTTCACCGGCGTCCCCTTCGCGCTGACCGGCGGCATCCTGGCGCTGTGGTTGCGCGATATCCCGCTGTCGATCTCCGCCGGTGTCGGCTTCATCGCGCTGTCGGGCGTGGCCGTGCTGAACGGCCTGGTGATGATCTCGTACATCCGGAGTCTGCGCGATGACGGCTTCGATCTCGATGACGCGATCCGGGAGGGCGCGCTGACGCGATTGCGTCCCGTGCTGATGACGGCGCTGGTCGCATCGCTCGGGTTCGTTCCCATGGCGATCGCGGTCGGTACCGGTGCCGAAGTGCAGCGGCCACTGGCCACTGTGGTCATCGGCGGCATCCTGTCGTCTACCGCACTGACGCTGCTCGTGCTGCCGGCGCTGTATCGCATCGCCCATGGACGCGAGAGGCGAATGGCGTCACCCGCGGAGACATTGGCTCCCGCCCATTGATCCTGTGTGGGGCGGAAGGGTACGGACCGCTGCGCTTTCGCCCGATAGACCCGATCCACCCGCGGTTCTCTCCTTCGTCATGGAGGTCGCATGAAACACGCTTCTGTCATTGCAACGGTGATCGTCCTGGTGTCCTTCAGCGTCTTCGCCGCAGGCGGGCATGACCATGACAAGGACCATGTGCCCCGACATGGCGGCATGGTGGCCGAAGTCAATGAAGTGGACTATGAACTCGTGGCTACGCGAACCCTGCTGCAACTCTACCTTCGCGATCATGGGAAGAGCGTTGCCGTCACCGGAGGCGCCGCAAGAGTCACTTTGCTGTCGGGTAAGGAAAGGATCGAAACCGCGCTCTTGCCCGCCGGGGAGAAATTCGAGGTGCAAGGCCACTTCAAGATCATCCCCGGCATGAAGTTTGTGGCCGTGGTTGCCCTCCCCGGGCGGGGTGAGGCAACCGTATGGTTCCGATTGCGATGACTTGACGCACCCATTGCGCTCTACGTGCTGAGCACGTTTCGAGCAGCCGCCTGATCCGCATTCATTGTTGCGCTCCCTGGTGTCGCTTCCGGCACCGGGCGGCCGGTCACGCCTTATGCACACCGTTCAGTGCCGCGTACTGCCTCGTCCCCTTGGCGTCGTGGGCGATTGAGGCTGCGACTGTGCGCCTGTACGGCAGCAGCCTCGACAGCGAAGCCCCATCGCGCGCGTTGCCCAAATCAATTGTTCCAAAGATAACTTCACAGGCGTCAAATCATGCGTTCATTGCATATCATCGGCAGTCGGGAACTGGGCGGCGCAGAAAGCTTTTACTCCCGATTTGTCCCTGCGTTGTCAAATTTCGAAGGGCAGGAGGTCGTTGCCGTAACGCGCCCCGGTGCAATGGTGGCGCAGACCTTGCCGTCCGATTTGACATGTCAGGGCGTACCCATGCGAAGTGGATGGGACCTTGCATCCGTCGTCTCGATTCGGCGGCTGATTCATCGTCTTCGGCCGGATATCGTCCAAACCTACATGGGGCGGGCGACGCGGCTGACACGCATTCCACGCAGTGCGTCGGCTGTTCACGTCGCTCGGCTGGGCGGCTTCTACAAGATCGATGGCTATTATCGGCATGCCGATGCCTGGGTCGGAAACAGCAAGGCCCTGTGCGACTATCTGATCAGAGAAGGGCTGCCTGCTCAGCGCGTCTATCGTATTGGAAACTTCGTCGAGCCACCTGCGCCCACGCCGGCCAGCCTCATCGGCGCATTGCGCAAACAGTATGAAATTCCTGCCGATGCCATCGTGCTCTTCTCGCTCGGACGCCTGATTCCCAAGAAGGGCTTCTCGGACCTCCTTGAGGCGTTTGCAGCGTTGCCGACTCATATCGGCGGACGTCCCCTTTTTCTCGTGATTGCCGGGGATGGACCCCTATGCACGAAGCTGGCAAGCCAAACGGCGGCGCTAAGTATCGAGCACAGAACACGATGGCTCGGCTGGCAGATGCAGACGACGCCGATTTTTCATCTGGCCGATATCTTCATCTGCCCGTCACGCGATGAGCCGCTGGGCAATGTCATTCTCGAGGCCTGGGCACATCGACTGCCGGTTGTGTCCACCGACACGGTAGGCGCTCGCGAGTTGATTCAGGCGGAAGACAATGGGCTCGTTGTTGCAACGGGTCGGCCCGACGAACTTGCAGGATGTCTGCGGTCATTGCTCACGGCGGGGCCGACTGCCTGGCATCGGCTTGCCGAGCGGGGCGCCCATACCGTGCGAGCCCATCATTCCAGGGCTGCCGTCGTTGGTTGCTATGTGGCGATGTATGAGGGGTTGGTGCGTCGATAGCGAATCGGGTGCAGTAGTCGGGGTCGGCTCACGAAAGGGAAAAATCGTACGCTAAGCCGGTCGTAGCGGCCCTAAATTTGCCACGCTCGACTACGAGGAGGTTTGCGAAGCAACAGGATCAATATCGCCGAGTCGCGCGATGAAGCGGACATAGGCTAACTCGCTGAGCAGCTCGATAAGAGTTTGCGTAACGACGATGGCAGGCAATACGGGTATGGCCCCAGGCACAGCGAGAGCAAGCGGCAACACGACAAGGGAATTTCGAGTGCCTGCGCTGAAAGCGATGGCTCGGCCGGCGGGGGCATCAAGGCGGAACAGCCGGCTGATGCTCCATCCGATCAGGGGGGCGATCACAGCAAAGGCGATATAGAAGGGAATCACACCCAAGGCCGCATCGGTCGCGGAGCCGAGGCGCGGCACCACGGCCGCGACGACGACGAATAGGACAAGGGCGGTCGCTGGTACCGGCAATAGACCAAGTGCCGCTGAGGTCTTTTCACCGGCCAGGCTTCGAGCCGCCCATAGTTGCACAAGCCCAGCAAGAGCGAGTGGAACCGCGATCAACCAGACGAAGGCATGAACGAACGGGCCGGGCTGCACGAGGGTTGCGGCATCGTTCCCGAGAAGCAGGCCGAGATAGACCGGCAGCAGCAGCATTTGCACAACCAGGAGCGCAGGGGTTGCCGCCAGTAGCAGCCGCGCATCGGCACGACCGAGGTGCGAGAACGTAACCACGTAGTCAATGCAAGGCGTCAGCAACACCAGCAGCACGCCAAGCCTCACCATAGGGTCCGATGGCAGGAATTGCACCAATACGGCCACCACGAGCGGCGTTACGATGAAATTGGTAATGAGCAGTGCGGCAAGGAACCGGCCGCGACTGAAGGCCCGGCCAAGGTCGGCCAGGGGCACTTGCAGGAATGTCACGAACAGCATGAGTGCAAGCGCCGGGTTGACGCCACCCTCAAGCGCTGCCGTGCCGGGTACGAGCAAAGCGACAAGCGCAGCCAACACAACGGCCGCGAAGTAAATGCCGACTTGGTGCCTCTCGAATATTTCCCGGATGTCTTGCATGTCTGTATTTCGCTCCTTTGTGTCAATTTGAAGCATACCCTAACCTGGCGTCAGACCAGCCGACGCGAAAGCGTCAGGATAGACTTGCTTTCCGAATTGATTGACACACGCCACCAAGGGTCATAAATTTCTTCCTGACACATTGTCCTCAGGAGTACACCTTGAACGGTCAGCGCATCGGCTACGTCCGCGTCAGCAGCTTCGACCAGAACCCGGAACGCCAGCTCGAGCAGGTTTCGGTGGACCGGCTGTTCACTGATAAGGCGTCGGGCAAGGACACCCAGCGTCCTGAGCTGGAACGGCTGCTCGCCTTCGTGCGCGAGGGCGACACCGTGGTGGTGCACAGCATGGACCGCCTGGCGCGCAACCTCGATGATCTGCGCCGCCTGGTGCAAAAGCTCACCCAGCGCGGCGTGCGCATCGAATTCGTCAAGGAGAGTCTGACCTTCACCGGTGAGGACTCGCCGATGGCGAACCTCATGCTGTCGGTGATGGGCGCGTTCGCCGAGTTCGAGCGGGCGCTCATCCGCGAGCGGCAGCGCGAAGGGATCGCGCTCGCCAAGCAGCGCGGAGCCTATCGGGGGCGCAAGAAGTCTCTGAACAGCGAAAAGATCGAGGAACTGAAACGGCGCATCGCGGCGGGCGAGCAGAAAGCCAAGCTCGCCCGCGAGTTCGGCATCAGCCGCGAAACGCTTTACCAGTACATGCGAGAAACCTGACCATGCCTCGCCGTTCGATCCTGTCCGCTGCCGAGCGCGAAAGCTTGCTGGCGTTGCCCGATACACAAGACGAACTCATCCGACACTACACCTTCAGCGAATCCGACCTGTCACTGATCCGCCAGCGGCGCGGTGAGGCCAACCGCCTGGGTGTCGCGGTGCAGTTGTGTTTGCTGCGCTTCCCCGGTCAGGGCCTGTTACCGGACGCTGAGGTGCCGAGGCCCCTGCTGCAATGGATCGAACGGCACCTGCGACTCGATCCGGCATGTTGGCCGCAATATTCCGAACGGGAGGAGACCCGGCGCGAACACCTGCTCGAACTGCGGGCGTACCTGGACATGGAGCCGTTCGGCTTGGGGCACTATCGCCAGGCTGTTCATGCCACGACCGCACTGGCCTTGCAGACCGACAAGGGCATCGTGCTGGCCGGCAGTGTCCTCGACTCCCTGCGGCACCAACACATCATCTTGCCGACACTCGATGTGATCGAGCGCGTCTGCGCCGAGGCGATCACCCGCGCCAACCGGCGCATCTACGACGCCTTGGCCGAACCGCTGTCGGACGCGCATCGCCGCCGCCTCGACGATCTGCTCAAGCGCCGCGAGAACGGCAAGGCGACCTGGCTGGCCTGGCTGCGCCAGTCACCGGCCAAGCCGAACTCGCGGCACATGCTTGAACACATCGGACGCCTCAAGGCATGGCAGGCGCTCGATCTGCCTTCCGGTATTGAGCGCCTGGTACACCAGAACCGCTTGCTGAAGATCGCTCGCGAGGGCGCCCAGATGACGCCCGCCGACCTCGCCAAGTTCGAGCCGCAGCGCCGCTACGCCACCTTGGTAGCGCTCGCCATCGAGGGCATGGCCACCGTCACCGACGAAATCATCGACCTGCACGATCGCATCCTGGGCAAGCTTTTCAACGCCGCCAAGAACAAGCATCAACAGCAGTTTCAGGCATCCGGCAAGGCGATCAACGCCAAGGTGCGCCTGTTCGGCCGCATCGGCCGGGCGCTGATCGAGGCCAAACAGGCGGGCAGCGATCCGTTCGCCGCCATCGAGGCGGTCATGTCGTGGGACGCCTTCACGGAGAGCGTCACCGAGGCGCAGCGGCTCGCGCAGCCCGAGGACTTCGATTTCCTGCACCGCATCGGCGAGCACCACGCCACGCTGCGCCGCTACGCGCCGGAATTCCTCGACGTGCTCAAGCTGCGAGCCGCGCCTGCCGCCAAGGATATGCTCGACGCCATCGAGGTGCTGCGCGGCATGAACCGCGACAACGCCCGCAAGGTGCCCGCCGATGCGCCGACCGACTTCATCAAGCCGCGCTGGCAGAAGCTGGTGATGACCGACACCGGCATCGACCGGCGCTACTACGAGTTGTGCGCGCTGTCGGAGCTGAAGAACGCGCTGCGCTCCGGCGACATCTGGGTACAAGGCTCGCGCCAGTTCAAGGACTTCGAGGACTACCTGGTGCCGCCCGCGAAATTCGTCAGCCTCAAGCAGGCCAGCGAATTGCCGCTGGCCGTGGCCACCGACTGCGATCAGTACCTGCGTGACAGGCTGACACTGTTGGAAACGCAGCTCGCCACGGTCAACCGCATCGCGCTGGCCAACGAACTGCCGGACGCCATCATCACGGAGTCGGGTCTAAAGATCACGCCGCTCGATGCGGCCGTGCCCGACACCGCGCAGGCGCTGATCGACCAGACGGCGATGATCCTGCCGCACGTCAAGATCACCGAACTGCTCTTGGAGGTGGACCAATGGACGGGCTTTACCCGTCACTTCACCCACCTCAAGTCGGGCGATCTGGCCAAGGACAAGAACCTGCTGCTGAGCACGATCCTGGCCGACGCAATCAACCTCGGCCTGACCAAGATGGCGGAATCCTGCCCCGGAACGACCTACGCCAAGCTGGCCTGGTTGCAAGCCTGGCACATCCGCGACGAAACCTACGGGGCGGCGCTGGCCGAGCTGGTCAACGCGCAGTTCCGTCACCCCTTCGCCGAGCATTGGGGCGACGGCACCACCTCGTCGTCAGACGGCCAGAACTTCCGCACCGGCAGCAAGGCCGAGAGTACCGGCCACATCAACCCGAAATACGGCAGCAGTCCAGGGCGGACGTTCTACACCCACATCTCCGACCAGTACGCACCGTTCCACACCAAGGTCGTCAACGTCGGTGTGCGCGACTCGACCTACGTGCTCGACGGCCTGCTGTACCACGAATCCGACCTGCGCATCGAGGAGCACTACACTGATACGGCGGGCTTCACCGATCACGTCTTCGCGCTGATGCACCTGCTGGGCTTTCGCTTCGCGCCACGCATCCGCGACCTGGGCGACACCAAGCTCTACATCCCGAAGGGCGATGCTGCCTTTGAGGCACTGAAGCCCATGATCGGCGGCACGCTCAACATCAAGAACGTCCGTGCCCATTGGGACGAAATCCTGCGGCTGGCCACTTCGATAAAGCAGGGTACTGTGACGGCTTCGCTGATGCTCAGGAAGCTCGGCAGCTACCCGCGCCAGAACGGCCTGGCCGTGGCCCTGCGCGAGCTGGGGCGCATCGAGCGCACGCTGTTCATTCTGGACTGGCTGCAAAGCGTCGAGCTGCGCCGCCGCGTGCATGCCGGGCTGAACAAGGGCGAAGCCCGCAACGCGCTGGCCCGCGCCGTGTTCTTCAACCGGCTGGGCGAAATCCGCGATCGCAGTTTCGAGCAGCAACGCTACCGGGCCAGCGGCCTCAACCTGGTGACGGCGGCCATCGTGTTGTGGAACACGGTCTATCTGGAGCGGGCGGCGAACGCCCTGCGTAGCCACGGCCAAGTCATCGATGACAGCCTGTTGCAGTGCCTGTCGCCGCTGGGCTGGGAGCACATCAACCTGACCGGCGATTACCTCTGGCGCAGCAGCGCCAAGATCGGCGCGGGCAAGTTCAGGCCGCTACGACCGCTGCAACCGGCTTAGCGTACGATTTTTTCCGTTTTCTGAGGCGACCCCATTTCGAAGACGGTGAAATCGGAGAACGACAAGCCATCCTCTTCGGCGTCCAGCAGGTGCCCCATGGCACCATCGACGGTGTATTGACGGATCGCGTCGCGGATCGCTTCGTCCTGGATGGTGACCGAGAACTCGGACAGGGTACGGCCACCGCTGGCGTGCAGGCTGAGGATCGCATGCCCGATCTCGTTGCGCTGCGCTGGCGTGGTGTGCAGGTCGTTCAAGGCCAGGAGGGTGTCGATCCACTCCATCGCCCAGGCGCGGTCGCCCTTCGTTTCGAGGAACTGCAGCGGGCAGAAGGCCAGGCGATCATCGTCGGCTGCCACCGTGAAGTGCAGACCACTGGCGCCTCGGGTCTGGGCGCGGATGGCGGCGGCGAGCGGGTACATCGCCATGCCCTTGTCGAAGGCGAAGATCGACATGCCAGCGTAGCGACGAAGCTGCGCGGCGAGGATGCCGAGGTGCGTCGATTTGCCGGCACCGGTCGGGCCGAATAGGAAGGTATGGCCAAGGTCGCGCACGTGCAGGTTGAGGCGGAACGGTGTCGCGCCGTGGGTGACGCAGTGCATCAGCGCCGGCGCGAGTGGCGGGTACATCGGGCACGGAGCAGCGTTGCTGCCCGTCCAGATGGTGCTGGTCGGCAGCAGGTCGGCCAGGTTCAGGGTGTTGATCAGCGGCCGGCGGACGTTTTCCACGCCGTGGCCGGGCAGGCTGCCGAGGTAGGCATCCATGGTGTTGATGGTCTCGATGCGGGCGGCGAAGCCCAAGCGGTTGACCGCCTTTTCCACCTGGCGGGCAGACGCTTCCAGGCGGCTGCGATCCTCGTCCATGAGCACGACGACGCTGGTGTAGTAGCCTTGCGCCACCAGGCCACTATTGACTTCGGCGATCGCCGCTTCGGCGTCGGCGACCATCGACAGCGCGTCCTGATCGACCGGCCCGAGGTGGGTGTTGAAGACCTGGTCGAAGAAGCCGCGGATCTTCTGCCGCCATTTCTTGCGGAACTTGTCGAGGTGTCTTACCGCCTCGTGCGTATCCATGAAGATGAAACGCGACGACCAGCGATATTCGCAGGCCAGCTCGCCGAGGGCGGTCAACATGCCCGGCGTCGATTCCAGCGGGAAGCCTTCGATGGCGACGACCTGGATGAACTTGCGGCCGACCTTCGGCACGACGCCGGTCCACAGTTCCTGCCCACCGATGAGCGCGTCCAGGTACATCGGGTTGC
>DIME01000008.1:0-187 GCA_002425405.1 Candidatus Accumulibacter vicinus
TTGAAGGGGCGAATAGTGGTGCCATCGTCGATTTTCTGCGCGGGCAGGGGCTGACACCGGTCGAGATCAAGGAGAGCAGGGCGACCAGACCGGCTTCCCGCCGGAACGTCACGCTGTTCAAGCAAAAAATCTCGCCAATCGACCTGTTGCTCTTCAGCCGGCAGATGCATCGGCTGCTCAAATCGGG
>DIME01000008.1:470-3500 GCA_002425405.1 Candidatus Accumulibacter vicinus
GTGCCGATCATGCGTTCCTTGAGCGGTCTGCAGGAGGCGGCGATCAATCCCGAGATGAAGCGCGTCATTGGCGAAGTTCGCGAGAGCCTCGAAGGCGGTCGGGAGTTGTCACAGACCCTGGCCCGGCATCCGCGCGTTTTCTCGTCGTTCTACCTGTCGATGGTTCGCGTCGGTGAAGCAACCGGTCTGCTCGACGAAATTTTCTTCCGCCTGTTCGAGCACCTCGAGTTCGAGCGCTACATGCGCGAGCAGGTCAAATCGGCGCTGCGCTACCCAAGCTTTGTGGTGCTGGCGATGGTGATGGCCCTGGTCATCGTCAATCTCTTCGTGATTCCTGCCTTTGCCAAGGTCTTTGCCGGTTTTGGGGCCGAACTGCCGATGATGACCCAAGTATTGCTCGGCTTTTCCGATTTCATGGTGGCTTACTGGCCATTCCTGCTGCTTGGCACCATCGGCTGCGGGGTGGCCTTTGGCGCCTGGCTGCGAACGACCCAGGGGCGTTACCGCTGGGACCGGATATCCCTGAAATTTCCGATTGCCGGGAAAATCCTGCACAAGGCCGCGCTTTCCCGCTTCGCCCGCAGTTTTTCGCTGGGGATGCGCAGCGGCGTTCCGGTCATGCAGGCCTTGTCCAATTCGGCGCAAACGGTCGATAACCGTTACATCGCGCATTGCATCGAAGGCATGCGCGAGAACATCGAACGGGGCGAAAGTCTGTTGCGCGCCTCCATCAGTTCCGGCATCTTTACCCCCGTCGTGCTGCAGATGGTGGCTGTCGGGGAAGAGTCGGGGGCGGTCGATGACATGATGGACGAGATCGGCGACATGTACCGGCAGGAAGTCGAATATGAACTCAAGACGCTGAGCCAGCAGATCGAACCGATTCTGATCGTCATGCTCGGGATCATGGTGCTGATCCTGGCGCTGGGCATCTTCCTGCCGATGTGGGATTTGGGCAAGGTGGCCATCAAGCGATGATTCCGCAGGAGATCCGGCGTCCCGGCTACCATGCCACTGCGCACCGGTTCGAGTGGGCCGTGCTGTGGGTGGTGGTCGGCTTGCTGGCCATCGGCCTGTTGTCGGCCTTGCACGATGCCAACGAACGAGCGGAAAGGCAGGCGGTCGAGCTGACCATCCGCAACATGCGAACCGGGATGCAACTGGCCATGGGTGAAGCACTGATGCAGCAGCGGGAAAGTGAAATGGCCGCATGGGTGGGGAATAACCCTGTACACTGGCTGGGTTCCGATCCGGCAGGGTATCGTGGCGAGTGCTCGGCTGCAGAAAGCCGGGAACTGCCCGCAGGAGCGTGGTGTTTTGACCGTGACCGGCGCGAGCTGGTTTATCGGCCACGCCATGCCGGGCATCTGCGTGTTCTTTCGGCGAACGACAAGGATCGCTGCGATGTCTTGAGCTGGCGCGTGACGCGCGTGCCGGAACGAATGGCGAGCGGTGCTTTGGTGGGCCTGCGATTGGCAGCTACTGCAGACTGTCGTTGGACTTCGGGTGGAAGTTGAAAAAAATGGTCAAGAAATCGGCGATTTGTGCCGTCATCAGACCATGGGGCGTATTTTTCTGTTTCTGTGGCTCTTCTGGGAGCGTAGACAATGCGGCGTAGAGCACAAGGTTTTACCCTGATCGAACTCATCATCGTGATCACCATCATCGGCATTCTGGCGGCGGTGGCGCTGCCGCGCTTCATCAACGCCCAGCAGGATGCGCGCATTGCCAAGGCGCAAGCCTTGTTCGGCAGTGTCCGGTCAGCGGTGGCGCTGGCCAGATCCCGTTGCGAGCTGGATCTGGCCGGAGGAGCGGCGGTGGGTGCCACCTGTACGACAACGGGCGGAACCGCGAACATGGATGGGACCGCGATTACGATGGTCAATCGTCATCCGGCGGCGACCGCGGCGGGCATCCTCGCCGCCACCCAGATCGATACGACCAATGATGGCGTCACGGTTGCCGTTGGGCCGCCTCTGACGATCACGATCAACGGTGCAAGGACCCCGGCGAACTGCCTGATCAGCTATACGGCAGCAACGGCGGCTCTGGCACCGGTCATTACCCTGGATACGGCAGGCTGTTGATCTATTACCAAGGAGAAAAACCATGAAACAAATGCAGCGGGGCTTTACATTGATTGAACTGGTGGTGGTGATCGTCATTCTCGGCATCCTGGCGGCGACGGCCTTGCCGAAGTTCGTCGATCTGACCGACGATGCGCAGACGGCCGCGATCAAGGGAGTCAGCGGTGGGCTGGCCTCTGCAGATTCGATCAACTACGCTGGCTGCTCGGTCATGGGCAACGTCGCGACGGCCGGCAAGTGCGTCAAGATGACCAAATGCTCGGACGTGGGCACGCTGATGCACCCTTCGATGACCCTGGGCACCACTTGCAGCACTTCAGCGTACTACCTGACTGCGGATACCGCCGCGAGCACGACCAATGGGACTCCGGTGACCTGCACGCTGAATATGGGTAAAGGATCTCCCTGTGCTTCAGGCTGGACTGCGACGTATGTGGTCACGGGTGCGGGTAACTAGGGACGATTCCAGACAGGATACGACCTCACTGCGGCAGCAAAGCGATCCGTGTTCGGCAACCTGCGCGTGGCTCGCGCTGCTGATAGGGTTCTGTGTCCGGTCCACCGAAGCCGCGATTGTCTATGTCGGCGCCAGCAGCGGACTGAATCCGGCCATCCCGACCGATGGCACGGCCGCGGCACTGGTCATTCCCAAACCGGCCGGCGTCACTCCCGGAATGGCGCTGATCGCTTCGATCTCGGCGCGTCCGCAGCAGCAAAATCCTCCCGGCGTACCGCAGGGGGTCGTCTGGACGCCACCGCCCGGCTGGAACCTGATGACCTCGACGAATCAGCCCGCTGGCGGTCTTTCGACCTTGCCGCGGGGCATGACCCTGCTGACCTACTACCGGATTGCCGGTACTTCGGAGCCCAACAGCTACACCTGGACTTTCGTCAATAACTACCTCAATCAGGGCGGCAGCGCGGTCGGCGGCATCCTTGCCTT
>DIME01000121.1 GCA_002425405.1 Candidatus Accumulibacter vicinus
ACTTATCCCGAACTGACGTTACGTTACGCGAATTATGACATGGAACTTGGCCCCGTGGTGCTAATCGTTCAGAGGGTGTGAACGGTTACGAAGGGGGGCGTTTTTGAGTGCGGGGTTAGCGAAGTAATCGGGCCGGTGGCCGCAAATCGCCCCGAAGTTACTCCGCGTGCTATACAGAAAAATCAAGCGCTTAGAAAGAGTGACTCAAGAGCGCGCAGTGGACTATTTTTCCTTAAGCGTGAGCACCATGGCCGCGATGAATGTACCTAGGCCAATACCGAAGAACACAAGCACGTCGTGCAGCTTACTACTTCCATATATGAAATAAGTGGTAGCAGAGGCCTCTACCACCGACATTCCCGGTCTCCATATCTGCTCATTAGAGCCATCCCAGAAGCTGAACTCGTAGTTGCCAAGAGAGGCGCTCGGGGGAACCGAATAACTGAAATAGTAGTTGTCCCCCCATCTTTTTACGGCCCATGAATTGAACTCATCAGTCGTGGGCATGCGGGCGTTGTGAGCGATATGGTGCTCAACAAATTTTGACACAGCCTCGACCTCGCGAACTTCCGATGCATTAAGAGGCCGCATTAGTTCGGCCGGAGTTAACGCAATAACCGTACCGAAAAGAAAGAACAGAATGCTCGGTATCAGCAACAGTGCTGACAACAACGCACGTAACACCATATAAGCGCTAACGTCGAAGGTGAGGGGCCGCCGTAGCGGCGAAGCCGCGGAGGGAACCGGCAAGCCTTGCTTGCCGGTTCCCTCTCGACCGCAGTGTTGGGCAACAGGTCAATCATCGTCGTGATGTTGGTAGCCATGCATCAAAGGCCCGAAGTCGGAACCACCGGATCTTACGGGCTCGTTTGTTGAAGCCGGAAGTTTTACTCCGTACTTGCGTTCGAAATCTCGGCGGAGCAGCCAGTCCCGGACGTAAAGCACCACGGCAAATACCAAAGCGGCTGCCACTCCGCACAACAGAATAAAGATACCAAGGTAGTTGAACGGCACGCCCTCAATGGTGCAACAGTGCTCCTTTGTTGCACCGGAGAACACCTTCTCGACCACAGTTGCTACATGGCCAAACAGGACAACAAGCAAGACCAGCCCGACAGCCAAAGTGGCCAGGTAAGGCGCACACTTTGGCTTCGGTGCGGTTGAGTGCGGATGGCTCATGGTGCCCAACGTTGGAGGTGAGCACCTTGACGCAGTAAGGCGGCGAGTGTGCTCCAGCGACGCTTTAAACGGCAACGTGTTGCCGTTCAGCGGCGCGCCAGCTTCTGGAGCGTCCGCTGCGACAGCAGGTTGGGCCCCACATCCAAACGTGCGGAATCTACCCTGAAGAAGTAATCGCAGCCTTTTTCTCCTCGTACTCTTGCTTTTCGATTTCTCCCTTGGCATAGCGTTCGTTCAGTACTTCCAGGGCGGACGCCGACGGCTCGCTCCAAGACCGTTTCATGAAGTCACGGAAGCCGGACTTATCCGTCGACCTGCCACGCCACCTGCAACCGATGCCGCCTCTTCTCACCATGAACAGAAGCATCACTACCATCATGACGAAACAGATGAGCGGAAAGATCCACCCGAAAGCGGGCCATTGCATTTCGCGCCACCACGGCCATGGATAGGGCTGTTGCGTCACTTGGTCTGCGGCGAACACCGACGACGCGCAAGCAAACTCAAGCAGGGCCAAATGCAAACAGATCAGCGCACGTTTCATAATGTCCATAGGTTCCTCCTTCAGTCGCCGGAATGATGTCAGCCCGAGTTCTATGCCTTGCGATCGCACCGAAACACAGTGTCCTCGTCTCGATAGAACTCGCACTGCTTTGTCAGCGCCTCCTTGAGACGAAGCCGTGCGCGGTGAATCCTGATCTTCGCTGATGCCACGGAGCACTCGCAGATTTCGGCCGTTTGCTCTGCTGAAAGCCCCTCGAGATCGTGCATGATGAGGGCGGCACGGTACGTGTCAGGGAGGCTGTCGATCACGTTCCGGATGCATTCGTTCATCTCGCCCACAACCATTTGCTCATCGATGGCGCGATCCGTATCGATTGGTTCCGGGCTCTCGTCCAGCTCAACGATGCGCGTCCTTCGATCGGGATGGCGCAAGTAATCGGCCGCAACTCGGCTGGCGATGGAAAAAGCCCATGTCTTGATCGACGAGCGCCCGGCAAAGGAGGCAAGCCCCTTGTTCATGCGCATCAGGGTTTCCTGCCGCAGTTCTTCTGCTACCACGCGGTCTCCAACGTACCGTTCGAGGTAACGCAGGAGCGGCTGCGCCAGATCACGAGCGACGTCCTTGAACGCGGATTGTCCTACTGCACCGTTCATTTCATGCTCCCGAAGCAACGTTCCGCCCCCTAATCACGCAGGGGCGGCGCATCATCAAACGCCCTGTCAACTGCACCCGTATCCCTCACTCGTCGCGGGATTGACTGCCGGCTTCTTCCCTGCGGAATTCGGCGCACTGGCAGGACGGGCTTGACTGCCACAGGTATCCATCATTTTCGACATCATCCCCATCATCATATCGGGGGGCTGCGCCGTGTTGGTCCTTCCGGCGCTCTCGGCATCGTTCTCGGGCGCGCATCCGCACCCATGACTCGTTCCGGCGTTCCCTACCTCACCTGCAGCCAACGGCAACATGTTCAGCGCGGCCTGCAGCGTCTTGCGGGCAGGGACTTGACGAATCTTGTCCGCGTGCCGGATCGCCGCGTGGATTTCCGGGTCGCTAAGACCAACTTTTCGCGATTCCGGGATGTGAAACTCGATGCAGGGTACGCAATTGCTGCCCATGGCGGCTCCAAGAGCCACCAGTTCACGGTCACGGTGGGTCAGATCACTCATGATGTTCTCCTGTAAGTTTCGGGTGACAAGTATCGGACGATTCTTTCCTTGTCCACTCACTTAGACGGGTTTCCCGGCCTAATGGATACATTCATTGGCGACGAAAACGTGCATCCGCTGTATTGCCACCCGACCCCGGAGATCTTCAACGAAACGGCGCAAAGGTCTACGTGCTCACTTGCTGCGGCGAAGGCAAGTCTTCGACGACGATCTGCGGAGGGGCAAAGCGGCCGTTTACTTGCCGGATGCCCTGGAGCGCAAGTACGCCTCGGCGAATACGAGCTGGGGCTGGCAATAGGTTTTTGCCTCGGGCAGTGATTCGGTCGACCCGCGTAGCGGCATGGAGCAGCGTCATCATCTCGACGAGAAGCGGCTGCAGCGGGCGATGAAGAAGGTGGTGACGGCAGCGGGGATCGCCAAGCCGGCGACTCCGCACACGCTTCGCCATTCCTTTGCCACCCACCTGCTGGAAAGTGGATACGATATTCGCACGGTGCAGGAACTGCTGGGCCATGCGCAGGGTGAATTTGTCCTTCGGG
>DIME01000124.1 GCA_002425405.1 Candidatus Accumulibacter vicinus
CGCTTCATCACCCAGGAGATCGCCGAGCGCGTTTCGCGCCTGAACGTGCGCCCGCTCCGACACGACATGGTGGCCTGAGATGACCTACCTCGCCAAACCCAAGCTGCACCACCCCTCGCTCGCCAAGAACCGTGTCGGCTACACCCGCCGCGATTACGAAGGCCGGATTTCGACGCTCTGCGCCGGTTGCGGCCACGACTCGATCTCGGCCGCAATCATCCAGGCCTGCTGGGAACTCGACATCGAGCCGCACCGCGTCGCCAAGCTCTCGGGAATCGGTTGCTCGTCGAAGACCCCTGATTACTTCCTGGGCAACTCGCACGGTTTCAACACCGTGCATGGACGCATGCCCTCGGTGCTCACCGGCGCCTATCTGGCCAACCGCGAACTGATCTACCTGGGTGTCTCGGGTGACGGCGACTCTGCGTCGATCGGCCTCGGCCAGTTTGCGCACGTCATGCGCCGAGGCGTCAACATGACTTACCTGGTCGAGAACAACGGGGTCTACGGATTGACCAAGGGCCAGTTCTCGGCGACCGCCGACAAGGGCTCGAAGTCCAAGAAAGGGCAGACCAACAACGACGCGCCGATCGACCTGGTCACTCTCGCCCTGGTCATGGGAGCGACCTTCGTCGCGCGCGGCTTCTCCGGCGACAAGACCCAGCTGGTGCCGCTGATCCGCGCTGCGATGGCCCACCAGGGCGCGGCGGTGATCGACATCCTTTCGCCGTGCATCGCCTTCAACAACCATGGCGGTAGCACCAAGAGCTACGACTACGTACGCGAGCACAACGAGGCGGTCAATCGCCTGGACTTCTTCCCGCAGCGCGAAGAGATCACCGCCGAGTACGGCGCCGGCGAAGTGACCGAGGTGCGCCAGCACGACGGTTCTGTGGTCCGCCTGCGCAAGCTGCACGCCGACTACGACGCCAGCGACCGGATCCGGGCGATGAGCTACGTCCAGGAACACGCCGCACGTGGCGAGCTGATCACTGGCCTGCTCTACCTCGACAGCGATGCCTGTGATCTGCACCAGGAACTCGATACTGTCCTGTCGCCGCTGAATACGCTCGGCGCAGCCGAGCTGTGCCCGGGGTCGGCCGCACTGGAGAAGATCAACGCCTCGCTGCGCTGAGGCATCAATCAGCACATGTGTGCCACCACGGCCGGGTGTTGGCAAGTCAGAGGATGGGGCGGGCGAACGAAAGGAACGGAAAATCGGTCACTGCTCGGGCAGGTACGCTCAGTCATCAATCTCTTCGACACTGACATTCCCCTTGCCCGAGCGCTGGATGCGGTACTTGGTGCCGTCCTTGCCTGTCCACCTGGTTGCCGAGGGGGGTACCTTCACCCCGTCGATCGTCACATTGCCATTGACCACACTGATACCACTGGCATCGTCATCGCCCTTGCGGGTCGTGACGATGGTGCCTGGTGAATGCGTGATCGATGACGAACTCTGGCCGGGATTCACATATACGGCGTTGCCTTTGGTATGGGTGGAAGTCTTGCCGGTATTGACGTTGGTGCCATTGCCGGTGTTTACGCTCACCCCGCCGGCGCCGCCGGTTTTCACATCGACTCCAGCCGGACCTCCGACCGAAACCGAGACCTGCGCCGTCGCGGATGCCGTGGCAAGGATGAGCAAGGTGGCCATGCATGTCTCTTTCATTCGAATATCTCACTGTTCAGAAATGGGCTGTCGATAAAGGACAGGAAGTCCGACGCCCCGTCGGCCTCGATACCAATACCAGTATCCCAGTATCCCGGATCTCCATGTGCACAGTCAATCGTGAAATCCTGCCACACGCCACGTGTGGTAGTACGCGAGAAACGGTATGTAGGGGTATGTAGGGCGGAAGCCCCTCAGGAGCGTTCTGCCAATCTCCTGTTTCCAACCGATCTGTGCCAGGGTGCCCGTCAGCGTCTGTTGGCCGCAGGCGGGCGCCCTCGACAGGTCTCAGGTGATTTCCGAAAATACATCGCCCGTTGATGGCAGAATACGACACACTCATCAGGACGATGAGACCCTCGCGATGGACAAGACCTTCTCTACTCGACTGACGGCGGCGGCAGCGCTGAAGCCGTTGCAAGGGCTTGGGTCCGGGGGGAGGGGAATCACCTTAAACCACCATCTAAAATCCGGGGACCACTATAGCCATGCTCCACCATTTATTTCGCCACCTCCTAGCCGCTGCGCTGACGGTAGGCAGCCAGATGATAACTGCTGCGCCAGCCATCGGTACGCTCGAAACCGTAGCCGAATTGCCGATTCGGCCGGGCAATGTCAGTGCAACCGCCGAGGCTCGTGTCTTTGCCACGGTCCACCCACTGGACGTGCCGTCCGGTCTGCAACTGATCGAGATTACCGGGCCGGCGTCCTACCGTCCATGGCCGTCGGCTGATCTGCAAAGCGATGCGTCCACACGCGGCGATAGCCGCATTGATGCGCCGCTGGGTATCACGCAGGACGGTCGGGGCCGCCTGTGGATTACCGACATGGGCCTGAACATCGGCAAGACCCGGCTGTGGGGGTTTGATATCGCAACGGGAAAACTGGCCAAGCGCATCGACCTGCCGGGCGATGTCGCCCCCAAGGACAGTTTCATCCAGGATCTGGTGGTGGATGCCGAGCGCGGCTGGATCTATCTGGCGGACATCAATAATCCGGCCCTGCTGGCCGTACGCATCGAGGACGGCAAGGTCCGGCGCTTCCAGGGGCACGCCAGCCTGCAAGCCGAGGAAGGTGCCGAGATGCGGGTTGGAGGACAACCCACTTTCTTCGGCGGAAAACCGGCGAAGGGCGGCGTCAATCCCTTGGGCTTGTCTGCTGACGGTGAAACCCTCTTCTTTGGCGCGATGACCGGAACCCGCTGGTACTCTGTACCCACGCGGTTGTTGCGCGAAGGGAGCGATGCCGATACCGCGGCAGCCATTCGTATCGCCGGGCGCAAGCCGGTTTCCGATGGCGCCACGACCGATGCAGCGGGTAACCACTTCTTCACCAATCTGAACGAGAATGGCATCGATCGGCTGGATACCCTGGGCCAATTGCAGCCACTTGTTCGCAACCCCCTCCTGAACTGGCCGGATAGCGTGCAATTCGGCGACGACAGCTGGCTCTATATCTCGGTCAACCAGTTGCATACGACCCGAGCCTTCACAGGGGCAAGCGATCAGGGAACGCCGCCCTACCGCATCATGCGGGTCTGGACCGGTACGGCAGGTGCCGTACGCCGCTGACCCTGGCGAGCCTCGGGCATCGAAACAGCCCACGACTCCCGATCTCAGCAAGGATCGCTGGTTGCGCTGCGGTCGGTCCGAATTTTGTGCGCTGCAGACAGATCACCGCCATCGTCGCCCGCTGCCTTGGCGAAATCGAGGTCGTAGACCAGCCTTTCGCCGCCGGACAGGACGATGAAGCGCTGTCCCCTGGCGCGCCCGATCAGCGTCAGTCCGGCGCGCCGGGCAAGGTCCACGCCCCAGGCCGTGAAACCCGAGCGCGACACCAGGATCGGGATCTCCATCTGGACCGTCTTGATCACCATTTCGCTGGTCAGGCGTCCGGTGGTATAGAAGATCTTGTCGCGGCCGCCGAGACCGTGGCGGTGCATGTAGCCAGCAATCTTGTCGACGGCGTTGTGCCGTCCGACATCCTCCATATAGACGAGTGGGCGGTCACGCTCGCAGAGGACGCAACCGTGAATCGCGCCGGCCTTCTGGTACAGGCTCGGTTGCCGGCCAATCTGCAGGAACAGGCTCTGCAGCCATGAGCAGCGTACCTCGGCGGCAGGGTCGAGGCGGATGTCGTCGAAGCGCTCCATGAGGTCGCCAAAGATCGTCCCCTGCGCGCAGCCCGAGGTGCGAATCTTGCGCTTCAGCTTCTGTTCGTAGCTCGACTCGCTGCGCGTGCGAACGACGACCACGTCAAGGTCGCCGTCATAATCCACGGCGGTGACCGCATCGTCGCCGGCAAGCATGTTCTGGTTGAGCAGAAAGCCCAGGGCCAGCAGCTCGGGGTGGTCGCCGATGGTCATCAGCGTGACCACCTCGGTCCCGTTCAGATACAGGGTCAGCGGTCGCTCGACGACGACACTCAGCGCCACCGCCTGGCCGCGGTGGTCGCAGCCTTCGACGTTGCGGGTGAGTTCCGGATCGTCGGGGTCGGGCACCAGCGCGAAGGTACTCATTCAGGCACGCTCCAGGCGTACCGCACAGTACTTGAATTCGGGAATCTTGCCGAAGGGGTCGAGTACCGGGTTGGTCAGGCGGTTGGCGGCGGCTTCGTGGAAGCAGAATGGCAGCCACAAGGATCCGGGCGCGACGGCTGGATCGGCGCGGGCCGTGGCTTCGATTGCACCGCGCCGGGTGCTCAGGCGGACACGCTCGCCGTCGGCAAGTCCCAGCCGACGCAGGTCTTGGTCACTGACGGTCACCACCGCTTCGGGTTCGAGTGCGTCAAGCGTGGCGCTGCGTCTGCTCATCGCGCCGGTATGCCAATGCTCCAGCAGGCGCCCGGTTGACAGGATCAGCGGATACTCCTCGGAGGGCTGTTCGTCGGGTGGCAGCAGGGCGGCGGGAACGAAGCCGGCACGACCACTGGGCGTCGGGAAACCGTTCTCGAAAACGACGTCGGCACCCGGCACGTCGTCGCCGGCGCAGGGGTAGCTCACCGAACCCTCGCGCAAGAGACGTTCGTGGCTGATGTTGGCCAGCGAGGGCATCGCCATGCGCATCTCGGAATAAATCGCCGTCGGGCTGTCGTAGCGCCAGTCGAGGTCGAGCCGGCGCGCCAGTTCCTGGATGATCCACCAATCGGGCCGGGTATCGCCGGGCAAGGGCAGCGCCTGCCGACCGAGCTGCACCTGGCGATTGGTGTTGGTCACGCTGCCCTCCTTCTCCGGCCAGGACGACGCCGGCAGGACGACGTCGGCGTAGATTGCGGTTTCGGTGAGAAACAGGTCCTGCACCACCAGATGTTCGAGCGACGCCAGCGCTTGCCGCGCATGCGCGAGGTCCGGGTCGGACATCGCCGGATTTTCTCCAAGGATGTACATGCCGCGGATGTCGCCGGCGGCAGCGGCGTTGATGATCTCGACCACGGTCAGCCCCGGCCGCGGATCGAGAGTCGTGTTCCAGAGTTGTTCGAAACGTCGGCGATTGGCGGCCACCGAGATCGGCAGGTAGTCAGGCAGGACCATCGGGATCAGACCGGCGTCCGATGCGCCCTGGACGTTGTTCTGCCCGCGCAGCGGATGCAGACCGGTGCCGGGACGGCCGATGTGTCCGGTCATCAGCGCCAGAGCAATCAGGCAACGCGCGTTGTCGGTGCCATGCGCGTGTTGCGAAATCCCCATTCCCCAGAAGATCATCGACGCTTTCGATCGGGCGTAGAGTCGCGCCACCGCGCGGATTTCGCTGGCCAGGAGGCCGCAGACGGCAGCCATCGCTTCCGGGCTGAAAGCGGCAAGGTGCGCGCGCATCTCGGCGAAGCCGCTGGTATGGCGGGCAATATACGCCGGGTCGAACAAATCTTCGTCGATGATCGTGTGCAGCAGCGCGTTGAGCAGCGCGACATCGGTCCCGGGCTGGCACTGCAGCGTCTTGTCGGCAAAGCGCGCCAGACCATGGCGGCGCGGATCGATGACGATCAGGCGGGTGCCCTGGCGTGCGGCGCGCTTGAAGAACGTCGAGGCGACCGGATGATTGGATTCCGGATTGCAGCCGATCAGGATCGCCACCTCGGCCTTGTCGATCTGCATGAACGAAGCCGAGACCGCGCCGGAACCGACCCCCTCGATCAAGGCCGCGACCGACGAGGCATGGCAGAGCCGAGTGCAATGGTCGACGTTGTTGGTGCCAAAACCAGTGCGTACCAGTTTCTGGAACAGGTAGGCTTCCTCGTTGCTGCACTTGGCCGAACCAAAACCGGCGAGTGCGCCGCCACCGTGTTGCTGGCGAATCGACCGCAGCCCCGACGCGGCCCGCTGCAGCGCCTCTTCCCAGCTCGCTTCACGAAAATGCGTGCCAGGCCTGGCCGGGTCGAAGGCTGCGTCGGCGATCTTGGGCGCGTCATCGCGGCGGATCAGAGGTTTCAGCAAGCGCTCTGGCGAGTGCACATAGTCGAAGCCGAAGCGCCCCTTGACGCACAGGCGCTCGCGATTGGCCGGCCCGTTGCGGCCGCTGACGGCGATGATCCGATCATTGCGAACCTGGTAATCGATCTGGCAACCGACTCCACAGTAAGGACAGACGCTGGGAACGACGCGGTCGACCGTCTCGCCTGCCCTGAGCAGACCGCTGCCGTCGTCGGCAAGCATCGCTGTCGGCAGCAGTGCGCCGGTCGGGCAGGCCTGCACGCATTCGCCGCAGCCGACACAGCTCGATCGGCCCATCGGGTCGTCGAGATCGAAAACGATCCTCGCCGCTGCGCCGCGACCAGCCATGCCGATCACGTCGTTGGCCTGGATGTCGCGGCAAGCCTGCAGACAGAGCTGGCAATGGATGCAGGCGTCAAGCTGCACGCTCATCGCCGGGTGACTGTGGTCGGGGTGAGCCACCGTTGCGCGTTGCGGGAAGCGGCTGGCGTGCACACCCAACTGCGCAGCCCAGTACCAGAACGCCGAGTTGCGGTCGTACGCCTGCGCGCGTGGCGGCTGCTCGGTGAGCAACAGTTCCATCACCACGCGCCGGCTTTGCCGGGCACGTTCGGAAGTCTCGCTGCGTACCTGCATCCCCTCGCTGACCGTGCGGCTGCAACTGGGAGCAAGATTTCGTTCGCCGTCGATCTCGACCATGCAGGCGCGGCAGTTGCTGCCCGGTTGATAGTCTGGTGCTGCGCGCGTACACAAATGAGGAATCGTCGTGCCGGCACGCCGGGCCGCCTGCCAGATGGTTTCGCCGGACAGCGCCGTCAACTGGCGGCCATCGAGAACGAAGCGAAGTTCAGTCGATCCGGCTTCAGTCATCGCCGTGGCCGGTCATCAGGTGCTGTGGCAGATAGCGCAGTGCCGTCATCAGCGGATTCGGCGCGGCCTGACCGAGGCCGCAGATCGACGCATCGCGCATCACCGTGGCCAACTCGTTGAGCAGGTCCAGGTCGGGTTCGGGTGCAGTGAACAAGGCCAACATCTTCTCGGTGCCGACCCGGCAGGGTGTACATTGGCCGCAACTTTCGTCGGCGAAGAATTCGAGCAGCGCCTGCACCGCCGCACGCAGGTCATCGCGATCGGAGAGGACGATCACCGCCGCCGAACCGATCAGGCCGCCGACCTTCTCGAGTTCGCCGAACTGCAGCGGCAGGTCGGCCATGTGCGCCGGCAGAATCCCGCCCGAGGCACCGCCGGGCAGGTAGGCCAGCAGTTGATGACCCTCGGCCATGCCGCCGCAGTAATCGTTGATCAGGCGGCGCGCGCTGATTCCTGCCGGTGCCTGCTTGACCCCTGGCTCGCGCACCCGTCCAGAGACCGAGTAACTGCGCAGACCGGCAAAACCCTCACTGCCCAGCGCGGCGAAGCGGGCGCCTCCGCCGGCGAGAATTCCCGGTACCAGCGCCAGCGTCTCGACATTGTTGACCAAAGTCGGCCGCCCGAAAAGTCCGGCCTCGGCGACGTAAGGGGGGCGCTGCCTCGGGTAGCCGCGCTTGCCCTCGATCGATTCGATCAGCGCCGATTCCTCGCCGCAGATATAGGCACCGGCGCCACGGCGCAACTCGATGAAGCCCGCTTCGACAAGTTTCAGCCGTTCGAGCAAGACGATCTCGCGGGTCAGTATGGCGTGCGCGGCAGGGTATTCGTCGCGCAGGTAGATCCAGCAGTGGTCAGCGCCGATACAACTGGCCGCCAGCAGCAGGCCTTCGAGGAACTGGTGTGGCTGCTGTTCCAGGATCAGGCGGTCCTTGAAAGTGCCCGGTTCGCCCTCATCGGCGTTGCAGACCAGGAAGCGCGGTGCCGGCGCATGGCTGACCAGTCGCCATTTTCGAGCGCTCGGAAAGCCGGCGCCGCCCATCCCGCGCAGCCCCGCCGCTTCGACTTCGTCAAGTACCGTCTCGGTCGACAACGCGCCGTTGCGCAGCGCCTGCAGTGGCTGGTAGCCGCCGCGTGCGCGGTAGGCGTCGAAACTCTCGCTGGCGACCGGGAGCGGGGTCAGGACCCCTGCCTCGATCAGCGCGAGCACCTCTGTGGTGCTCGCCCGATCGGCATGGCGCTTGCCGACCTGGACCACGGGCGCGAGGTCGCAGCGACCCATGCAGGGTGCCCGCAGAACTCTGGCGCGCACCGGCGGGAGCAATTCGCGCAGCGACGCCGTCAGTGGCAGGGCACCCTGCAGCCGGCAAGCGAGGCCGTCACAGACCCGGACCGCGAGCGCTGGCGCCGGATCGCCATCGTCACAAAGATCGAAATGGGCGTAGAAAGTGGCCGTCTCATAGACTTCGGCAACGCCGATTCCCAGCAAGTCGGCCAGCACCACGAGGTCTCCCGAGCGCAGGCAGGCGTGCTCGTCCTGCAATCGATGCAGATGTTCCAGCAACAGGTCGCGGCGCAGGGGCAAATCGGCCAGCAGCTTCGCGACGGCGTCACGCCGGTCGGCATCGACCCGTCGGCCCTGGCGCTGCCCATATCCCTTGCGCCGCCCTGCGACGGACTCTTCGTGACTGTTCATGCACTGGTTTCCCGGTTTGAGGTATGCTCAACCGCATGCCCATCTCGCCAGCGGACATCATATTACATTCTCTTACACGCTTGCGCACAAGCCCGTTCGGGCCTGAAATGAACCCTTCATGGCATCAATACGCTCCCTGGTCGGCGAACTGAAACAGTCGGCAAACCGGCTTGCCCCGAGCCTTTTCGCCTGCCTCTCCGGCACGCCCTACCATCCCACCCGGCGCGGGGTGATCCGGGCGCTGGTGGCGGTGCCCGCCCTGTTGCTGCTCTATGTGCTGATCCTGATCCCCTTCACGCCAAGCATCAGCAGCATCCGCAAAGCGTCATCCGAACAACCGGCTCAGATCCTGTCAACAGATGGCAAGAAACTCGCCGAGTTCAAGCAATCCAACCGGCAATGGGTCGCGCTCTCCGGGATTTCGCCGCATGTCATCGACGCCCTGATCGCCACGGAAGATCATCGCTTTTATGCACATTTCGGTCTCGACTGGCGACGCACCGCAGCTGCCGCGCTCAACAGCCTAAGCGGCGATCGCCAGGGGGGTTCGACCCTCACGCAGCAGTTGGCCCGCAACCTCTACCCGGAAGCGATCGGCCGGGCCCCGACGCTGACGCGCAAGCTCAAGGAAGCCATCACGGCGTTGAAGATCGAGGCCATCCACAGCAAGGACGAGATCCTCGAGACCTACCTCAACACCGTGCCCTTCCTCTATAACGCCTACGGCATCGAGATGGCGGCGCGCACCTATTTCGATACCTCGGCCGACCAGCTCGATGTACTGCAAAGCGCCACGCTGGTCGGCATGCTCAAGGGCAACAGCTACTACAACCCGGTGCTCAATCCCGAGCGAGCCTTGCAGCGCCGCAACACGGTACTGAAACAGATGGTCAAGCGCGAGAAATTAACCACGAAACAGTTCGACGCGCTCAGCACGAAGCCCTTGCGTATCGACTTCGAGCGACAGACGGAGCCCCCGGGGCCGGCACCGCATTTCGCCAGGCAACTGCGCAAGTGGCTGATTGCCTGGGCCGACCGTAACGACTACAGCATCTACGGCGACGGCCTGGTGGTACGCACGACCATCGATTCCCGGCTGCAGGCGGCGGCCAACCAGGCTGTGATGCGCCAGGGCAACAGCTTGCAGAACATCGCCAACGCGATCTGGGGAAAGCGCTCGGCGTGGAGCAGCGACTCCAGCCTGGTCCAGGCCTTCATCCGCGAATCGCCGGAATACGCCGCCGCCATCGCCAAAGGCCGGACGCCTGAGCAGGCCATGCAGGAATTGTCGGCCGACAAGACCTTCATGCGCGCGCTGCACCGGCAAAAGACGCAGATCCAGATCGGTTTTCTGGCCATCGATCCGCGCAACGGCCACGTCAAGGCCTGGGTCGGCAGTCGCGACTTCGAGCAGGAGGCCTTCGACCATGTGCAGCAGGCACGTCGCCAACCCGGCTCGACCTTCAAACCCTTTGTTTACGGCGAAGCGTACCGCCAGGGTGCCAGCCCGAACGACCGATTGATCGACCAGGCGGTGGAAATCGACATCGGCGACACCGAGGTCTGGCGGCCCACCGATAGCGGGCCGCCAAGCGGCGAGGCGATGACCCTGAGCGATGGACTCGCCTACTCGAAGAACACCATCACCGCGCAACTCATCCAGCAAGTCGGCCCCGCCAAGGTGGCCAGACTCGCCCGCCAGATGGGCGTGCGCCAGAGCAAGCTCGAAACCGTGCCATCGCTGGCCCTGGGCACCAGCCCCGTCACCCTCAAGGAAATGGTTACCGCCTACGGGACGATCGCCAATGGCGGTGGCTACCTCGAACCGCTGCTGGTCAGCCGCATCGAAGACCGCGACGGGCGGGTCATCGAAGAATTCAGCCCGCAAGACCCCGATATCGCGCTCGAACGCGACGTCACTTACACGCTGCTCGACAACCTGCGCGGCGCAATCAATCGCGGCACCGGCAGAGATATCCGCAACCGCTATGGCATCCGCGCCGACGTGGCGGGCAAGACCGGGACAACGCAGGACAACGCGGACGGCTGGTTCATCCTGATGCACCGGCAGTTGGTCGCCGGCGCATGGGTCGGTTTCAACGACAGTCGCGTCACGCTGCGCAGCGACTACTGGGGTCAGGGGGCGCACAGCGCCCTGCCGGTGGTCGGCGATTTCTTCCGGAACGCCTTGCGCGCTCGCCTCATCGATCCACGTGCCCGCTTCGCCACACCAGAAGACACCGGCCTCTGGGCACGCATCAAGGGCTGGTTCCGGGGCCTCCTGTCGCAAGAGCCCGTCGCCGAACCCAAGCCGCAGCGGATCGTCAAACCCGCCCGAAAACAGGAACCTCCCCAAGAACCGGCAACGCCTGCGCCGGTCGAATTGCCCCCTCAACCGCCGGACGATCCGCTACAGGAGAAGATCGATCAGATCATCAATCAGGATCAGTTCTGAATTACTACAATTATATGGTTACGGGGAATTTGGCAATATCCCATCCTCTCCCCCGCAAGTGGGAGGGAGATTCGTGAGTCGCTGACGCGACTTTCAAATAAAATCTCGATAAGGACTCATCAAATGGCGAACTTGAGCTTCTCAACGACCAACTGGGCGGCGTGGTTTGCAACACCCAACCAGCTTGCACAGCAGCTCTCGCAGTCGATGACGCGGGCAATCGTCCTCCTTGACGATTTAGAAATCGATTCCGAGAGGCTGACTCCAACCACCTATGCGGCGCAGTTCGACAACCAGGGAACGCTCAACATGAGTGGCCACGGGTTCGATACTGACGTATGGGTCATCGACGAGATCAGATACTCGGACCCCTCCGGCCAGACTTTTACCTTTGCCGGCAGTCTGCGCGTCGAGAACGACGGTGCAAGCTTCTCTGGAACCCTCTCGAACCTGAGCTTCAGGTTCTTTGACCTCGAAATGTCGGCCGCGGGAAGCCTCGGCTTCGATACCCGCGGCAATGGTTTCGGCAGCTATCACAGCATCCTGTACAAGCAATCCGGCTGGACATTCGAGTCGGCTGGCAACGTGAACTATCAGGGGTTTCAGGCGAGCGGAACACTTGACTATCTGACCGTCACCTCCCCACAGGGAGATCGGTTTTCGGTGAGCAACTCGGCCAAACTCACAGCCCCGATTCTCAACGGCATCCAGAGCACGGGCAAGGGCATGGGATTCTTTCTCTCGGAGAGTTTCCTCGACGGCAACGACACCATCACCGCGAGTGAGCGCAACGACCGGTTCAGCGGATATGCCGGCAACGATGTCTTGCTCGGTGGCGATGGTCATGACACCCTCGCCGGCGGCGCTGGCAATGATACGCTCGACGGCGGCAGGGGTGTCGACAGCGCAATGTTCAGCGGCAAGTTCGCCCAATATAGCTGGACCACAACCGGTGACGTCCTCCGGGTCCAGGCGAATGCCGGTAGCGATGGCATAGACACCCTCAGCGGGATCGAGCGGCTCGGCTTTGCCGACCAGAGTGTGGCGCTCGATGTGGCCAACGGCAACGCCGGCACCACCGCCAGAATCCTGGGCGTGGTCTTCGGACCGTCATTCGTCACCAACAAGGCTTACGCGGGCATTGCGCTCTCCTTGCTCGACGGCGGCATGAGCTGCGACGATCTCATCGCACTGGCGCTGCGGGTGAAGCTTGGCGAACATTATTCCAATGCGGCAGAAGTGGAAGCCCTTTATCAGAACCTCTTCGGCCATGCACCGACCACCGCCGAAGTGACTTTCTGGTCCGCTGCCATCAATGCAGGCCAATTCTCCCAAGTGTCCCTTGCCAAGGCTGCCGCCAATCTCGATATCAATGCTGTCAACATCGACCTTGTTGGCCTGATGCAGACCGGGCTGGGCTACCTGCCATTCACTTGAAAACAAGACGGACCAACATACCGAATTGTTCGTGACGCGGCTCTCACCCTGGAACGGTTTCTGCAACTTCTGCAGGTACCAGCCCAACCCGGCGCTCAATACGGCTGCTACGCGTGACCTCTACGGTGCGCCCAGCACGCGCCGCGGCTGCAGCCGACCTGCGTCATCGAGTTCGCCGAGACCGAGAAGCTGATTCCCAGAATAAACTCGGCATCGCCCTGGCGGACTGACGACGCAGACTGGATTACCATGGACAAAGCGCCGACCTGCCGCATGGTCCAGATGAACTGCCGGCAGGCTCTGCAACAGTGCGTCCGGCGGTAGCAGCCAGTCTGCACGGGCTTCTTCGGCCAGCGCAGCCAGTTGGTCGAGCGTTACCGCATCGATAATCCGCAACGGGCCGACGGCGACCCGACGCAGGACCGTCAGATGCGCGCCGCAAGCGAGCGCCGCGCCGAGATCCTCGGCCAGGCTGCGAATATAGGTGCCCTTGCTGCAGGCGACCCGCAGACGACAGCGGTCCTGCGAGAAATCAAGCAGCCACAGTTCGTGGATCGTTACCGCGCGTGCCTCGCGCTCGACTTCAATCCCCTGTCGCGCCAGTTCGTAGAGCGGTCGGCCGTTGCGCTTGAGCGCCGAGTACATCGGTGGGATCTGGAGAATCGGACCGCGGAAACGGTTCAACGCGGCTTCGAGTTCGGCGCGCCCGAAGGTCACCGGGGACTGCATCACGACCATACCGTCGGCATCGCCGGTATCGGTCCGGATACCGAACAGGAGTTCCGCTTCGTAGGTCTTGTCGGCTGCCAGCAGATCGACCGAGAACTTGGTCGCTTCGCCGAAACAGAGCGGCAGCAGCCCGCTGGCCATGGGATCGAGCGTGCCGGAGTGCCCGGCCTTGGCTGCCGAAAAAAGCCGCCTGGCCGCCTGCAGCGCCGAGTTCGAGGACATGCCGGTCGGCTTGTCAAGGAGCAACACGCCGTCGACACGGCGCCAGCTCTTCCTAACGGTCATGCCTTTTCCAGGCACCCCTGATCATGCAAGTCATGACCGTTTCCCTCCCTTGCATGCCGGAATCGTTCGCTGGGCGCAGAGCATGCTCTGCGAATTCTTCATCTCACTCGTGAGTCGCTGACGCGACTTGCAGATTAGGCCCAACTCAGGCCTGGTCCGGTTCTTCGCGGTGATCCGAGATCGCCGCCGCCTCGCTGATCAGCTTCGAGATCTGTGCACCACGCTCCAGCGAGTCGTCGAAAACGAAATGCAGTTGCGGGATCATGTGAATGCTGATGCGCTTGCCCAGCTCGCTGCGCAGAAACCCGGAAGCCTGCTGCAGGCCGGCCTGCACCGAGTCGAGCGTGTCGCTACCCGCCATGCTGCTGAAGTATACCTTGGCATGCGCGTAGTCCGGACTGACCTCGACCTCGGTGAGGCTGATCATGCCGACGCGGGGATCCTTGAGTTCACTCCTGATGATCTCGGCAAGCTCACGCCGGATCTGTTCCGAAACCCGGTCGCGCCGTGAAAATCCCTTGTTCGAAGACACTTAGAGCGTCCTCGCGACTTCCGTGACATCGTACACTTCGAGTTGGTCGCCTTCCTCGTAGGCACTGAAATTCTTCAGCGAAAGACCGCATTCGAAGCCTGCCCGTACTTCCTTCACGTCATCCTTGAAGCGCTTCAGCGACTCGATCTCGCCATCCCATAGAACGATATGATTGCGCAGCAGGCGCGCGCGCGAACTGCGCTTGATGATGCCTTCGAGTACATAACAACCGGCGATGGTGCCGATCCGGGTAGCGCGGAAGACCTGTCTGATCTCGACCAGGCCGGTGACATCTTCGCGCTTTTCGGGTGAAAGCATTCCCGACAGCGCAGCCTTCACTTCGTCCACCGCATCGTAGATGATGTTGTAATAGCGAATATCGACCCCGGCAGCTTCGGCTGCCTTGCGTGCGCCAGCGTCGGCACGCGCGTTGAAGCCGATGATGACCGCTTTCGAGGCCTGCGCAAGGTGCACGTCAGACTCACTGATTGCGCCCACCGCAGCGTGGATGACGTTGACCTTGACTTCACCGGTCGAGAGTTTCTGCAAGGACTGCACCAGCGCTTCCTGCGAACCCTGAACATCCGCCTTGATGATCAGCGCCAGAACCTTGGCCTCGGCTTCGGTCATCTGCTCGAGAATGCTCTCGAGATTGGCTGCCTGCTTCGTCGCCAGCTTGACATCGCGGTACTTGCCCTGGCGGAACAGGGCAATCTCGCGCGCCTTGCGTTCATCAGCGAGCACCACGGCCTCCTGTCCGGCCGCGGGCACATCGGAGAGGCCAAGAATCTCGACTGGAATCGAAGGTCCGGCCTCCTTGATCACCTTGCCGTTTTCATCGAGCATCGCCCGTACCCGACCAAACACCTGACCGGCGAGCAGGATGTCGCCCTGGCGAAGCGTTCCCGAGAGGACCAGCATCGTCGCCACGGGCCCGCGCCCGCGGTCGAGGCGCGCCTCGATGATCAGGCCCTTGGCCGGCGCATCCCTGGGCGCTTTCAGTTCCAGCACTTCCGCCTGCAGCAGAACGTTCTCGAGCAGTTCGTCGATACCGGCACCGGTCTTCGCCGAAACCAGGACGAAAGGTGCATCACCGCCGTACTCTTCGGGCACCACCTGTTCGGTGACCAGTTCCTGTTTCACCCGATCGGGCTGGGCACCCGGCTTGTCGATCTTGTTCACTGCCACGACAATCGGCACTGCCGCCGCCTTGGCGTGGTGAATCGCCTCCCTGGTCTGCGGCATCACACCGTCATCGGCAGCGACCACCAGAATGACCAGGTCGGTCGCCTTGGCACCGCGTGCGCGCATCGCCGTGAATGCCTCGTGACCCGGCGTGTCGAGGAAGGTCACCATGCCCCGGTCGGTCTGCACGTGATAGGCGCCAATGTGCTGGGTGATGCCGCCTGCCTCGCCGCTCGCCACACGGGTACGGCGAATGTAGTCGAGCAGCGAGGTCTTGCCGTGATCGACGTGTCCCATCACCGTCACCACTGGCGCGCGCTGCTCGTGCAGCACGTCCTTCTGTTCGACGTCGCTGTCGTCGAGGAAGGCATCGGGGTCGTCAAGCTTCGCAGCGAACGCCTTGTGGCCCATCTCCTCGACGATGATCATCGCCGTCTCCTGGTCCAGCACCTGGTTGATGGTCACCATCGAACCCATCTTCATCAGGGACTTGATCACTTCGGTCGCCTTGACGGCCATCTTGTGCGCCAATTCAGCGACGGAAATCGTTTCCGGGACATAGACCTGGTGAATCACCGGCTCGATGGGCAACTGGAAAGAGTGCTGCTCTTCTTCGTCGCCCACGCCGCGAGCAGTTCGCTTGCCGTGCTTATTGTCCCGCCAACCCGTGCCACCGGTGGCACCGCGTGTCTTGAGACCGGGACGCTTGTTGGCACCTTCGTTCTTCCATTGTCCCTTCTTGTCGGCGACCTTCTTTTCGGGCGCTTTCTTTTCGGCTGCCTTCTTGTCCGCCGCCGCCGGTTTGGCCGCCGGCTTGTGCAGCGTCTTGTCCTCCGCAGGCCGCTCGCTCGCGGTCTGCGCGGCAACCTGCTTGGCCACCCCGGCAGCCTTGGCCGCGACCGCCTTGTTTTCTGCATCCTGCTTCAGGCGAACGAGGTCGGCGCTGCGTTGCTGCTTGCTTTTGAACTCGGCTTCCTGACGAGCACGCAATTCGGCATTACGCCGCTCTTCTTCGGCGCGCAGGCGCTGCTGCTCCTCGCCGATGATCGAAGCACGGGTCACCACTTTCTTGGCACTCACCTTGGCGTCGGCCGCCACCGGCGCTTCCGTTTTCGCCTCGACGACCGCTGCAGAAGGCGTCTCGGCGGCGGGCCGGGGTTTCGCTTTGGCCGGCGACGCTCCGGCCTTGACGGCAAGCACCGGTTCTACTTTCACGGCAACCGGCGGTGCGGATTTGTTGGCCTTGGCTTCGACGACGGGTTCGGCTTTTGCTGCCACAACCGGCTCGATTTTCTCGGCTTTCACTTCGACCGGCAGTGCCGGTCGGGTTTCAACGACCCCCTCGACCGCCGTGGTTGGCAAAACCGGCGGCACCGGCAATTCGGCGCGAACTTCGGGGGCCTCCCGCTTCACGAGAACGCGTTTCTTGCGGACTTCGACCTGCACCGTATGCGATTTTCCGTGTGAATCCTGCTGCCGGATCTCGGTCGTTTCCTTGCGCGTCAGGGTAATCTTGGTCTTCGCATCCGTCTGACCATGTGCCTTGCGCAGATAATCCAGCAATCTGGACTTGTCATGCTCGGACAGCAGGTCATCGAGCTGTTTCTTGGCTACCCCGGCTTTATGCAATTGCTCGAGCAGCGAACCAGCCGGCATCTTCAGCTGTACGGCAAATTGGGCAACACTTGTTTGCGCCATGTGAATTCCTCTTTCCCCGCTTACTCGAACCAGTGCGCACGCGCCGTGGTGATCAGTTGTTTGGCCCGTTGCGCATCAATCCCGGTCATCTCTGTCAGTTCGTCGACTGCCAGATCAGCAAGATCGTCGCGCGTCTTGATGTCATGACCAGCCAGTTTTCCGGCCAGTGACTTGTCCATCCCATCAAGGTTCAGCAGATCCTCGGCGACGTTACCGATTTTTTCCTCGGCGTCAATGGCCTCAGTGAGCAAAACGTTACGCGCCCGCTCGCGCAACTCCTGCACCGTGACCTCGTCGAAGGACTCGATCTCGAGCATCTCGTGCAGCGGCACATAGGCCACTTCCTCGAGAGTCGAGAAGCCTTCGTCGATGAGGATGTTCGCCACATCCTCGTCAACATCGAGTTTCTCCATGAACAGTACGCGGATCGCCGCCGCTTCGGCCTCAACCAGGGTCTTCGATTCTTCCTCGGTCATCAGGTTGATCGTCCAGCCGGTCATTTCCGACGCCAGGCGAACATTCTGGCCGCCACGGCCAATGGCGATCGCCAGATTCTGCTCGTCGACGACCACATCCATGCTGTGCTTGTCTTCATCGACGATGATCGAGCTGACTTCGGCCGGCGCCAGCGCGCCAACCACAAACTGTGCAGGATCAGCCGACCAGAGCACGATGTCAACCCGTTCACCCGCCAGTTCATTGGTCACCGCCGTAACCCGTGAGCCGCGCATGCCGACGCAGGTACCGATCGGATCGATCCGCTGGTCGTTGGACTTGACGGCAATCTTGGCGCGCATGCCGGGGTCACGGGCAGCCGCCTTGATCTCCAGCAGGCCATCATCGACTTCCGGAACTTCCAGCGCGAAGAGCTGAATGATGAACTCCGGAGCGGTACGCGACAGGATCAGTTGCGGGCCGCGGGCAGAACGGTCGATGCGCAGCAGATACGCCTTGACACGATCACCCATGCGCAGGTTCTCACGCGGAATCATCTGGTCACGTGGCAGCAGCGCCTCCATCTTGCCGGTCTCGACAATCGCATTGCCGCGTTCCATGCGCTTGATCGTCCCGGTCACCAGATGCTCCTTGCGCGCCAGGAATTCACTCAGCACCTGTTCGCGCTCGGCGTCACGAATCTTCTGCAGAATCACCTGCTTGGCCGCCTGCGCGCCGATGCGACCAAAGTCGATGGGTTCGAGAGACTCCTCCAGATAGTCACCGATCTCAACCTCGGGGTCCTGCTTCTGGGCTTCCGACAGCGGTACCTGCTGTTCCTCGTCGAGAAAGTTTTCGTCGGCAACGACTTCCCAGCGCCGGAAAGTCTCGAAATCACCGGTTTCGCGATCCACCGCGACACGCACATTGGCGTCGTCATGGATGCGCTTCTTGGTAGCCGAGGCCAGTGCCAACTCCAGTGCGCCGAAGACGATGTCTCTGGTCACGTTCTTTTCACGTGCCAGGACATCTACCAGCAGCAAGATTTCGCGGCTCATTTCCTCATTACCTCCTAAACCAGCTTCTCGCCCGATTTCATCGTGTCGAATTTGGGAACCACCCGTGCCTTGTCAAGATTGACCAGATCGAATTCCATCTCGCCCACATCGGTCTGCAGATGCACCTTGCCGTCGCGCAAGCCAAGCAGGACACCGCTGAAATTTCGCCGACCGTTCAAGGGCAGGCGCAGCTTGAAACTGATCTCCGAACCCGCGAAACGTTCGAAGTCAGACGCTTTCTTCAATGGCCTGTCGACCCCAGGTGAAGAGACCTCAAGACGCTCATAGTCAACATTTTCAACGGTCAACACGCGAGAAAGCTGATTGCTGACCAGCACACAGTCTTCGATATCCACGCCGCGCGGCTTTTCCGGTTTGTCGATGAAAACGCGCAGAACGCGGCCACGCGGGCTGCGTTCAACGTCCACCAGCTCATAACCAAGGCCAGTCACCGTGATTTCAAGTAGTTCGTGCACATCCATGGCTGCAAATAAAAAATGGGCGAAAAGCCCATCCCCGAAAATTGCCCCTCAGGGGCGAGCGGAAAACCGTTGGATTATAACGAAAATATTGGCAGGGGTAAATCAGCCTGTGAGCGAGGTATAGTGGTCCCTGGAAATCAGCCAGTGGTTTAAGCTGTGCTCCATCATAGGAGCGAGAA
>DIME01000119.1 GCA_002425405.1 Candidatus Accumulibacter vicinus
GGCGGTTGAAACCGTCGTTCTCTGCCTGGTCGCGAAACAGGCTCTCGAGCAGGTCGATGAAGGATTGCCGGGTCGTTTCGTCATCCAGTGCTGCAGCCTGCGGCAAGCGCACTGCAAAGTCGGCAATGTGCAGGTCACTCCTGGGCAGACTGAACGGCTGTTCGGAGAGTACCGTCAGTCCCATGTTCTCAAGGATCGGCAGAATCGCCGACAGCGGTCTCGGCCTGCCACGACGGAACAGCTTCAGGTGCTGGTGTGACCCATCGTCGCCCTGGGCTGCGCTCAGCTTCACTTCGACACGACCGCTCTGTTCGGCGGCTTCCAGGCGCTCGAGGTCGGACACCGCGGAAGCGGGTGTGACCCGCTCCTGATACGACAGCGGCAGTTCCAGCGAATAGCGACGCAACAGGCTATTGCCGCGCTCCTCGCCGTAGTGCCCGACGAGATTCTGTTTCAGTTCTTCGGCCCAGCCGCGCACGATGCGCGCCACCTGCCTTTCGATCACGTCAGCATCGTAGCGGTAATTGGTACCAACCGGCGTACGGGCGATGAAATGCAGACGTGCCAGCCGCGACTCGCCGAGCATGACAAAATAGTCGACGCGCTCGGCGGTGAGGCTTTCATGAAGGAGCGCCGAGATGCGCTCGCGGATGGTGGTGTCGAAACGGTCGCGCGGCATATAGACGATCGCCGAAACATAACGCCCCCAGGCGTCGTCGCGCAAAAAGATGCGCACCTGTTCGCGCTCGTGCAGGGACACGATGCCGCTGGCGATACGGACCAGATCCTGGTGAGCGATTTCGATCAACTCGTCACGTGGATAGGTTTCGAGTACGTTGAGCAGGGTCTTGTCGCGATGGCTGCGCGGCAGGAAGCCAAGATCCTCCCGTACAGCGGCAATCTTGCGTCGCAGCAGCGGCACATCGGTTGCCGCCACATGGTAGACGTGCGCCGTGTAGAGTCCGACGAAAGCACGTAATCCGACGATATTGCCGCCGGCGTCATAACGCTTGGCGGCAATGAAATCGAGGTAGGCCGAGCGATGAACCGTCGAGCGCGCGTCTGCCTTGACCAGAATCACGGGCAGGGGATCTCTGGCCAGTTCCGCGACGACGCCGGGAATTCCCGCCAGGCAACGGCCAAAGCGGGGGTGGTCGGGGCTTCGGAGAATGCCGAGTCCACTACCGGCAACGCGCGCGAGCTTGCTGTCGCCGACAGCTGCCTGGTAATCCGCATAACCGAGAAAGACAAAATTGTTGGCGGCGATCCAGGCCAGATACGCCGCGGCTTCGTCAGCCCCGGCAAGCGTCGTGGCGGCCATCTCGGTGTGTGCTTCGCGCATCCGCTCATGCATCGTCGGGCCGTCTTCGACGGCCGCACGCACGTCAGCAAGCACCCCCAGAATTTCCTGATGCAGGGTGTCGATCAGCCCGGCCTCGCCAATGCGATCGATCTCGAGGTGGATCCAGGATTCCGGCCGACTGCCGGCAGCGCCACGCGGCCGCGTGGCCTGCAGCCTGCCATCGACGCTGCGCTCGGCGCCCAGCAAAGGATGCAGCAAACGATGGATCACCAGTCCATGGTGGTACACCAGCATGGTGATCGAATCGACCAGAAACGGCATGTCGTCGGTGACGACATCGATCACGGTGTGCGGAGAGTGCCAGCCATGCCGGTCAAAATCCGGCGTGTAGAGAGCGGCTGCGGCTTGTTGCGGCGCGCGCACCTCGCCCAGCCGAAAATGCTGGACTGCTGCCCCGAGAAGCTCTTCGGGACTCGCATCCGTGGCGCCGCCCAGTTCCACATCGACGAAGTAGCCATCGAGGAATTCGCCGATGCGCGCCGAAAGATGCTGCTGCTCGGCGATTTCGCGCAGGTTGCGGCGCAGGTTGTGTGTGGACTCGCTGACCAGTGCCATGCCGTTCTCCTTCTCTCGAATCGATCGGGTACCGCCTTGCTGGCCACTGACGCCTGTGTCACTCCAGGCAAACCCGGAGTCAGACGATACTCAATGGTGCAGAATCTTGGCCAGAAACTGTTGTGCTCGCTCCGAACGAGCGTGTTCGAAAAAGGCCTCCTTGCTGTCGTCCTCGACGATACGACCCTGATCCATGAAGATCACCCGGCTGGCAACGCGTTTGGCGAAGCCCATCTCGTGCGTGACGCACATCATGGTCATCCCCTCCTGTGCCAGTTCAGTCATCACGTCGAGCACTTCGTTGACCATTTCCGGGTCAAGCGCCGAAGTCGGTTCGTCAAAGAGCATGCAGATCGGGTCCATCGCCAGCGCCCTGGCAATCGCCACACGCTGCTGCTGGCCACCGGAAAGCTGACCCGGATATTTCTCAGCCTGCGCGCGCAGGCCGACCCGGTCGAGCAACTTGAAACCCTTCTCGCGCGCCTGCTCCTGGGTACGCCCGAGCACCTTGGTCTGGGCAATGGCCAGGTTGTCGATGATGCTCATGTGTGGAAAGAGTTCGAAATTCTGGAAGACCATGCCGACCGTCGAGCGCAGCTTGGAAAGATTGGTTTTCGGATCGCCGACGGACACGCCATTGACGATGATTTCACCACTCTGAAAGGGTTCGAGGCCATTGACACACTTGATCAGTGTCGACTTGCCCGAACCAGACGGACCACAGACGACGATTACTTCGCCCTTGTGCACCTGCGTCGTGCAGTCGGCGAGGACCTGGAAGGAACCGTAATGCTTGCTCACCTTGTTCATCGTAATCACGAAAGTCTCCTCGATTCATTGCTGCAAGCGGCATCAGGCCGTCTTCAGCTTGTTCTGGTAGTGGCGAACGATTCGCGACGCGGTGAAGCAGATCACGAAATAAACGGCACCGGCAAAGAGCAGCAACTCGACCAGGCGCCCGTCACGGTCACCAACCTTGTAGGCCGCACCGAAGAAGTCGGCCAGGGCCGAAACATAGACCAGCGAGGTATCCTGGAAGAGGATGATCCCCTGTGTCAGCAGCAAGGGAACCATGTTGCGGAAAGCCTGTGGCAGCACCACCAGGCGCATCGCCTGGCCGTAGGTCATGCCGAGCGCGCTGGCGGCACCCATCTGGCCTTTCGGAACCGACTGGATGCCGGCACGAATGATCTCCGAGTAGTAGGCCGCCTCGAACAGCGCAAAGCCGGCAATCGCCGAGGAAAGGCGCATGTCCGAACCGCGCGGGAAGCCGAAGAGGCTTTCCAGCAGATGCGGCACGATCAGAAAAAACCACAACAACACCATGACCAGCGGAATGGCCCGGAAAAGATTCACGTAGCCGGCTGCGAACCATGACAGCGGCTTGATCGGCGAGAGGCGCATCAGTGCCAGCAGGGTGCCCCAGACAATTCCGAAAATCACCGCGCTGACCGTGATATTGAGGGAAATTTTCATGCCCTCCCAGAGGAAAGGCAGCGCATTGGGAATCGAAGACCAGTCGAATTCATGCATCTCACTTGCCTCCAAGATAGCCGGGAACACGCACATGCTCTTCCACCCAGCGCATGCCGGACATCACCACCACATTGATCAGCAGGTAGGCGATCGTCACCGCGATGAACGACTCGTAGGGCTGCGCCGTGTAATCCACCAGTTGCCGGCCCTGGGCGGCCAGTTCCAGCAGCCCGATCGTCGAACATACGGCCGAGTTCTTGAAGATGTTGAGAAACTCTGAGGTCAGCGGCGGCACGATCAAACGCACCGCCATCGGCAACATCACATAGCGATAAGTCTGCGGCAAGGTGAAGCCCATCGCCAGCCCGGCGTTTTTCTGTCCCGGCGGCAGCGAATTGATCCCCGAACGCACCTGTTCAGCGACACGCGCGCTGGTGAACAGCGCCAGGCAGACCATCGAGGCGACAAACTGCTGCATGATCGGGTTGGTCTGCTTGAAGGCATTGCCAAGAGCCTCTGGCAGCAGTTCGGGCATCACGAAATACCAGAGGAAGAGTTGCACCAGCAGCGGGATGTTGCGAAAGATCTCGACGTAGGCCGTAGCCAGCCCCGACAGCCATTTATTCGGGACCGTCCGCAGGACGCCGACCACGGCGCCAAGCGCCAGCGCGATCAGCCAGGCCGACAGCGACAGGGCGATGGTCATCTTGAAGCCGTAGAACATCCAGCCAAGATAGGTATCGTCGCCCGTTGCCGTCGGCTGCAGAAAGATTCCCCAGTTCCAGTTGTAACCCATCGATGCTTCTCCTAACGGACATGGCTACTTCAGACACCCCCGATCATGAAAATCATGACCGTGACCCTCCCTTGCAGGGTACATTCCGGCCAGCACGCCGGAAGCGCTCAGCGGGCACGGAACAGGCTCCGCGAATTCCCCATCTCGCCCTCGGCCCTTTGTATGCTCTCCAGCTTGCGGGCGAGGGGAGGTTCGTGAGTCGCCGACGCGACTTCCATGATAGGCAGGAAAGTCCTGGACTGCCCTGCCCTGGTTTCCGAACCGAGCTCAATACTCCCAGAAAATCCGTTGTAGTTCCTTGCTGTCCTGGGTCTTGGTCAAAGCCACCAGGGCAAGAATGCGTGCTTTCTGCGGATTGAGATCGTGCGCGACCACCCAGTCGTACTTGTCGTCGGGTTGCTCGGCGTTGCGCAGCACGAAGCCACCGGCATTGACATGCGAAGAACGGATGATCTGAATCCCTTTGCCGCGCAGTTCCTGCAGACTGGGCACAACGGCGCTGCTCACCGAACCATTGCCGGTACCTGCATGGACGATCGCCTTGGCGCCATTGGCCGCAAAAGCGCGGTAGGCAGTATCGGAAGCATTGCCCGATCCATAGGCGATCTCGACCGACGGCAGCGTGTCGATTTTCTCGATGTCGAATTCGGAATGGCTGGTGTGCCGCTTGGCGGGCAGACGGAACCAGTAGTTCTTGCCTTCGACGACCATCCCGAGCGGCCCCCAGGGACTCTTGAAGGCTTCGGTTCTGAGGTTGACCATCTTGGCGACATCGCGACCGCTGTTGATCTCGTCGTTCATGGTCACCAGCACGCCTTTGCCACGCGCGTCCTTGCTGGCCGCGACACTGACCGCGTTGAACAGATTCAGCGTGCCATCGGCCGACATCGCAGTTCCCGGTCGCATCGAGCCGACCACGACGATGGGCTTGTCGGTGTGCACCACCAGATTGAGAAAGTAGGCGGTTTCTTCGAGCGTATCGGTGCCGTGCGTGATCACTACACCATCCACATCATTCTGTTTGACCAGCGTTGCGACACGCTTGGCCAGAGTCACCAGATTGGCATTGGTAAAGCTCTCCGAGGCAATCTGGAAGACCTGTTCTCCGCGCACTGCGGCAACCGTGTTCAACTGCGGAATGCCGGCGATCAGCTTGTCCACCGGCACCTTCGCCGCCTGATAGGTGGCGCTGTTGGTGACATCGGCGCCTGCACCGGCGATCGTACCGCCAGTGGCGAGGATCACGATGTTCGGCTTGTCTGCAGCCAGTGCCGCACTGCAGACGAGAAGAGTCGCCACCATCGCCATCAACCAACGTCTTGCAGTTTCATTCAGCATGGTTTCTCCTTTGCTTGTGGTCCATTCTGGTTGAATTCCAGGGTCCGGCAGGCCCCCGGACTGGGCTGTTCCAGGGGCAGGCCAGACTTACTCGAAGGCCTTGTCGTTAGGCGCCTTGTACAGCTTCTTGACGGCTTCGGAGAGCGGGAAATTGAGGTTCAGGCCTTTCGGCGGGATCGGTTGCAGAAACCACTTGGCGTAGATTTTTTCGGCTTCGCCCGAAGTCATGGCCTTGGCCAATGCACCATCGACAACCTTCTTGAAGGCCGGGTCATCCTTGCGCATCATGCAGCCATAGGCTTCGAACGACTGCGGCGTGCCGACCACCATCCAGTCGCTGGCTTTCTTGGCCTTGGCCATTTCACCGTAGAGCAACGCGTCGTCCATCATGAAAGCGACCGCGCGACCGGTTTCCAGGGTCAGGAAGGCTTCTCCGTGGTCCTTGGCGCTGATGATGTTCATCTTCATCTGCTTGTCCTCGTTCATCTTGCGCAGCAGACGCTCCGAGGTGGTACCGGCAGTGGTCACGACATTCTTGCCCGCCAGGTCAGGGAAATCGGTGATCCCGGAGTTGGTCTTGGTCATCAGGCGAGTACCGATGATGAAGATGGTGTTGGAAAAACTGACCTGTTTCTGACGTTCGGTGTTGTTGGTAGTCGAACCGCATTCAAGGTCGACCGAGCCGTTCTGGACCAGCGTGATGCGGTTCGCCGAGGTCACCGGCATCAGCTTGGTCTCCAGCTTGGTCAGCTTCAGCTCCGCCTTGATGGCGTCGACCGCCTTCATCATCATCTCCTGCGAATAGCCGATGACCTGCTGCTTGTCGTCATAATACGAGAAGGGGATCGACGACTCGCGATGTCCGAGCGTGATGACTCCGGTTTCCTTGACCTTCTTCAGCGTGCCGCTCAGTTCCTGGGCTAGAACCGGTGCTGACAGCAGGCTCGCCGACAGCGTTGCTGCCAGCATAAAACCTCTGCAATGTTGGCTCATTGTGTCTCCTCCATGTGTCTTCAGATAATTAATGGGTCAAATCCAGGGAAATCAGGTTGTCCCCCGATTCCCGGATGCTTCGATTCTGGCATGACTTGCGCAGGGAGCCAAGCACCAATTGAATAATGATTCAGTCATGAAAGGAAAGTTCCCCCGGCTGGCGGCCATGCTAACGGTCATGAATTTTCCAGGCACCCCCCGATCATCAAAGTCATGATCGTTGCCTTTTCCCACGGCCCGGGTGCATCGCCCCGATGTTGACCCCATGCCTGCGCATGGCAGCGCACGCAAGCCGTACAATTCCGGCAACACCCTGACCAGACCCACAGAGACAAGCGATGAGGCCTGCGCACATCTGCTACAGCATTCGTCCGAGCAAGCCTGCAGCGCATCTTCTTGAAGTGCGCTGCACGCTTGCCGCACCCGCTCTGACCGGGCAGCGTTTCGCGCTACCGGCATGGATCCCGGGCAGCTACCTGATTCGTGACTTCGCGCGCCACATCGTTGCGATTCGTGCCGAGGCTGCCGGCAAAGCGGTACCGCTCACCAAGATCGACAAACACAGCTGGCAGGCTGCGCCGGTCGGCAAGGGTGTGGCGCTCACCGTCATCTGCGAGGTCTACGCCTGGGATCTCTCGGTACGCGCTGCGCATGTCGACCAGACGCACGCTTTTTTCAATGGCAGCAGCGTATTCCTGCGCGCCATCGGTCACGAACATTTGCCGTGTCTGGTCGATATCCAACGGCCGATCGGCAGGGGCTTCAAAGCCTGGCGTGTCGCCACAGCCCTCACTTCGGCATGCGACCAGACTGCCCGACGACACACTTTCGGCCTCTACCGGGCCGCCAACTATGACGAACTGATCGATCACCCGGTCGAAATGGGCACCTTCACGCTGGCCACATTCACGGCCTGCGGTGTCCCGCACGAAATTGCCATCAGCGGACGTCATGACTGTGACCTGGCGCGCCTGACCAACGACCTGCAGCGCCTCTGTGAATGGCAAATCCGCTTCTTCGGCGAACCGGCACCGATGCCACATTACGTTTTCCTGGTCACGGCCGTCGACGATGCGTATAGCGGACTTGAGCACCGTGCCTCGACGGCACTGCTCTGCGCCCGCGACGATCTGCCTTACTCGGGCATGCGCGGTACACCGGAGCGCTATCGCAGCTTTCTCGGTCTGTGCAGCCACGAGTATTTCCACGCATGGAACGTCAAGCGCATCCAGCCCGCTGCATTCTCGTCCTACAATCTCGATGCCGAGAACTACACCACCCTGCTCTGGGCCTTCGAGGGTTTCACCTCGTACTACGACGACCTGGCGCTGCTACGCTGCGGCTTGATCCCGTTGAAAGACTGGCTGGCCCTGATCGCCAGGACGATCGACAAGGTCCACAATAACCCCGGTCGGCAGCGGCAAACACTTGCCGAGTCGAGTTTTGATGCCTGGACGAAATACTACCGGCCGGACGAGAACACCCCGAATGCGGTGGTCAGCTACTACACCAAGGGATCGCTGGTGGCGCTGGCACTCGACCTGAAGCTGCGCGCCGAGACCAGCAACCGGATTTCACTGGACGACGTGATGCGCGCGCTCTGGCACCGCCATGGCCAGGGTGAGCAGCGCTGCGGCATTGGCGACGAGGACATCCGGATGCTCGCCGAAGAACTGTCCGGCCTCGACCTCGAACACTTTTTTGCCGAAGCCGTACATGGCACGACCGATATGGACCTGGCGCGACTGCTGAAGCCCTTTGGCATCCGGCTGAAGCGTTCGGCAAATTCCGCAACCCCGTCACTCGGCGCAAGAACCGGTAGCGACGGCAGCGAGGTCCGGTTGACGACGGTATACGAAGGCAGCCCGGCGCAGGCCGCCGGACTGTCGGCCGGTGACCTGCTGCTGGCGATCGATGGCTTGCGAGTCACGCCATCGACGCTCGATCGCCTGTTGAGTCGCCGTCGAGCCGGCGAAACGGTCCACATGCACGCCTTTCGACGCGACGAACTGATGGAATTCGCGGTGCAACTCGGCGCTCCGGCCAAGGATCGCCACCAGCTGCAGTTGCAGCGAACACGCAACACCCTGCGCAAGGACTGGCTGCAGGGGTAGCGCATCGACGATAATCCGCCACGGCATGATCCAGCCCTGCCGGGCCCCACCCATTGCATCCTCGTACATAAGATGACCAAGCTCGCCGACCTCCGCAAAAGCTATGAACGCGCCGAACTCAGTGAGGACGCATCACACGTCGACCCCCTCAGACAGTTTGAAAAATGGATCGGCGAAGCGATCAGCGCGCAAGTCCCCGAACCCAACGCCATGACCCTGGCGACGGTAGACAGCCGCCTGCGCCCCTCCACCCGCGTGGTGCTGATCAAGGGCTATGACGAAAATGGCCTCACCTGGTTCACCAACTACGACAGTCGCAAGGGTCGCGAACTGGCTGCCAACCCCTGGGCAGCGCTGCAGTTTCATTGGGTCGACCTGGAGCGGGTCGTGCGCATCGAGGGTTTCGTCGAAAAAGTGAGTGCCGCCGAAAGCGATGCCTACTTCGCCAGCCGCCCACTCGATTCCCGCATTGGCGCCTGGGCGAGTCCACAGAGCCAGGTGATTGCCAGCCGCAGCGTACTCGTCGGCAACGCCGCCCGCTATGGCGCGAAGTTCCTGCTACATCCGCCACGTCCACCCCACTGGGGCGGCTACCGGCTGCGCCCCGATACCTGGGAGTTCTGGCAGGGCAGAAAGAGTCGTCTGCACGACCGTCTGCGCTACCGTCTGGACAGCGATCAGCAGTGGATTCGCGAACGCCTGGCGCCGTGACCCTGCGCGGGGATCGGAACACTCACCATCTCGCCCTGCATCGTGCTTCCGACGCAACCCGTCCGCAGCAAGCTTTGCCCACGGGCTGGGCCATCAGTCGACCACAGCCGGCACAATTTCCTCAACGACGACCCGCATCCCCGTACAACGCCATTTGACTTCCAGATCGTAAAGACGCAAGCCATAGCGTCGCAACGGATCGCTGGCGTAAGCCGGACGCGGGTCCTGTGCCAACACCTCGCACAGCAGTGCCGCCAGGTCCGGCCAGCGAGATTCGTGCCGGCGCAATTGCATCGCCGCCTGCCCGCTGAAATCGACCGCCAGTTGTGGCGGCGGACCCTCGACGAAACCGCTGCGGGCCGCCGGCTCGCTCTCGACAAAGGGAAGGTATGGTTTGATGTCGAGGACGGGTGTACCGTCAAGCAGGTCAACGCCGCCAAAAGTCAATACCACCCCCGAACGGGTTTCAATGGACAACAGTTCGACCAGTGACAGCCCCAGGGGATTCGGGCGAAACGGGCTGCGGCTGGCGAATACACCAACACGTTGATTGCCTCCCAGCCGCGGCGGTCGAACCGTCGGATGCCAATCGCCGCGGCAGTGGTGGAAGATAACACTGAGCCAGACATGCGAGAAGGCCGCCAGGCCACGCACGGCTTCCTCCCGGTCATACGGTCGCAGCAGGCGCAGTTGGCCGCGCGCATGCGGTGCCAGGCGTGGCTGACGAGGAATGCCGAAGCGGTCCCGAAATGGCGTCGCCAGATAACCGATCGGCGACAAGGTGATGTCAGGAACGCAGACTCGCACGCGCATCACCACAAGGCGCGCTTGCCTGCTGACCATACCTGACAGCCGCGCCGCATCAGCGACTGGCGAGCGCTAGTACATGCCGGGCCATGGCCTGAACGATGGGCTCGGCCTCGCCAATCGCAGGTGCGAGTTCAAAGCACGTCCGCGGATGGTGCTGTCGCAGTTCTTCGAGCAGCAGCGGCACATCGCGCTTCAGATGCCCACCGCGAGCGATGAACATCGGCACGACCAGAATGCGTTCCCAGCATTCAGCGATCAGGGATTCGGCACATGCGCGCAAATCGGGTTTGATGAACTCGAGAAAGGCCAGCTCGACACGCAGCTCGGGCGCCTGTTCGCGCATTGCCGCACAGACGCGGCGCATCGGTTCGGCCCATTCCGGGTCACGTGCGCCATGGGCGAAAAGGATCAAGGCTGTTCGTGGCATACGTGCACTGTAACGCATCACGACACCCGCGACACGGATCAGTGGATGCCAGCCAGCGCAGCGATCTCCCGAGCATCCTCGACGAGATGATCGGCACCCCAGGCCTCGATCGGGTCGCCATCGCCAAGATAGCCGTAGCGCACCGCCACCGTGGCCATGCCCACGGCCCGACCAGCCTGGATGTCACGCAAGTCATCACCGACGTAAAGGCAGCGCGCGGGCTCCCTGGCAATCAGCGCGCAAGCCAGCTGCATCGGCTGGGCGGCGGGCTTGGCACGCCGCGCAGAGTCGCCGCTGACCACGCAGGCGGCACGTTTGGCGTAACCCAATTGGTTCAACAGCGGCAGGGTGAAGCGTTGTGCCTTGTTGGTGATGATTCCCCACGGCGAACCGCGGCGCTCAAAGCCGCCAAGCAGTTCGTCAATCCCGGGGAAAACCGTCGTCTCGACGCAGATGCCCTGGCTGTAATAGTGCAGAAAGCGATCATGGAACTCCGCATAGTCCGGATCGCCCGGTTGCATGTCGAGCCCCGCCTTCAGCATGCCCCGGACGCCCTGCGAAGTGAGAGGACGCAACCGGGCCGCCGGAAGTGCTGCCAAGCCGAGATCAGAACGCAAGCGGTTGAGTGCCGCCGCCAGATCCGGAGCGGTATCGGCAAAAGTCCCGTCAAGGTCGAAGAGGACCGCTTCAAACATTCTTCACGGTGTGCAGCAGGTAATTAACGTCGCAGTCGCGGCCGAGAGTGTACCGTCCCGTCAAGGGATTGTAGGTCATCCCGCGCAAGTCAAGCACAGCGAGACCAACACTCCTGGCCCAGCGCAGCAGCTCCGATGGCTTGATGAACCTGGCGTAATCATGGGTACCCCTGGGCAGCATGCGCAGGACATATTCAGCGCCGATCACCGCCAACAGGTAGGCCTTCGGATTGCGGTTGATGGTCGAAAAGAATACATGCCCGCCAGGCTTGACCAGTGCAGCACAAGCGGCAATCGTACTGGATGGATCGGGAACGTGTTCGAGCATTTCCAGGCAGGTGACAACATCGTAGCTGCTTCCCTCCTGGGCAGCCAGTTCTTCGGCCGCAACCCTGCGATAGTCAACCACCTGTCCGCTTTCGAGCAGGTGCAGGCGGGCCACACTCAGCGCTTTCTCCGAAAGATCAATGCCGGTCACTGTCGCACCTCTTTCGCACATCCCTTCGGAGAGCAAGCCGCCGCCACACCCGACGTCGAGCACGCGCTTGCCGGCGAGTTGGCACTGGTCGTCGATCCAGTCCAGGCGCAGTGGGTTGATGTCGTGCAGCGGCTTGAAGTCGCTGCACGGATCCCACCAGCGATGCGCAGGCTGGCTGAATTTCTCGAGTTCGCTCTGGTCAGCGTTGATCATCGCACCTTGGGTACCCATCATTGCAAAGAAAAAAGCCCTGCGAAAGCAGGGCCTCCGGAAAACACCGGCGGATTACTTGGTGCCGATGAGTTCGATATCGACACGACGGTCAGGCTGCAGGCAAGCGATCGTCTTCTTGCTCTTTGGACCCGGGCACTGATCAGGCTTGGTGACCGGATTCTTCTTGCCCTTGCCTTCGGTGTAGATGCGGTTGGCCTCGATGCCCTTGCTGACCAGATAGGCCTTGACCGCAGCAGCGCGCTTCTCGGACAGTTTCTGATTATAGGCGTCGGAACCAAAGCGGTCGGTATGGCCAACGGCAATGATCACTTCGAGCTTGATGGCCTGAGACTTGGCGACCACGTCGTCAAGCTTGGCCTTGCCTTCTGGACGCAGTGTCGCCTTGTCGAAATCGAACAGCGCGTCGGCGGCAACCGTGATCTTGTCGCCCGCGGGCTTGCCAGGCGCCGGTGCGGCCGCCCCCGGCGCAGCTTTGGCGACGGCCGGCTCGCAAACTTCCTTGGGCAGCAAATCCTTGTCGCACTTGCAACCCGCCGGATCATTGGCCGCCGCAGCCGGGGTCCAGAAGCCGGTTCGCCAGCAGAGGCCGGTACCGCTCATCACGACTTCACCGCGTTGGTCGATGACGTATACCCGGTCCAGGGGAATCGAAGTCTGTGCATGAGCAAGCGAGGCGCCAAAGCCGACCGTGGCGGCGGTGAGCAAGGCCATCATGGAGTTTTTTGCGGTTCTGTTCATCTAGGTTTCCCCTCGTTAGTTGAAGCCTGCGGACGTGGTCCGCATGGCCTAATTGATGCCTCGTTGTTGACCGAACTCATCACGGACGAATTTTATTCTGCCACAAGAGGGCCAGTTTTATCAATCCAATTTCGTTGTTATCAACCAGTTGCCCGTTTTCAACGCGTATCCGACCCGCCACCCAAACCTCGGAAACATGCTCACGGCCTAGCACGTAGCTAAGATGTGAAACCGGGTCGTAACAGGGAACGAGGGCGACATCGTCCAGTCTGACGGCGCATAAGTCGGCCGCCTTGCCGCGGCTGATCGAGCCGATACACGCGTCGAGACCGAGCGCGCGGGCGCCGCCAAGAGTGGCCATGTGCAAGACCTGATGGGCATGGATGGCATCGGCGCGCCCGCTCTGTTCCTTGGCGAGCAGGGCGGCCAGACGCATCTCCTGGAAGAGGTCGAGGCGGTTGTTGCTTGCCGCTCCGTCCGTACCCAGACCCATGTTGACGCCCTGGGCGGACAGTTCCGTAATCGGAGCAATGCCGCTGGCAAGCTTGAGATTGGAACTGGGACAGTGCGCCACGGAACAGCCGTGCTGCGCCAGCAGTTCGATTTCATGGATATTCAGGTGCACGGCGTGCACGGCGATCAGGGCCGGACTGAGCAGACCGAGGCGGCGAAGACGTTCGATCGGGCGCACCCCGAAGCGCTGCAGGCTGTCGTCTAGTTCCTGGACAGTTTCATGCAGATGGAGATGAATCGGCAGTTCGATCTGTTCGGCCAGGGTCAGCACCCTGGCCAAACTCCTCTCGCCAACGGTGTAGGGAGCATGCGGGGCAAGGCAGAAAGACAGCAGCGGCTCGCCCAGCAACTGGTCCCGGACGGCCAGCCCTTTGTCCAGATAGTCGTCCGCATCCGCCGCATAGTTGCTCGGAAAGTCGACGGTGATGAGACCGATCGCGGCGCGCATTCCCGCAGCGAGCGCCGCCTCGGCGGCGGCCCGCGGGAAGAAATACATATCGTTGAAACAGGTGATGCCGCCACGCAGCATCTCGGCGCAGGCCAGCAGCGTACCGTCATGGACAAACTGTGCCGAGACATGCTTCGCCTCGGTCGGCCAGACGTGCTCCCGCAGCCACTGCATCAGGGGCAGGTCATCGGCCAGGCCGCGCAGCAGACTCATCGCGGCATGGGTGTGCAAATTGACGAGTCCCGGAATCAGCACGTGCTGCGCCAGGCGCTTGCGTATGCGTGGCGCAAAGCGGTCCGCCACCTCGTTCTGCGGGAGGAGGTCGATGATGCGGCCGTGATTGACGACCACGGCATGGTTTTCGAGAACCAGATCGGCCGGATCGACGGGAACGACCCAGCGTGCCTCGATGACGAGGTCGACGGGCGGCAAGGGCATGGTCATCGCGCAGGGATTCGAAAGACCTAAAAAAAACCCCGCCAGAGCGGGGTTTTCGGAGGCATTTCGCCGGAATTACTTGTTGCCGATGACTTCGATATCGACACGACGGTCAGGCTGCAGGCAGGCGATGGTCTTCTTGCTCTTCGGACCTGGGCACTGATCGGGTTTGGTGACCGGTTGCGTCTTGCCCTTGCCCGCGGTGATGACGAGGTTGGATGCGATCCCCTTGCTGACCAGATAGGCCTTGACCGCGGCAGCGCGCTTCTCGGAGAGTCTCTGGTTGTAGGCGTCGGAACCGAAGCGGTCGGTATGGCCGGTGGCCGTGATCAGCTCCAGCTGGATCGCCTTGGACTTGCTGACCACTTCATCCAGCTTGGCCTTGCCTTCTGGACGCAAGGTCGCCTTGTCGAAGTCGAACAGCGCGTCGGCGGCAACCGTGATCTTGTCGGCTGCAGGCTTGCTAGGCGGCGGCTGGGCGGCACCCGGCGCAGGCCTGGCGACAGCCGGCTCGCAGACTTCCTTCGGCAGCAGATCCTTATCGCACTTGCAGCCGGCCGGGTCCTTGGCGGCCGCAGCCGGGGTCCAGAAGCCGGTGCGCCAGCAAAGGCCGGTGCCGCTGACCACGACTTCACCGCGTTGGTCGATCACGTAGACGCGATCATTGGCGGTTTGGGCTTGCACGGAGCCAGCCGCCGCAAAGAGGCCGATAGAGGCCAGCAGGGTAGTAATGATTTTCGATTTCAAGATGTTCCTCCTCGATTAATCTCTGTTAGGTCCGAATGCGTGTAACGCGATGCGATTTTTGCGCAGTCAGGGGATTTAAGCATACAAACTTGATTTGCTTCAAGCATTGGCCTGGCATTGTGTGGCATTTATACAACGAACCAGGCCTTGTGGCCGCGCCAGTCGTGTTTTCGTGCTGCAGGGGCCGCAATTCCGTCGCTCTGCTGAACATGCGACAATCGCTGCAAGCTTTCACGAAGGAGAGGATCATGCAGAATCTGGAATCAATCGCTTCGCTCCTGCGCGAGGCGAGCGAAGTGGTCGTTTTTTCGGGCGCAGGGCTTTCCGCCGATAGTGGCATTCCGACGTTCCGCGATGGGGCAACCGGCCTGTGGAACAACGTCGACCCGGACGAAGTCGCCAGTATCGAAGGATTTCTGCGCAATCCGCAACGTGCCTGGAGCTGGCTGCTGCAACTGCGGAACCTGGTCGATGAACGGCGTCCGAATGCCGGCCATCACGCGATCGCCCGCCTGGACGACCTCTGTTCAGCACAGCAATTCACCGTGATTACCCAGAATATCGATGGCTATCACGCGCGCGCGGGGAACCGGCACGTCCTCGAAGTGCATGGCACCATCCACCGGGTGCGTTGTCACCGGCACTGCGGATTTCTCGCCAGCTGGAATCAGGACGCCCTTGAACCTTACGCCTGCCCGGCCTGCGGCGCGCCGGTTCGACCCGATCTGGTGATGTTCGGTGAAACGCTCGATGAAGCCGTCTTTACCGCTGCCGAGAGATCCAGCCTCAAGGCCGACGTATTCTTCTGTGTCGGCACCTCATTCACCGTGCAGCCCGCCGCCCGCCTGCCGCTGTGGGCGAAAAGCGCCGGTGCCGTGGTGGTGGAAGTCAATCCGCACCCGACGCCCTTGTCGGACGTTGCCGATTACTCGATTCGCAGTGGTTCATCGCAGTTCTTCAGCGCGCTCTGCACAACCCTCGAAGCTGCAGGCCACTGAGGCGTGCCAGAGCAGGCAACGAGCCCCCCGCTGGTTGGCTGTAAACGAGTGCAAATGTCGATCAGGACGGCCGATCAGCCGGCCTGATCGGCTATAATTCCGCTCCTTCGCCGCCCAGCCTTGATCGGCATGGGCAGACCCACCCACTTCAGAAGCCGAGTCGCGAGTCGCATTCCTTGTCATTTCCGCTTCCCCGATCGTCATTACCCGAAATCGGCGAAAGGCTTCAGTTTCCTGCGGGCTTTGCTGATGCCCTCCTGATCGCCCAGGCAGCCTCGGAAGCGAGTGCCGGCAGCGAGCGGCGCATGCTGGCAGTGCTCACTGCCAGCGCCGGCGACGCACTCCGTCTGCTGCAGGAAATTCCCTGGTTCGCGGCCGATCTGCGCGTCCGCCTGCTACCCGACTGGGAAACGCTGCCCTACGACAGCTTCTCGCCACACCACGACCTGGTTTCCGAGCGACTGGCAACGCTCTATGCAGTCATGCGCGGTGAATGTGACGTGCTGCTGGTCCCCGCCGGCACGGCGGTCTACCGTCTCGCACCGCCGGCCTACCTGGCGGCCTACACTTTCTTCCTCAAACAGGGTGAGAAGCTCGATCCGGGGCAGTTCCGCACCCAGATGACGCTGGCCGGTTACGCGCTGGTCACGCAGGTCGTGGCACCGGGCGAGTACGCGATCCGTGGCGGTCTCGTCGATCTCTTCCCGATGGGCTCGCCACTGCCTTTCCGCCTCGACCTCTTCGACAACGAGATCGAAAGCATCAAAACTTTCGACGTCGACAGCCAGCGCACACTCTATCCTGTACCCGAGGTTCGCCTGCTGCCGGCACGCGAGTTTCCGCTCGACGACACGGGTCGCACCCGTTTCCGTCAGCGTTTCCGGGAGGTTTTTGAAGGCGACCCCGGGCGCTCGAGGATCTACAAGGACGTCTCGAATGGCCTCGCGGCGGCCGGAATCGAGTACTGGCTACCCCTTTTCTTCGAGGAAACGGCCACCCTTTTCGACTACCTGCCGCGCCACACCGTGCTTTGCCTGTACAGCACGGTGCCGGCAGCGATCCGGGATTTCTGGCACGAGGCACAGTCGCGCTACACCATGCTTGCGGGCGACCGTAGCCGTCCGCTGCTGCCCCCGGCCGACCTCTTCCTGGCCGAAGAACCGTTCTTCGTTGCCGCCAAGGCTTATGCCCGAATCGACTTGAAGGCCGACCAGGAGGGGCCGGCACGCGGCCTGCCCGGGCTGGCCATCGACCGCCGCGCCGACCACCCGCTCGGTCGTCTGCAGGCCTTTCTCGCCGCCTTTCCCGGCCGTGTGCTGGTGCTCGCAGAAACCGCCGGGCGCCGCGAAACCTTGTCCGGACTGTTCTCGGAATACGGCCTGAAACCACACGCCTGTGCCGGTTTCAGCGACTTCCTGGCGACCGACAGCCGCCTGTCGCTGGCAGTTGGCCCGCTGCATGACGGCTTCCAGCTCGCCCAACTGGCGGTCGTCACCGAAGCCGAACTCTACGCCGACAGTCCGTCGCGGCGCGCTCGCCACGTGGCGCAGCGCAGGGCGTCGGTCGACAACTGGCTGCGGGATCTCACCGAACTGAAGGTGGGGTCGCCGGTCGTGCATGAGCAACACGGCATCGGACGCTATCGGGGCCTGGTCCACCTGGATCTGGGCGAAGGCGAGATGGAGTTCCTCGAACTGCACTACGCCGGCGACGCCAGGCTCTATGTCCCCGTATCGCAGCTACACGTCATCGCGCGCTACTCGGGCTCCGACCCGGATACGGCACCATTGCACACCCTCGGCTCTCAGCAATGGGAAAAGGCCAAGCGCTGCGCCGCCCTGCAGGCTCGCGACACCGCCGCCGAACTGCTCGCGCTCTATGCCCTGCGCGCCGCCAGACAGGGCCATGCCTGCGAGTTCACGACCCATGACTATGACGCTTTCGCCGACGGTTTCGGTTTCGAAGAAACGCCCGATCAGGCCACAGCCATCGCAGCGGTCATCGAGGACATGCAATCAGGCCGGCCGATGGACCGCCTGGTCTGTGGCGACGTCGGCTTCGGCAAGACCGAGGTCGCCTTGCGCGCCGCTTTCTGCGCGGTGGCCGGTGGCCGGCAGGTTGCCGTTCTCTGCCCGACCACCCTGCTCTGCGAACAACATTTCCAGACTTTCAGCGACCGTTTTGCCGACTGGCCGGTCAGAATCGCCGAACTCTCTCGTTTCAAGACCGGCAAGGAAGCGGCGCAGGCCCTCCAGGAGCTGGCCGACGGCAGGCTCGACATCGTCATCGGAACGCACCGGTTGCTGCAGAAAGACGTGCGTTTCGGCCGTCTCGGGCTAGTCATCATCGATGAGGAACACCGCTTTGGCGTCCGCCAGAAGGAAACGCTCAAAGCGCTGCGCGCCGAGGTCGACGTGCTCACCCTGACCGCGACGCCGATCCCGCGCACGCTCGCGATGTCGCTTGAAGGCCTGCGCGACTTTTCGGTGATCGCCACCGCGCCGCAGAAGCGCCTGGCGATCAAGACCTTCGTCAGCCGATTTTCCGACGGCGTCATCCGTGAAGCACTATTGCGAGAATTCAAGCGCGGTGGGCAGGTCTATTTCCTGCACAACGAAGTCGACACCATCGAGAACATGCGCGACAAGCTGGCCAAGCTGTTGCCCGAAGCACGCATCGTCGTCGGCCACGGCCAGATGAACGAACGCGATCTGGAAAGGGTGATGCGCGACTTCACGCAACAACGGGCCAATCTGCTGCTGTGCACGACGATCATCGAAACCGGCATCGACAACCCGCACGCCAATACCATCATCATCAACCGTGCCGAAAAATTCGGTCTCGCCCAGTTGCATCAGTTGCGCGGTCGGGTCGGACGCTCGCACCATCAGGCCTACGCCTATCTGCTGACGCACGACGAGGCCGCGCTCAACAAGCAGGCCAGGCAGCGCCTGGAGGCCATCCAGATGATGGACGAACTCGGTGCCGGTTTCTATCTGGCGATGCATGACCTCGAAATCCGTGGTGCTGGCGAGGTGCTCGGTGCCAACCAGTCCGGGGAAATGCAGGAAGTCGGTTTCAACCTGTTCACCGAAATGCTCAATCGCGCCGTCGCGGCGCTCAAACTGGGCAAGGAGCCAGACCTGATGCAGCCATTGGCGATCGCCACCGAAATCAAGCTGCATACGCCCGCCCTGCTCCCCAGCGACTACGCTCCCGACGTCCACGAAAGGCTGACGCTTTACAAGCGCCTCGCCGACTGCGTGACGGCAGAGGCCCTGGCCGACCTGCAGGAAGAGCTGATCGATCGCTTCGGAGCGTTGCCGCCACAGGCTCGCGCTCTGCTCGACAGCCACCGGCTGCGCCTGCTCTGCAGGCCGCTCGGGATCAGCAAGCTCGACGCCAACACCGAGCAGATCGTCGTACAGTTTGAAGCCCAGCCGCCGATCGACCCGATGCGCATCATCCATTTGATCCAGAAGAACCGCAACTACCGCTTGGCTGGCCAGGACAAACTGATCCTCAAACGCCACTGCGCAAGCCTTGGCGACCGCGTTGCCGCGGTCAAGGACATCATTCATCAACTGAGCACGCAGGCAAATACATGACTACCTTCGACATCGACAACATCAACGTTACCGCCTTCGACCCCATGCCGTCGCCAGAGGAAATCCACGCCCAACTGCCTCTCTCGGCAAGCGCCGCCCGCCTGGTCATGCACGGCCGTGAGGTCTTGCGCAACATCCTCGACCGCAGCGACCCGCGCCTTTTTGTCGTCGTCGGCCCGTGCTCGATCCATGATCCGATCGCCGGACTCGACTATGCGCAACGCCTGAAGGCTCTCGCTGACGAGGTCAGCGAGACGCTCTACCTGGTGATGCGGGTCTATTTCGAAAAGCCGCGCACGACCACCGGCTGGAAAGGCTATATCAATGACCCGGATATGGACGATTCCTTCCGTGTCGATCAGGGAATGCTGAAAGCCCGCGAATTTCTCCTCAAGCTTGCCGAACTCGGCCTGCCCGCCGGCACCGAGGCGCTCGACCCGATCGCGCCGCAGTATCTCGGCGACCTGATCTCCTGGACAGCGATCGGCGCCCGCACTACCGAATCGCAGACACATCGGGAAATATCGTCGGGGCTGTCAACCCCGGTCGGCTTCAAGAACGGCACCAACGGCGATATCGGCATTGCCGTCAATGCCATCCTTTCGGCCGCACGGCCACACAGCTTCCTGGGCATCAACGCCCAGGGGCGCACGGCCATCGTTCGTACGCGCGGCAACCGTTATGGTCACCTGGTTCTGCGCGGCGGCGATGGGCGTCCCAACTACGATACGGTCAGCGTGCAGATCACCGAGCAGGCGCTGCGCAAGGCGGGTCTGCCAATCAACATCGTGGTCGACTGTTCGCACGCCAACAGCTACAAGAAGCATGAGTGGCAGCCGCTGGTGATGGCCGATGCGGTCAACCAGGTCCGGCTCGGCAACCAGTCTTTGGTCGGAATGATGATCGAGTCGAATATCATCGCCGGCAATCAGGCAATCCCGGAAGATCTCTCGCAACTCAAATATGGCTGTTCGGTCACTGACGCCTGTGTCGACTGGCAGACCACCGAGCAGATGATCCGCAGTGCCGCCGGACTGCTGCACGAGGTGCTGCCCGGTCGAACCGGTTGAGGTACGACCGCCGGGCCCTCTATTCTGACTAATTGATGGACCAATGAACAACCTCCCGGTAGACTGCTGGGTTTGACGATCAATCATACACACTGCATATCGGGGGGAACTGTCATGCAAATCAATGTCGAAACCAAGCCGGTTGCCTCTGCCGCCTACAACACCCGGAAGAAGCGACTCGTCGAAACCATCGACCGACTGTATCACCGCAATGCCAAGGCGTCGCTGCAGAAGGTGATCTCCAGGCTTCACCCGGCTGACATGGCATCGATCCTCGACGAGTTGCCCCCGGAGCATGTGGTGGACGTCTTCTACACGATCAGCGACACGGCCATGGCGGCTGAAGTCTTCAGCCAGTTGTCGCCGAGCCTGCGTATGGAGGTGATGACCGAGTCGCCAATCGAACAACTGGCGGCGGTCCTGCAACACGTGGCGCCGGACGACCTGGCCGACCTCGTCGGGGATTTGCCCGAAGATCAACGGGCACAACTGATGGCCTTGCTCGACCGGGAAAGCAAGGACGAAGTCGAAAGCCTGCTGCAGTACGACCCGAACAGCGCCGGCGGCATCATGACTACCGATTTCTTCTCGCTCCCGCATACCCTGGTAGTCGAAGAAGCGATCGAAAACATTCGCAGCCGCGAAGACGTCGAGATGGTTTTTTATCTCTATCTGACCGACGAAGCGGGGCGGCTGGTCGGGGTCGTGTCGTTGCGGCAGTTGCTGCTGGCCCGACCGGGAACGCCTCTCGACAAGGTCATGAACCGGCGCGTGATGAAAGTCACCACGGATGCCGACCAGACCACCGTCGCCATGCTGGTTGAAAAATATCACCTGCTGGCCGTGCCGGTGGTCGACGAGGAGAATGTGTTGGTCGGGATGGTCACGGTCGATGACGTCATCGATGTCCTCGAGGAAGAGACGACGCGCGACATGCTGAAGATGGCTGGTACCAGCGAGTCGGAAACGCTCACCCACTCGGCCTTCAAGATCGCGGGTATCCGTCTGCCCTGGCTGCTCGCCGCGTTCATCGGCGGTCTCGCGGCGACTGCGGTGATCGGGCGCTACGAAGCGATTCTCGGTGAGGTACTGGTGTTGAGCGCCTTCTTGCCAGTGGTCATGGGCATGGCCGGCAACGTCGGTGTGCAGTCGGCCACCGTCGCGGTACGTGGCCTGGCGACCGGTGCGATCGACGTCCGCGATACCGTGCCACTGGTGCTCAAGGAGTTGCGCGTCGGTCTGCTGCTCGGTGGTTTCTACGGTGTGATCCTGGCCATCTACGGCTACCTGATGCACGACAGCGTCAGTCTTGGGCAGGTGGTCGGCCTGACGATCCTCGGCAACATGACCGGCGCAGCCTTGCTGGCCGTGCTCCTGCCGATGATCTTTCAGCGCCTGAAGGTGGACCCGGCGGTTGCCACCGGTCCGTTCGTGACCACCGCCATCGACATTCTCGGCGTTCTCAACTACTTTGTGATCGCCAGCTGGATTTACAAGCTGTAGCCGATCAGTCGTCCTGTCGGACAGCGCCAGCCCGCAGCGTCCCCTTTGCTGCCGGCACAGCCGCACAGCGACAATCTCTGGCGGCGCGCCGGCTTCCCGGCTGGCGCGAACGAATCGTCACGAGTCGTCTACCCTGCTTTCCAGGGTACCGGCTGTTGCTGAAAATCGTTGAGTCGCCTGGCGAATTCGGGGAGCAGTGAATCGGTCTGGGCCGCCAGCCAGCCTGTAATCACCTGTCCCTGGCCAGCAGTTGGCGCCTCGGCAGCGAGTTGCGAAGCCACTGCCAGGTCGTTGAGACGTCCGAGCAAGTCCTGCAGGTCGCTGGCTGACTGGTGGTAATTCGCCAGCACCGGGCCGGTCAGGATCGGGGTAAAGAACTCGACCGCGTAGCGCAGTTGCTTGAACGCGACGCGCAGGCGGTGACGGGCCGCATCATCATCCGTTCCCAGCGCAGCCGCGGCGCATTCCTTGACGCGCTTGGCGCGCTTGTCGAGGCAACGCGGGACGAAGCGTGTGAGCGACCCGGCGGCATCGTCCGGCAGAGACCGGGTGGCGGCACTGAAATCGATCAACAGGCGCGAATACGCGGCCGACTTGAGCGCGCTTCTGCTGGCTTTGCGACTGTTCGCGCAGCGTCTCCGGGCATGGCTCGACAAACGCTCGACCTCGACCCTTCCCGGCAGTGCGTCGGCGAGAGCAGGCAAGGTTTCCGCGAGGAAGACATCCCAGTTGCGGGTGTCGCCCAGTTTGTTCGCCAGTTCCTGCCAGAGCGGATCGAAACGGGTCACGAAAGCCTCTGGCAGCCGTGGCTGCCAGAGACGGATCGCCGATCGTAGCCGACGGATGGCGACGCGCGCCTGGTGAACAAACTCGGGCTCGTCGCTCTGGCAGACACCGGCTTCATTGTTTTGCAGATGGTTCAGGCAGGACAGGACGATCAGGCGAAAGGCCTCGATGCTCGACATCGCGGCGTTGGTCGGCACGGGCAGTGCTTTCACCGCCGTCAGCGGCAGGTCGGCCAGCAGGCGGTAGGCACGTTCGGACTTGCTGCTGGCTTCCGGGTGCAGCGGCAGGCTGGCCTGCAACTCGGCGGCCGCGGCGAACAGATCGCTGACCGTTCCATCGAGCAGTTCCAGTTCAATCTCACGGATCGTCTGGCGTTGCCCCCGCGCTTCGATCCAGCCGCGGTCCAGTGCCAGTTCGATGCGCACGCCCGCGCGCGGTTCCAGCAGCCAGGTATGGCGCATGAAGCGGGTGGTAAAAGCGGGTTGCAGACCCTCACGAAGTGATTCGAGCAACTCCCGGACGCTGCCATCCAAATGCGAAAAATCGAACTCTCCGGGCCGGCTGGGAACCTCCCACTCGCTACGCTGTGCCAGTCCGGCGGTAAGCATCGGCGCAGTCTTGACGGTCAGCAGCCACTGCCGGCCCTTTTGACGGTGTCGAACGACCATCTGCTCGCGCCGCAGGCGCTCGTCATGGGTATCGTAATAGGTATTGATCAGCAGTTGCCGATGTCGTTCGATGTTGCTCAACATGGCTTGCTTCGCCAACACCTCTGCAGTGCGTGCCGATAGGGACAGTTTGATTTCAGTTTCGGTGGCCATCGCAACCCCTCATGCTGGAGAAAGAGAACTAGGACATCTTTTCGATCAGATGTGCCTTGAGTTGTGCACGTCCCGAAGGATTGGCCAGAGCGATGATGATACTGCCAGCGTGGATGAGGTCATCGACCTTGGGATTGAATATCCAGGCGCCATCCTGCTCGCGTACCGCCAACAGGATATAGTCCGGGCTGCGCAGACGCAGGTCGCCGACACGGGTCTGCGGGAAATTAACAGGCACCGGAACCTCTTCGACACGCACGTTCTTGTCCGACCGGATCATCTCGTCGAGGAAGCCGACGACGTGCGGTCGGACCATTGCTGACGCCAGGCGAATTCCACCGGTGAAATCTGGCGAGATCACCGCGTCGGCGCCTGCCTTGCGCATCTTCTCGACATTTCGTAGTTCCTGGGCGCGTGCCACGATGCGCACGCGCGGGTTGAGCTGTCTGGCGGTAATGATGATCATCAGATTTCGCGAATCATCACCGGTCACTGCAAACAGGCCGCGGGCATCCTCGATATCTGCTGCTTCCATCAGATCATCGTCGGAGGCGTCGCCGTGCAGATAGAGCAGTGCGGGAAATTTGTCGAGGTTCCCCTCCAAACGCTCGACTTCGATGTCGATGGCGACGAAATGTCGGCCGGTATTGTGCAGTTCGCGACCGACGCTGCGGCCGACCCGCCCGAAACCGCAAATGATGAAATGCTGCCGTAGCTTATGAATGCTTTTTTCCATCCGTCGTCTCCGCAGGGAATAATCCAGATCCTTCTCGAGGAAGAACACTGACAGGCTGGTGAACAGGAAGGTCAGCGCGCCCAGGCCGGAAATGGCAATGAACCCAGCGAAAAGGCGGTGCTGAAGCGAATGGAGAGGGATAATCTCGCCATAACCGACCGTCGAGATGCTGATCAGGGTCATATATACCGCATCGGACCAGTTCCCGTTGTCACCGGCAATCCGATAGAAACCGAGTATCCCGACAGCGGTCAACACCAGCACCGCCATGCCCGCCCATACGATACGCAGGACAATGCGCCGTAATTGCGTGGCTATCCCCCCCTCGGATTCCCGTATACGGCGAAGGCGGCGAAGGCGCTGGCGAGCCTGCAACTGGTCGTCAAACATGCAAAAAAGAGGTGTCTGATTGGAAACGGATCATCATCCGGGAAAGCTTGGCTGACGATGGCGAAATCAGGCCAGCAGGAAACGGAGCCCGATATGCCGAGTGGGCGAGATTGGCACATCCGCGAACAATTGTCCACGCTTGCGACTGTAGCGGCCACCTTTCAGCCGCAAAATTCTACCGCGGAAAGCGACCGCGGCCAGCAAGATTCCGATCTGGTGGCGATTGTCGCCACAACCGCGTGCTAATCTGCAGTTCAAATGGGTTTACCATCGCCTCTAGGACCATCCTGCGCAGACCCGTTCAGTCACCGACCACAACCATGCCATCATCCACCACACTCGAACAAATCACTGCCCGGACACTCGCCCATTACCAGCAATGTGCCGAAGACTTTCGCGAAGGCACGCGCAACCACGACGTGAGTCAGAACATCGCCGCGCTCCTGCGCCATATCCACGGCCAGCCACCCTTCACGATTCTCGACTTCGGCTGTGGCCCGGGCCGCGATCTCAAGACCTTTACCCGCCTCGGTCATCGGGCCGTCGGGCTGGACGGAGCCGCGAACTTCGTCGAGATGGCACGAAGCGACACGGGTTGCACGGTCTGGGAACAGGATTTCCTGAGTCTTGATCTCCCGTCAGGGCATTTCGACGGGGTATTCGCCAATGCCTCGCTGTTCCATGTCCCCAGCCGGGCGTTGCTGCGCGTTCTGCGACAACTGCACGCCGCCCTCAAGCCGGACGGCGTCCTGTTCTGCTCGAACCCGCGCGGGAACAATCAGGAAGGCTGGCATGACGGACGCTATGGGGTTTTCCACGACCTCACAGCCTGGCGACGCTGGCTGCTGAATGCGGGCTTCGTCGAACTCGAGCACTATTACCGCCCGACCGGCCTGCCGTGCGCGCAACAGCCCTGGCTCGCCAGTGTCTGGCGCCGGGCGGCCGGGAACGGCGACCGCTCTTGCATCCCTCTCCCGGGTCCGGAAAAGGGGCAACTCGTGAGTCGCTGATGCGACTTTCACCATAACCGTAGCCAACACTCTGACCATGTCAACCGAAAAACGCTTTGCACGACGCCAATCGAACTTTCGAGCCAGCCGCCGAATCGCCGAGGCGATTCTGGATTATGTCGGCCAGATCCCGGCCACCAGCGAATACCGAAAACAGAAACCGGAAGGCTACGCACGGGCAATCGCCCGCGCGGCAGCCAGACAGGCTGCCGTCACTGCCGGCAGCCTGACCCTGCCGCCTGGCCCACTCGGCTGGCTTACCCTCCTTCCCGAACTGCGTTCGCTGTGGAAACTCCAGACGCAGATGGTTGCGGATCTCGCCGGTTGCTATGGGAAGAGCGACGAGTTGAACCGCGAAGAGATGCTCTATTGTCTGTTCCGGCACACCGATCCACAGATCGTTCGCGATCTGGTTGCCAAGATCGGCAGGCGCCATGTCGTCCATCTCGCCTCGCGTCCCGAGACCCAGTCGGTCGCTCTGAAGATCGGCATGCACCTCTCCCAACGGGTGATCGGCAGAGGGATTTCGCGCTGGATCCCGGTTCTCGGAGCGATTGGCGCCAGCGCCTATGCCTATTACGACACTTCCCAGGTCGCCCGCACGGCCATCGAGTTATTTACCGGCATCATTGATGTGCAGGGCGACGAAGCCGATCCGGCGACGGAGGAGGCGTCTCGCTGACGCGATTTGCACATCAAGCGGCGGGCGGGCCCCCGTGAGGTCATGGCTAAGGATGCTGCGCGGGCGGCACGGAAGCGAAAAATGTCAGCAGACTGTAGAATACGACCAATCGATCGGCAACCGTGGCGGGCAGCATGATAAAGGAGAGCATCAAGCATATTGAGGAATGGGCCAACCCGCGCACGGTCATTGTGGTGACTTTGTTGTTGGTCGGCGCACTGTGGTTGGCACTGATGGTCTCGGTCGTCTCGGATCGCCATCAAAGTATCGCCACTACCGGCGGGCTTCTACAACGCATGACCCTCGCCGTCGAAGAGCAGACCCGACAGAAGTTTCGCGTCGCCGATACTTTCCTGACTAGTTGTGAGCACTGGCTGCAAGCAAACCCTGATCTGGATCCCCGCACCGACAAGACCTTTCGGCAATTGATCGAAACCTTTCGTGCCAGAACCGACAATTCGATCGATATCTACCTGCTTGCCGGCGATGGCCAGATGTTCGACATTCTTGACCCCGCCCAAGGGCCGCTGGCCAATGTTGCGGACCGCGACTATTTCAAGGGTGCCCTGAACAGCCCGGGCCTGTTTTTCGGCAGCCCCACGCGCAAACCGCTTGCTGACCACGACGGCCTGCCGATCAGCCTGTCGCTGCGACGCCCGACGCACGACATCCAGGTACTTCTCGCGGTGATCGACCTGCCAACGCTGACCCGGTCGTACGAAAAACAACGCCAACCCGGCGGGGCCATTACGCTGCTCAAGCGCGACGGTACAGTGCTGGCCAGGGCACCACTTGACGACTTGCTGCCCGGCCACTCGATGGCCGGCGAAGTTTTGTTCAGCGAGCATCTCGCGCAGCAACCACAGGCCCTGGTGCTGCCTGATGCCAGCCCCGACACCCGGGCGCGAGAATTCATCAGTTACTCGTCAATGCCCGATTTCCCGCTGGTGATCATGGTTTCGGAAGACTACGATGAAGCGCTCGCTGCCTGGCTACGACAGACGGCCTGGGTCATCCTGCTGGGACTGGGAGTGACCCTGCCATTGGCGGTCATCGCCTATCGATCGCTGCGCCTGCTACAGGCGCTCGCCAGTCAGGATGCCGAATTGCAGCGCCTGACAACGACCGATCTGCTGACCGGCAGCAGCAGCCGCCAGCACTTCTTCGAAACACTCACAGAAGAGGTCGCACGCGCGCGTCGCCGGCACATCCCCCTGACCATCGTATTGTTCGATATCGATTTTTTCCAGCGAATCAACGACGGTTATGGTCATGCCGTTGGTGACCAGGCCTTGATCCTGTTCGCCAATACCGCGAAAGAAGGCCTGCGTGACATGGACCTTCTTGGCAGACTCGGAGGTGGCGAATTCGCGCTTCTGCTGCCCAATACCGGAGCCCGGGAAGCCGTCCTGGTCGCCGAACGAATTCGCACAGCGATCCCCGGCATATCGATCCCGAGCGACAACGGCACCGTTCAGTTCACGGTCAGTGTCGGGGTGAGCGAAGTCCAGGCCGGCGACACGTCGATTGACGATCTGCTGAAGCGCGCAACCGCTGCGCTGCACAACGCCAAGGCCGGTGGATACGATCGAGTGGCAGTCGTCTAAAGAACCCTCCAAAAACAACGCGAGGCGCCGGAACATGAGGTAAGCAGCGGCAATATGGACCATGGCTTCAGCGGTGTCCGGGCGCGCCTCATCATCATCCGAGTTCCCAGGTGGTCCTTTCGCGATCCTGTTCACCGTGCAGCGGCCTCACCTCGATGGTCCATCGCTCCCTGCTTGGATGCGGAGAACTGCCAAACATTCGGCATGAGGTCTCAGGGGGACTCGTGGGTCACCAGAATCGCTCGGAAGTCATTGACGTTGGTCAGCGTCGGCCCGGTGATGACCGAATCGCCCAGGGCTGCAAAGAAGCCGTGGCCGTCGTTGTCATCCAGGCTGACCAGCGGCTTGATACCCTTGCCCCAGGCGCGCGCCAGGCTGTCCGGTGCGAGCCAGGCGCCGGCGATCTCTTCCTGGCCGTCTACCCCGTCGGTGTCGCCGGCGATGGCGTGGATGCCGCGATGCCCGTTCAGCGCCACGCCAAGGGCAAGCAAAAACTCGACGTTGCGCCCACCGCGCCCCTTGCCGCGCACGGTTACCGTCGTCTCCCCGCCGGAGAGCAGAACGCAGGGTGCTGCGAAAGGCTGGCCGTGACCAGCGACCTGGCGCGCGATTCCGGCCATGACCTTGCCCACGTCGCGCGCCTCGCCTTCTATCGCCTCGCCCAGGATGTACGCCGCCACGCCGGCTTGGCGTGCCACCACGGCGGCGGCTTCGAGGGCCATCTGCGGTGTCGCGATCAGGCGCGTCTCCACGCTGGCCAGGCGCGCGTCGCCAGGTTTGATCGACTCGCCGCGGCCACTCTCGAGGATGTCGAGCACTGCTGGCGGTACGGCGATTCCATAGCGGCGGATGATCGCCAAGGCATCGGCGCAGGTGGTGGGATCAGCAACCGTCGGACCGGAGGCGATATCGATCGGGTTGTCGCCGGGCACGTCGGAGATCATGAGGTTCACCACGCGCGCCGGGTGGCAGGCAGCGGCCAGGTGCCCGCCCTTGACAGCCGAGAGGTGGCGGCGGACGCAGTTCATCTCCGAGATCGAAGCGCCGGATTTGAGCAAGGCCTGATTCACGGCCTGCTTGTCGACCAGGCTCAGCCCTGCGAGCGGCAGGGCAAGCAGCGACGAGCCGCCGCCCGAGATCAGGCACAGCACGGTATCGTCGGCACTGAGCCCCTGCACCAGGGCGTGGATGCGCTGCGCTGCAGCGATCCCGGCGGCGTCCGGTACCGGGTGCGCCGCCTCGACGATCTCGATGCGCTGGCAGGGAACAGCATATCCATAGCGGGTCACGACCAGTCCCGACAATTTGCCCGGCCAGTGCTCCTCCAGCGCCTTGGCCATCGCTGCCGATGCCTTGCCGGCACCGATCACGATCAGTCGGCCGCGAGGGGGAGCCGGCAGATGCTGCGGGATGCAGTGCGCCGGCTGCGCAGCGGTGATTGCCGCTTCGAACATGTGGCGCAGCAGTCTGCGGGCTTCGTTGGTTTTCATCGTTTCGCTCCTGATCCACGGATCGGCTGGAAAACCCATGTAGCGCTTAAGGAACTGGAAGCGTGCAGGCGCACCAGCGCAAAGCTCGAAGCCAGACGAACGGCCATTGCCTGGGCTCCTGAAACAAACCCGGAGATTGACGCCGCCTGATGGGCGCTCATATACTCACCATAGCACGGTTGGATTTCCTATCCTTCTTTGACGGCAATAGCGATTCTACAGGCCCGATCCCCCATTCTTCTCATCATGCCATGAACCACCATCCCTATGATTTGCTGCCGCTTGCCGATGATGGCGCAGGCCTGATTCTGACTCCTTGTCCAGGAACCAAGGGGGTGGAACTGGCCACTGCACTCGCACAATTGATCACGGCCGGTGCCGCCGCAGTGATCACGCTGATGCCGGATGCCGAAATGGCCAGCAATGCCGTGACGAACATGGCTGATCTCTGTCCGGAACTCGGTTTGCAATGGTTTCACTTGCCCATCGAAGACGATCATGCGCCAGAGGAAGAATTTGCTGTTGCCTGGTCGGCGCAACGACGGGCCGTGCATCAACTGCTCGACGACGGCCAGAAAATAGCGATCCATTGCAAGGGCGGTTCCGGTCGAACGGGCCTGGTCGCTGCACAGATCCTGGTCGAACGGGGTAATTCGTTGGCGGCAGCGACAGCGGCCATCAAGTCGATTCGCCCCAATGCGCTGACGCTCAACGTTCATCAGAACTATCTGGCCCGCTTGGCCGTCGCGCAGCCGGATAGTTAGGCACCGACGCCTTTCCAGGCGATGTCTGTCAAGCTGCCGAACAGGATCCCGTGATGGGTTACAAGATATCGCTCATCGTTCAACCCGGCGACAGCTTCTTTCCAATCGTGCGCGCCGTTGACCGGGCAGAACGCTCGATCAACCTGACCGTATTCAGAATGGACGACCCGATCATCCAGCGCGCCCTGATCGAGGCCCGCCAGCGTGGCGTTCGCATCCGCGTGCTGATCTCGAGCAGCGCGCGCGGTTGGGAAGAGCAGAACCGAAAGCTCCTCAAGGATGCCAACGAGGCCGGCATTTCGACCAGGGAGCCTGCCGGTGACAGCAAGCGGGCCCGCTACCACTACAAGACCATGACGGTAGACGACGCAGAGGCGTTGGTGTTCACTTTCAACCCGACACGCGAGAATCTCCACTACGCGCGTGACTTTGGTGTTGAAGTCTACGATCCGGCGATCGCCGCCGAGATCAACAGGCTCTTTGACGCCGACTGGGACGACAGGCCCTTTGAGCCTGACAGGGATTCGCCGCTGCTGGTCAGCCCGTTCAACAGTCGCACGAAAATGACGACCTTGCTGCAGACGGCCATGGATTCGATCGACATCGCCGACGCGAAAGTGGAGGACCCGGCAATCATCCGCCTGCTGGTGGAGAAAGCCAGAAGCGGGGTGCTGGTCCGCGTTCTCGGTGACGCCGAGCATAGGGTCCGGTTGCCGCCCGAGATCGAGTTCCGGGCGGCCCCGCGCTACAAGCTGCACGCCAAGTGCACGATCGTCGACGGTACCGCGGCGGTCATCGGCAGCATGAACCTGCGGACGGAGAGTCTCGATCGCCGCCGCGAACTCAGTATCTCGGTCGACGACGCCGACGTTCTGCGACGGTTGAATGCCGTGTTCGAGAACGACTGGGAACACCAGGCGCCGATGTTGGGCAGCACCGCGACCCAGGTACTGCGGGTGTTTCCGCTGCCCCCCCCGGAGCTGGCCAAACGGTCATCGCTGCGTCTGGTACTGATCTCGCGCATCGACACGCTCGTTCGGCATGAAATCCGCGCAGGCATCACCACCATCGGACGCGCCAAGGAAAACGACTTCGTCATCAGCGACGCCCTGGTGAGCAGGCTGCACGCGCAGATCAGGCTCGACGGGGACCGCTGTACGATCCGGGACCTGGGAAGCGGCAACGGGACCTTCCTGAACGGCGAACGGATTGATCGGGAAACGCGCCTGCGCCCCGGCGATGTCGTCAGAATCGCGGAAAGTCAGGAGTTTCGTCTCCTCGAGCTTTGAGGTGAAACCAGGGTCACTTGATGTCGTATGCAGTCAGTTCCTGGCGGAACTGGTCCCGGGTTCGCAGGTGGCCCATGGTGTCGCGATACTCGTGCTTGACCATGGACCTGATCTCGGGCGCGTACCACAAGATTTCGGACACATTACCCGACAGTAGGCCCGCCCTGCCTGGCCGTTCGATGCGGCCTGAATGAACCACCCGCAATGCCCGGAACCTTCCTGCCGGCACCTCGACGTCCTCCCACGCTTCCACGCGGGCAGAGCGTTTATGCGTCACGACATCGCCATCCGGGCGTTTGATTGAATACTCGAAATCCCAGGTTTTCCCGACTTCCAGGGGGAACAGCAGGGTCAGGCGCTTGCCATGAGTCACGTTGGGATCAAGCAGGGTCCAGGTCGATCGATCGGCCGTTCTCCTGGACGAACGCTCGCTTCCCGCCCCTGCAGCGCCCTTTGAATCGATTAATGTTCGATCAACGGTCATGGTGTCTCCTCTGATTGCAGCCACCTTCAATTCGACACTGGCGCTTTCTTCGTTCTTCCAGAGATTGATGTTCCGATACACCCATCTGTCACCGACCTTGATATCCGGTTTGTCCACCGGGGCAAGTACCGGAGCAGAGTTTTTCTGGGTCTTTTCGGTCCTGGCCGGTACCGTTCCTCCCACCCCCTTCCGTTCGATGCCCTCCTGTGGCTTCGACGCGCGCTCGGGTTCTTCCCACTTTCTGAGTTCTCCCCGGGCAAGCGCGACATGGGTGCCCGACGGAAAGCGCTTGAGGTAGGCTTCGAAAGCTTCCCGTGTGCCGCTCGCCTTGGCTTCGTTCCAGAATCGGGTTTCGGTTTCTGTGGGGTTGGGTGCCATGGCGACGTTGAAGCTGAAATTCTTCTGCAGGGTTTTGGGACCGTTGACATAGGGCGTCTGGGTTTGCCGGCTGGCACGTTCGACTTCCGCGCTGGCGATCGTCAGAACGCCATCGAGGCTCAGATCCCTGCCCTGAAAAGCGGTCAGCAACCCGGCGGTCAACAAACCGTTGCGGCCATCGCCATCAGCCGCCACGTTACCCGGATCGGTGGCATACACGATCACCGTGCCTTTGGGCACGATGTCAGGACTGGCCAGGCCGCGCGCTCGGCCCGAGCGGAACTTGCCACTGACCGGATTGTTGCGGCAGGCATCGAGGATCACGATGTTGACGCGGCTCCTGGCATTGTCCATTTCATCGAGGATCTGGTTGACGTTGACGCCCTGGTAGGGAACCATTGCTTCGCTTTCCACCTTCGCATTGACCGGCATCAGGTAGTTCTGATTCCTGACCTGAATGCCATGCCCGGCAAAGAAGAACAAGGCCGCTTCGCTGCCACCGATCCTGCTGCCGAATTCGGCGATGCTCTGGTGCATGGCTTCGAGCGTCTGGTTCCTGCGCTCGATGACTTCGAAACCGAAGCGGCGCAGGGCGGCGGCGATGTCCTCCGCGTCATGCGCGGGGTTGACGAGTTTGGGCAGGTTCTCGGGGTGCTGATAGGCGCTGTTACCGATCACCAGGGCGATGCGCCGTCCCTGACTGGAGGGGGTGACGCCGGCCATTCGGCTTGTCGTTCCCGGCGCCAATCCGGCAGGCGACGGAGCGAGGGGTTTGCCGAGCGAGTCCGTCCGTCCCGGCGGCGCAGGCTGCGCCTGCGCATGTGCGGCAGCAATGCACGCTGCCGCCACGATCAGCGCGTGCAGAACGTAGAGGAATGTCGTTCGAAGCAATCGGAATGGCATGGCCCGCAAATCTTATGCCTGCAGCGCGGGCAACACAACAGGATCAGAATCGCGCGGCGAATCTTCGTCATGCCTCCGGAGCAGGAGTCGTTCCATTTGGCCTGTTGGCATTGCTGCGGCGCCAGGCCCGCCGATCCTGAAACCCCTAAACATCCCGTCCGTCTGGCTGATCGGTCGGGCGGCCATGAACGGCCTCACCGCCACCTTGACATCGGCGTGGCCATGTTCCATGCTGATTTCGTCAGTGTCGGCGGCGTTGCCTCGGCGCGCTGCGGTGCACTGGCAATGTCGCAGGTATGTTGTTGGCCACGCTGCCAGCCGGGGCCGACGAACCATGCCGGGCTGGCCATTCCGCGCTGGCCGGCAACCCTCGGGAGGTGACTTGTCATGGCAAGAAGCGCTTTATGCATCGGCATCAACGATTATCCGGGCACCCGCAACGACCTGTCGGGCTGCGTCAATGACGCCAACGACTGGGCGACCGAACTCGGTGGCCGCGGCTTCACCGTCACCACGCTGATCGACGCCCAGGCAACGCGAGCGGCGATGAGCGCCGGCATCGGCGGCCTGACCGCCGGCGCCCAGCCCGGCGATTCGGTAGTCATCACCTATTCCGGCCACGGCACCTGGGTACCGGACAGCAACGGCGACGAACCCGACGGCCGTGACGAGGGCCTCTGCCCCTGGGACATCAGCACGGTCGGGCCGTTGCTCGACGACGAAATCAGGGTCCTGTTCGCCCAGCGCGCCGCCGGCGTGCGCATCCTGCTGATCTCCGACAGTTGCCATTCGGGTTCGGTGACGCGTGGCGACGAGTCGGACATCGATCCGGGCATGCCGCGGGCGCGTTACATGCCCTTGCAGGACTGGATGCCGGGCAACGAACTGCCGGCTTCGGCGAACCGGCCGCGTGCCCTGGTCGGTGGTCTCCGGCGCAGCGGTGGCGACCTGCTCCTGGCTGGCTGCCAGGACACCGAATACAGTTGGGACAGCAGCTTCCGTGCCCGGCCCAACGGCGCCTTCACCTACTATGCGCTGAAGTGCCTGCGCGAACAGAAGCCGGCGACCTATGAGGCCTGGTTCGCCGCGATTCGCGGTTACCTGCCGAGCACCCGTCTGCCACAGTCGCCGCAGATCCTCGGCTCGGCCACTGCCCGCCGTTTCCGCGTCTTCGAGTGAATCGCCGTCACCGGTGCCCGCCGCCCGTCGCGGCGGGTACCGGAGATTCTGTCCGTCCCGCCCCTCTGCGAGGAATCCCCCATGTCCAGTGACAAGACCTATCTGATCCGCGGCACGGTCAGCGACATCAGCAAGCCGAACCTCCCCGGCATCGCCATCACCAGCGCTCGCCGTGTCGTTCCCGGAAGCGGGCGCGACGCGGCGCTCGGCGAGCTGACGGTGCGTGGCGACGAAGCGGTGCGGCTCGAACTGGCGAACGGTTTCGTGCTCTGGTCGCGGGCCGACGACCTGATCCGCGAACATGGCCGCCAGACGGTCGGACGCGACGGCGGTGCTGCCTGGGAGATCGACACCCGGCCGCGACTGCCGGCGCGTGCTGCCGATCGCGCCGGCAGGCGCGGCC
>DIME01000200.1 GCA_002425405.1 Candidatus Accumulibacter vicinus
CGGTGGCGGCTGGCGACGGTCTGCGTCGCTGAGACCAGTGCCGAGCATGAACTCGACACCGCCAGCGGTCCGTACACGCAGGGCGCCCAGCATTCCGGCATACTTGCCGCGGCCGGGCTGATGGCCGATCACCGTCGCCTCGGCATCGTGCCACACTTTCAGCTTGAGCAGGACATCGCTGCGCCCGGTGACGTACGCGGCATCCGCACGGTGCAGCATCAGTCCCTCGCCACCGGCCCGGACAATCTGTTCGAGCTTCTTGTCCAGGGCCTCGCGAGAGCCGAACTCCCATTGTTCCACTGCCTGCAACCAGGGCAGTGCCAGTCTGGCGGTCAGCTCGCGCAGGGCCAGCGCCCGTTGGCGAAAAGTGCCGGGCGACTGCGGCAATTCGAAAACCAGATAGCGCACCTGCTGCCACTGCGAGTCATCCGGCGTTTGCCGACGGACGATGCCGGAGAGCCGCTCGAACTCGCCACGGCCCATCCACAACTCGCCGTCGAGCGGCTGCGCCGGGAATCGGGCGACAAACCAGGACGGCACCTGGATCGTATGCCCCTTGCGCGTGCGCAGCGCCTGCCCGTCCCAGAAAGCGCGCACACCGTCGAGCTTCTCGCTGACCAGGTAGAGCGCGACATCGGCCTGACCTTGCTCGGTTTCAGCCAGCAACAGCGGCAGACTCTCTGCTGCCGGCAAGGGCAGTGCGGTGCCAAGCAGAGCCACCCACGCCAATGACTGAACGATCGGATGAGCACGCATGGCTTGATCCTCCTGTAAAAACGTCCCGACGAAAAATCGCGCCCTCAAGGCACGACCGAACCCACCGGAATCTTTGACGCCGCGTGCGCGACCTCGCGCACGAAGCGCGGCACCAGATAGCCCGGCAAACGCGCGCGCAAGGCTTCGTGCAGGCCACGCACGCTTTGCTCGGCGACCTCGAAATGCGCGGCACCCTGCACGTGATCGAGCAGATGCAGGTAATAAGGCAGGATGCCGATGGCGAACAGGCGCTCCGACAGATCTGCGAGCACCTCCACGTCGTCATTGATTCCCGCCAGCAGCACGGTCTGGTTGAGCAGCGCGATCCCGGCATGGCGCAAGGGTTGGAGTGCGGCGGCCACCGAGTCATCGAGTTCCTGTGCATGATTGACATGCAGCACCAGGCTCACCTGCAGACGGGTATTGGTCAGCAGGCTGAGCAGCGCGGGGGTGATGCGCTGTGGGATCACCACCGGCAGGCGGCTGTGAATGCGCAGACGGCTGACTTGCGGGATCGCCTCGATCTGGCCGACCATCCACTGCAGATGGCGGTCCGCCACCGCCAGCGGATCGCCACCCGACAGGATCACTTCGCTGATCGAGGCATCGCGGCGGATGTAGTCGAACGCCTGCGACCAGTCCGCGCGCGACGCCTGTCTTGCCGCGTAGGGAAAGTGGCGGCGGAAACAATAGCGGCAATGGATGCCGCAATGGCCGGTCACGATCAGCAGCACGCGTCCGTGGAACTTGTGGATCAGCCCCGGCACCTTGTTGGCTTCGGCCTCTGCCAGCGGGTCGCAGCCAAAGCCGGGTTGCGGTGTGCTTTCGGCGAGCAGCGGCAGCACCTGCCTGAGCAGCGGATCGTCGGGCGTCGCCGGCCGCATGCGCGCGACGAAGGCACGCGGCACCCGCAGGGAGAAGGCCTGACGGCGGTCGATGGCCAGCACCTGCGGAGAAAGGTCGAGCAGCTTCAACAACTCGTCGCCATCGCGGATCACCGTCTGCAGGGCCCCTTGCCAGGACTCGACCTGCGCATCCTCGCCCTGCCATTTTGCAGGGCTTCGCGCTATCATGGCGCCCTTCATATTTATCGACGATCTCACGAGGGATGCAATGGCGAGCTATTCTACCAACGAATTCAAATCGGGTTTGAAGGTCATGCTGGACGGTGACCCCTGCATGATCCTCGAAAACGAATTCGTCAAACCCGGCAAGGGTCAGGCCTTCAACCGTGTCAAACTGCGCAACCTGAAAACCAACCGCGTCTCGGAAAAGACCTTCAAGTCCGGCGACTCGCTGGAAAGCGCCGATGTCTTTGACTGCGAAATGCAATACCTCTACAACGACGGCGATTTCCACCATTTCATGGAACCGGAAAACTTCGAGCAGCATCAGGCCAGCAACAGCACCGTCGGTGACGCTGCACTCTGGCTCAAGGAACAGGACCTGTGCACCGTGACGCTGTACAACGGCACCCCGCTGGCCGTGACCCCGCTCAACTTCGTCGAACTGGAAGTCGTCGAAACCGAGCCCGGTGTCCGTGGCGACACCGCCACCGGTGGCAACAAGCCGGCGCGCCTGTCCACCGGCGCGACGGTCAAGGTGCCGCTGTTCGTCAACCAGGGCGAAATCATCCGATGCGATACGCGCTCGGGTGAATATGTGTCGCGTGTGAAGGGGTAAACAGCCCCCCACTGACGCCGATGTCAAGCGAGGACTGGCGACCCGGCGCCCCCCTCGAAAACCTGCGCCGTCGCGCGCAGGTCCTGGCGCGGATTCGAGCCTACTTTGCGGCAGCGCAGGTCCTCGAAGTGGAAACACCGCAACTCTGCCCGACCACGGTGACCGATCCGCACCTGCACAGCATGCAGGTGCCTGGCCACGGTTATCTGCAGACCTCGCCCGAATACGCGATGAAGCGCCTGCTGGCCGCGGGCAGCGGCTCGATCTACCAGATCGCCCGCGTGTTCCGCGCCGATGAAATGGGGTGCCGGCACCACCCCGAGTTCACGATGCTCGAGTGGTATCGCGTCGGCTTCACCCCGGATCAGCTCATCGACGATGTCGCCGCCGTTGCCTGCCTCGCGCTCGGTGAAACGCGCTGCGTGCGCCACCGCTATCGCGACCTGTTCCGCACCCGGCTCGGCCTCGACCCGCTGAGCTGCAGCATCGATCAACTGCGTGCCGTCGCGAGACGGCATCTCGACCTGGCCTTCGACGAGGCCGACCGCGACACCTGGCTGGAATTGTTGATGAGCCAGGTCATCGAACCGACCCTCGGTATCGACACGCTGAGTTTTGTGGTTGACTACCCGCCCTCGCAGGCCGCCCTCGCCCGCCTGCACCTGGACGACGAAGGCCAGGTCGTGGCATCGCGTTTCGAGCTTTATCACCGCGGTGTCGAACTGGCCAACGGCTATCACGAGCTGCTCGATGCCAACGAACAGCGCGCACGCTTTGCCGCCGACCTGCGCGAACGCGAGGCGCTGGGCCTGCCAGCCATCCCCATCGACGAGTCACTCCTGGCGGCGCTGGCATCCGGCCTGCCCGATTGCAGCGGCGTCGCGCTCGGACTTGACCGCCTGATCATGCTCGCCGTCGGCAGCGATTCGCTGCGGGAGGTGATCGCGTTTTCGCCCGCCTCGCCGGTCTGGTCGACACGGACCCAGCCGGAACGGACCCGTACTGAAAATCAGGGATGACCACGGCCGCACCCAGGCCGTGCTCGATGTGAGGGCGGCGACCCCTCCCGCTGACGCATTCGACGCTCCGAGGGTACGGTACAATGAGCCCGGTTCATATTCGGGAGGCTACCATGCAGGTCACACTCGTCCATGTGCGCGTCCGGCCAGAGTCGGTCGATGCCTTCATTGCCGCCACGCGCGCCAACCACGAAGCCTCGGTCGGCGAAGCGGGCAACCGGCGCTTCGATGTCCTGCAGGCGCCCGACGATCCGGCGCGCTTCATCCTCTACGAGGCCTATGCCTCGGCCACCGACGCAGCCGCACACAAGGAGACGGCGCATTATCTCGCCTGGCGAACGGCAGTCGCCGACATGATGGCCGAACCACGGCGGGGTGAACCGATGAACGGGCTGTTTCCCGCATGAGCGACGCCTTCCCGGCTCTCCCGGCGATCCCGAGCTTTTCGATCGCCCGCCTGCCACGCATCGAATTCGGCAGCGGCGCCCTGGCCCGCCTGCCGGACATCGCCGCCGGCTACGGCCGCAATCTTCTGCTCGTCACCGGCCTGCGCTCCCTGGCCGAATCCG
>DIME01000123.1 GCA_002425405.1 Candidatus Accumulibacter vicinus
GCGCCGGCACCCGCAGGCCGACACTGTCCTGACCGCCGGTGACCACCTTCGGTACCGCCGCCGCGCGCTTGAGGATCAGGGTCAGCGGGCCGGGCCAGAAGGCTTCCGCGAGTTCCCCGGCGAGCCACGATTTTCTCATCGCCTGGTCATGCAAAGGTCGTGGTGTCTGTCCCGCTGGCAACCCCCGGCGAATGGTCGAAACCGCTGCCCATCTGGCCGACCCCGTTTTTCCGCGGTTGCCGGTCCGCCAGTGGGTGCTGTCGGTTCCCAAGCGGCTGCGTGATCCCCTCGAACATGATCCGGCGATCGAGACGCTGGCGTTGCGCATTTCTCGCGATTGGAGGCTGGCGTCGACGCCAAAATCCGGCGCGGCCGGCTGCTGCGGGAGATCTTCAAGCAGGGGGAACGCCTCGCACCCCTGTCGCCGGAACAGCAGCTGGCCTGGCTGGTCGCCTACCACGAGAGAGTATTCGACGCCCTGGCGGGTGCAGCGGTCCAGGAGCGGCTGGCGAGACTGCTGCACCAGGCGGCGGTTGGGGCGCCCGGGCTGGCTGCGGGCCGGGATGCGTGGCGGGAGGCCGTCGCCGGCTGGTTGCGGGAGGCGGGCGATGAGCCGCCGGCGTGAGATTGCCAGACGACTGGAGGCGCTGTCCGATACACTAATAGCCTCAACGTGCTGAACCGGGAGAGTAAGGAGTGGCATCAGCCGAGCGCAGCGAAGCTTCAACCCGCACTGAACTGATCGACGCCCAGCTGGCGCGCGCCGGTTGGTCGAAGAGCCGACGAACACTCGTTGAAGAAATGATCCTGCATGTCGAGCAACCCGATAGTGCGTATCGCCATGGGCAGTTTGCCGATTACGTTCTGCTGGGTTCCGATGGTCAGCCTCTGGCCGTTGTCGAGGCCAAGCGAACGTCTCGCGATGAACTTGTGGGCAAACGCCAGGCGGCCGATTACGCGTCTGCGATCAAGACCCGGTTCGGAATCAATCCGTTCGTTTTTCTTACCAATGGCAAGGAAATCCAGTTCTGGGATCTTGACCGCTACCCGCCGAGAAAGATCGGCGGCTTTTATACGCGCGACGACCTGGAGAGGCTTAGGCACCAGCAGCGGCACGCACAGCCGCTCCAAGACGTCGCGATCAACCCCAGCATCGCCGGTCGGGACTACCAGAACGAGGCGATCCGCCGCGTCACCGAAGGCATTGATGCCGCCAAACGCCGATTCCTGCTGGTCATGGCCACTGGCACCGGCAAGACCCGCACAACCATAGCCCTGGTCGACACCTTGCTGCGTGCCAGACGAGCGCAGCGTGTGCTGTTCCTCGCCGACCGGCGCGAACTCGTTCGCCAAGCCATGTCGGAGTTCAAGTCGTATCTTCCGAACGAGAGTCTCGCGCGCATCGAGAACGGCGAAACCTCTGGAGCACGCATCCAGTTTTCGACCTACCCCAGCATGATGCGGGTGTACGATCGCCTGTCAGTCGGGTATTACGATCTGCTCATCGCTGACGAGAGCCATCGCTCGATCTACCAGCGCTACAAGGCCATCTTCGATCACTTTGACGCCATCCAGCTGGGCCTCACCGCGACGCCGACCGACTACATCGACCACAACACTTTCGAACTGTTCGATTGTGGCGACGGCGCACCGAGCTACTACTACAGCTACGAGCAGGCCATCGAGGACGGAAACCTCGTCAACTACCGGGTTCTGGACGCCCAGACCAACTACCAGCTCAAGGGCATTCAGGGCGACGCACTGCCCGAACCCTTGCAGCAGATGGCTCGCGACCAGGGCGTGGAACTCGACGAACTCAACTTCGAAGGCAGCGATATCGAGAAAGGCGTCGTCAACCAGGGCACCAATGATGCCATGGTGCGCGAATTCATGGACAAGAGCCGCAAGGATATTCGTGGCCTGCCGCACAAGGCAATCATCTTCGCCGTCAGCCACGCACACGCCAAGCGCTTTTACGAAAGCTTCAACCGGCTTTACCCCGAGCTGCAGCGCCAGGGCATGGCCGAGATTATCGACAGCCATATGGAACGTGCCGATGCCACGCTTGACGACTTCAAGTACAGAAGCATGCCGCGGGTCGCGATCTCGGTCGACATGCTCGATACGGGCATTGACGTGCCGCCCATTCGCAACCTCGTCTTTGCCAAACCGATTTTCAGCAAGGTCAAGTTCTGGCAAATGATCGGACGCGGCACCCGCCCGTACACCGACAGGACCACTGGCGAGGTCAAGCAGGACTTTCTGATCATCGACCACTGGAAGAACTTTGCCTGGTTCAAGCTCAAGCCCGATGGCGAAGTGGATCACCCTTCCGAGCCGCTACCGGTCAGGCTTTTCCGCTTGCGACTCGAAAAATGGCACTTGCTGCACGCCCAGCGGGAAAACACACAGCCTGTCGTCGATGAACTGCAGGCGATGTTGGCCGCGCTGCCACGGCAGAGTATCGACGTGCGCCCCCACTGGGACGAACTCGACGCACTGCTGCAGCAGTGGCCAGCCCCCAGCCAGGCGATGCAGGAGCACCTGAGCAAGACCATCGCACCGCTCCTGCGCCTCGCCCCGCTCTGCGGGCTCGATGAACTCCAGTTCCGTATCTGGTGCGAACGACTTGGCGTTGCCTGGTTGAAGTCCGATCGGGGAGAACAAGCCAAGGTGAAGGCACGCATCCTGGAAGCCATTGCCAGCCTCGCCGACAACATTCCTGCGATACAACGCGTGCAGGAACAACGTGCCTGGGTTCGCTCGGCAGGCTTCTGGCAGCACCTGGATCTCGCCCGGCTGGCGACGCTGCAAGGCACCTTTGCGCCCTTGATGCGCTACCGAATTGCGCTGCCCAGCATGACGGTCGAAATCGACCTGCCCGACACCATCACCGAGCGATCCTGGATCATCTACGGTCCCACCGGGGAGGGGGCCTTTGCCGCAAGCTACCGGGAGCAGGTCGAAGCGCTGGTCCGTCGTCTGGCAGACCAGTTGCCGGAACTGGCCAGGCTCAAGAAAGGCGAAATCCTTTCGGAGGGCGAACTCGAGCGCGTCAGCCAGACGCTCAACCAGGCCGATCTGTTTGTCACCGAAGACACCTTGCGCAAGACCTTTGAGGCGCCGGCCGCATCACTCGCCGATTTCTTGCGCCACATCCTCTGCCAGGACGCGCACTTGCCGAATCGCGAGGAACGCGTCAATGCCGCGTTCGATGCCTTCATTGCCCAACACGGCTACCTGCGCGCCAATCAACTCAATTTCCTGCGTGCGGTAAAGGCCGCGGTGATGCGGCATGGCAGCATCACCCGCGCCGCGCTCAGCGAGCCGCCGCTGTCGCGCATCGGACGCGTCGAGGCGATCTTTCCCGCGCAGGATATTGAAGAACTCGTCGACTTCGCCAACCGGTTGGACGCGGAAGCGGCCTGAACCAAACAGGAAAACCTTAGATGCTAGCTCCACAAATCAAGAAAAAAGTCGATGAACTGTGGAACCGGTTCTGGTCCGCCGGCCTCACCAACCCTCTGGTGGCGGTCGAACAGATCACCTATCTGCTGTTTCTCAAACGGCTGGAAGACATCGACCTCAAGCGCCAACAGAGGGAATTCCCGTCGATCTACGCCGGCAATGAGAGCTGCAAGTGGAGCTACATTCGCCAGGAGAAGACCAATCCCTCGCACCTGATCGAAGTAGTGTTTCCCTGGTTGCGCGAACTGGACAAGCACTTCTCCAGCGACAGCGCCGAAGGCACCGAGCTGGCGAGCCTCAACAACCGCATGGCCGATGCCTACTTCCAGCTCGATCCGAACAAGGGCAAGGTGCTGTCTGATGCCATTGATACCATCGACCAGCTTTTCGCCCGTGCCGGCGGCAGTTCCGCCGCGCAGGACATCATGGGCGACACCTTTGAGTACCTGCTCAGCGAAATGGCTACGGCAGGCAAGAACGGCCAGTTCCGCACCCCGCGCCATTTGATCCGCTTCATGGTCGAACTGCTCGACCCCGAGCCCGGTCAGCGCATCATCGACCCGGCGGCAGGCACCGGCGGCTTCCTGTTCAGCGCCCAGCAGTACCTGATGCGCAAGTATTCGGCACCCGACAATCTGGTGCTGGAATGGGATGGCGCACCGCATCGCACCGACGCCGCCGGCGCCAGCAGAACCCAGTACGAAGCCATACACCACGGCGGCAACTTCGTCGGTCTCGACAACGACCGGACCATGGCGCGCATTGGCTGGATGAACCTAGTGCTGCATGACGTGACCGACCCGCACCTGCTGCAAGGCGACTCTCTGAGCAAACGCGATGGCAAGCCGGAATTGGCCGAACTGCTGACGCCCGAGTCCTACGACTTCGTGCTGGCCAATCCCCCGTTTACCGGCACGGTAGACAGTAATGACCTGGAGCGGGACAGCAAGCTTTTCCCCCGTGCCGCCGACAAGGGAAAGAAGAAGGACGACGCCCTCACCAACAAGAGCGAGTTGCTGTTCCTGTGGCTGATGCTCGACCTGCTGCAAATCGGTGGCCGCTGCGCGGTCATCATTCCCGAGGGCGTGCTGTTCGGCAACACCGACGCGCACGTGCGCCTGCGGCGTGAGTTGCTCACCGAGCACGTCGTCGAAGGCGTCATCTCGCTGCCGGGGGGCGTGTTTCAACCCTACACCGGCGTCAAGACCTCGATTCTGCTTTTCAGGAAGGAGACGCGCCGCGACGAGAAGCAAAGCTTCACCGGCCAGAACCCGAGAACCGAGTACGTGTGGTTCTACGAAGTCGAGGAGGACGGTTTCTCGCGCGATGCCAAGCGCAATCCCCGTCCAGGCCAGCGCAACGACCTCTGGGATGCCCTCGTCAAGTTCAAGGTCTGGCTGGCCGAAGGCCGCAGCGGTGCCGAGCGTTTTGCGAAGACCTTGCTGCAACCAAGCTTTCGGCCCGAGCGCTGGCGGCAAGCGTTGCTGTGCGATACCGGCGACAAGCTCACGCCGGCAGGTCAGGCGTTTTCGTCGCTGGCCGACACCAGCATGTGGGACGGCCAGGTGTGGAATCTGCACGAGTTGTTTCCCGAGTTGCCCGCCGACCCCAGGGCAGCCGAAACGCAGGTGCGCGAGGCCGCCAGCAAGGCGCTCGACGACCTGGTGGTTCGCTATTTCGCCGCGCCCACCCGGTCGGTGTGGCAGAAGTGGAGCAGCCCCGGCACCGCCATGAACGCCGAGATGGCCCTGGCCGAGTGGCAAAAGGCCATCAAGGTCCCGCAACAGGATTTCAACCGCGCGGCGCGCGAGGTGGAGCGTTTTTTCGAGGCCGAAGATGGTCCCGCGCTACCGCTGTGGAAAGAACTGGTCAGGGAAGCCCGGAACATCGGCTTGTCCCGGCACGAACGAGCGATCACCGAAGCGCCCAAGGTGCAGTTTGGTGAACATGAGCCGGTAGCTGACTTGGCTGCTGCATTGGAGACTATCGCTCGCGAGGTCGCCAAGCTGGACGGCTTTGACGTGACCTTGCGCAGCCTGGCGATTGACCAGACCACACCACTGAGTGCCGCGAGACATTGGGTCGTGCCCGTGCGCGAATGGGCGCGCAATGAGGAATGGCAGTCGGAGGATGGCACCCTCCAAGGCTCGCACGACGCCAACGGCCATGTCCGTTCGCAGTACGTCGAGGCCATGCTGGCCGCCAAGCTTTACGACGAAAAAGGCGCACTCAAGGATGGCCTGCTCGACCCGGACTGCATTGAGGCCCGTGAGTGGAACCTGTCCGCGGGTCAGTACAAACCCTTCGACTTCACTCAACTCAAGAGCGACAAGAGCGTCAGCGAGTTGATTGGTGAACTGCGCAACACCGAGCAGCAAATCATCAGCGGCCTCGACAAGCTGCTGGCGATGGTGGAGGGGCGGGAATGAGCTTGCCGGAAGGTTGGGTTGAAACTACGGTTGGAAGAGTGGTCTTCGATCTACAGCCTGGCTTCGCACAGACGCCAGGCGAAGACGATGATGGCATGACACCACAGATCCGGACCCACAACATCACCCCAGAAGGAAAAATTACCCTTGAGGGCATAAAGCACGTCTCTGCCAGTACCAAAGAACTGGAGAGGTACCGGCTTGCGGTCAATGATGTTGTTTTCAATAACACAAACAGCGAAGAGTGGGTCGGGAAAACCGCTGTGTTCGACCAAGAGGGGGAATACGTCTTCTCAAATCACATGACGCGTCTACGTGCGGATACTTCGTTGATCAACCCAGCATTCCTCGGAGTTTACCTGCATTTCCTCTGGTCAATGAGTTACTCGAAAACCCGGGCAAAACGATGGGTCAGTCAAGCTGGAATTGAAGGGGCCGCGCTGGCGTCATTCAAGATCCCACTCCCTACCCTTCCCGAACAACAGCGAATCGTCGATGTGCTGCGGCAGGCAGAGGAGATGGTCAAAGCCAAGCGCTCAATCAGCGGAAAGATCGATCAGTTGGTGAGAACAATGTACTGGGAACACTTCGGCGCCTGGTACACCTCCGATGGATTGCGCGACTCCGTACGCATCTCTGAGTACGTCGACGACTCCCAGTACGGGGTGTCGGAAGCAATGGAAGAAGAAGGCTCTCACGCTGTGCTCAGGATGAACAGCATCACGACCAGCGGATGGCTAGTTCTGTCCGACTTGAAGTATGCAGGGCTGTCCAAAAGGGACTCTGACAACACAATCCTAAGAAATGGTGATCTCCTTTTCAACCGCACGAACTCGAAAGAGTTGGTGGGCAAGTGTGCGATCTGGCGTGGCGCGAAAGAGAACTTTAGCTTTGCGTCTTACTTGGTTCGATTTCGCCTGAAACATGGAATGCTGCCCGAATACCTTTGGGCCACGCTAAACAGCGCCTACGGCAAGTACCGACTGGTGAGTGCCGCCAAGCAAGCGGTCAGCATGGCTAATGTCAGCCCAACAGACCTGGGACGCATCACCGTTCCGCTGCCACCATTGCCTCTGCAAGAGAAGTTTGCCCAACTGGTGACGCAAATCGAAGCTCTGCGCACGGAGATGCTGAGCAAAGTAACGCCCTTCGAAGAGCTTCGTGCTCTGGTGACACAACAGGCGTTGCTCGGTGAGCTTACCTCGGGTTGGCGCGAGCAGCATCGTGCCGAAATCTTGAATGCCGCAAGAGCGCGCGATGAACTGCTACGCGATCGCTGTGCCAAGGTGGTAAGACCCATTGCTGATCGCTCCCCGTTGCAGACCGGCACTGTCACAAAGCAAGCACCAACCCGCCGCTGGCTTTTCGACGAACTAAGCGAGTTTCAGCAGCGTGTGTTCTCAACGTTCGTCGCCTACACAGCCCAGCCACTGCTGGCCGACGACCCGGACGCGTTTACCACGTTCTGCGCTGACGACGCACTCACCGAGCAATTGACAGGTTTCTCGTACTCACCCGACCGCATTCGCCGCACGCTGAGCCAGTTGGCCGCTCTCGGGCTGATTGCCAGGATCACGCTGCCCCACATCAACCCCCTCACGCTGGAGCGCCAGTACCTGCAAGCCTTCCGGCCGCTACGCGACGACGAACATACGCAGTTCGCGGATATCGAGGCTTTGCGTCGTGCTCTCTCTCCTGCTGGAGAGGTGGGTGAATGAGGCTGCGCTATCTGCACCTGCGCCATTACCCGCCGATCAAGGACCTGGCGGTGGGTTTCGCCAGCGGATCGCCGTTGCAGCGCGAGTGCGCCATCCGGTTTGTCGTCGGCGTGAACGGCAGCGGCAAGTCCAACCTGCTGCGCGCGGTGGCCGAGGTATTCCTGGCGTTGGCCGACGAGCGGCTGCCGCCGTTCCCGGTCAATCTGATCTACGAGTTGGGCCGCCGTGGCAGGCCGGATCATTACACGTTGGTGGTCGACTGCCCCGGTACCAGGAGCGAGGCCAGCCTGTGGGTATCCGAAGGTTTCCATTGGCCCGATGACACTTCAGCCGAGCGCTTCGAAGATGCCATCAACCTGATGCGCTCCAGCCCGGACCCTGCTCCAGATGGCTTTACGCCGTTGATCAGGCAGGGTTTCTGGCCGCAGAGTGCCGGCGTTGCCTTGCCAAAGGCCGTCCTGGCCTATACCACCGGCGATCTGCGGCCGTGGCGCTCGATCTGGCACAGCCACCACGATGCCTCGGGCTTCGACTCGGGCACCGCCGAGGATATCTACGATCCCGCCAGCGAACGGCCGGTCGGCTGGACAGATGCCCAGGAAGCCATGCTTCCGACTGGCGAGCAAGAGGAAGTCTCAGCGCTTGGGCAGGATGAGGCCACCTCGGTGACAACCTTGCCGTCTGCCCTGTTCCGACGCCCCATCCTGTTGAATCCGATCTTGCTCAAGTGCGCCCTGCTGGCCGTAGCGCTGCCGGAGGCATTCGTGGCAACGGCGGACTATCCACGAAGCGCTGAAGGGGATGCTCTGATTGGTGGCGCCTACAGCATTTCGCCACTGCAAGCCCTGCTGGAGCGCGGCGGCTGGCATCACCTGGTGTCGGTGGCCTTCCGTTGTCGTCTGCAAGCCAGGTCCTGGAGCCGGGTCTTGCGCGAGACGGCGCACGACTGGCTGTTGTGTGCCGTCGAGGTGATTGGCGAGCCACACCCCACCGAATCGCGTCGTACACTGTACTTTGACCTCAAAGGGCCATTCGGCGGCCAGGATGCGCCAACGTTGATGCCCAACGACGGCTTGAGCATCAGCACGATGCAAGGCGAAGCACTGTGGTCGCTGCTTGGCGGGCATGACGCAACGGCTTTTGAGCGGTTTGCCAGACTGGCGGATCTGCATCAGGCCGGACTGTTTGACGATGTCGAGCTGCGCTTGCGGCGACAAGCGAAAGTTGGTTCCGATACCAGCCCGAGCGCGCAAGACCAGGATGCTGGCGTGTTGCGCTACGAGGAACTGTCGGATGGCGAGCAGATGCTGTTGGGGAGAATGGCCCTGTTCCATCTGCTGAAAGGCCAACAGGATGCGCTGCTGCTGCTCGACGAACCGGAAACGCATTTCAACGACAAGTGGAAACGCGAGATCATCAACATCATCGATGACGCGATTGGCAATACCGCCAACGATGTGTTGATCTCCACACACTCGGCCATCGTGCTCTCCGACGTGTTCAACGACGAGATCGTGATGGTCGAGAAAACGCCGGACGGATCAAGCGTACGCTCGGTGGACCAACAGACCTTCGCCACCGACCCGAGCGCCTTGATGATGACCGTCTTCGAGGCCGACGACAGCATCGGCAAGCGGGCGCAAGAGTTCATCGAGGGCAGGCTGCGGCAGGCGACGGGCACGCCTGCCGACATTCAACAACTGGAACAGCTGATCGCACGAATGGGCTCGGGTTTCTACCGCAGCGAGTTGCGCACCCTGCTGAATACCTGGCGCGGCGACGGCAATGCTTAGGCCAATCGTGCAGCCCTTTTGCGGCGCTGCGCTGCATGCCTGTCGCCGCCTGCAAGAGCAGTTGCTGGCCTGGCTGTGCGATCCGGCAGTGAGCGCTGGCGAGATTACGCAGGCCAACCTGCGGCCCGGACGTGTGCCGACGCAGATTGAAGCGGATTGGCTGTGGCACTTCTTGCAGAAGGCCGATGGCGGTCGAACACTCCTGGACAGGGCACTGGTGATTGCGGGGATGTCCCTCGCCGAGAAGGCCACCTTGCGCACCTGGGGACAGGCAGTCGCGGCGCTTGCTTTCCAGTTCCAGCCGAACCCGCCGGCCTGGCCACGGAGCAAGCCGAAAATCCCGGACGCCGCCTGGCAGGCCTTCAGGGAACTGATGGAAGCCTTCTACCGGAAAGGCCTACGCAGCGGCTTGCCCTACGCGGCAAACGGTACGCCGGTGAGCAGCGGCGGAATGACCTATGCAGGGTTTCTACGGGCGTTTCGAGCTGCACACCAACTGAACCCTGTCGCCCACGCCAGAGAAGTGTGTGTTCTATGCGGCGGGCCACTCGGTCAGACGCCTGAAGTGGACCACTGGATCGCCGTGAGTGCCTTTCCGCTGTTGAGCGTGTGCGCAGACAACCTCCTGCCGATTTGCGGCGAGTGCAATTCAACGTCAAACAAAGGTGATCAACCGGTGCACACGCAAGGGGTTTTTGATGACTGGTTCCACCCGTACCTGCGTCCGGGACACGGCGCCTTGCATCTCGACTATGTGCTGCAAACGCAGTCGATCACCTGCGCGGCTACCGATGCCGCGGACACGGCAAGGGTGACCAACCTTGACAAGTTGCTGAACCTGGCAAGCCGGTGGACCCGCGAGTTCAAGGCCGAGTACGCGAAGCAGCAGAGCGTGCTGATTGGCCGCGAGAGGCGTCGGATAGCTCGTGGTCAGGCAGAACACACGCAGGCGGAAATCCGGGCACATCTGCTGACTGTGCAGGACGAGCTTGTAGCCACGGAGCCGTTCCACGAAGTGCATCGAGTTTTGTGCGCAGCCATGCTCGAACAGTCCAGAGTGGCAGCTTGGCAAACCGAGTTGGGCTTGGTCACATGAACCAAGAAGGAGCAGGAATGATTGATCCGGTTTTTCTCACGCGTGTGGTCCTGCGCAACTACAAGAGCATTGGCTACTGCAACGTCCGCCTCAACCCGCTCACCTATCTGGTGGGGGCCAATGGATCGGGCAAGAGCAATTTCCTGGACGCCCTGCACCTCGTACGGGACGCTCTGGCCGGTTCTCTCGACAATGCACTGAACGAACGTGGCGGATTGAACGAGGTACGGCGGCGCTCCAGTGGTCACCCGACGAACTTCGGCATCCGGCTGGAGTTCGCGTTGAGCAACGGGCAAGCCGGCCACTACGCTTTCAATATCGGCGCGCTGGCGGGCCGCGGCTACGAGGTACAAAGCGAGGAGTGCGTACTGGGCAGTGTCGGCAAGGGTCCGTTTTTCCGTATCGAACGCGGCAACCTCAAGGCGAGCAGCGAGACGACCTTTCCAGCGGTAACCGCCGATCGTCTGGCGCTGGTGGCCGCGTCGGGCATGGCGGTCTTTCGCCCGGTGTTCGATGCCCTGACAGCGATGGGTTTCTACAACCTGAATCCGAAGTTGATGCGCGAGCTGCAGAAGCCGCAGGAGGGGCGCTTGCTCAAGCCCGTGGGGGAAAACATCGCGAGCGTGATCGGACATCTGGAACGGGTCGCTGCTGACAGGTTGGAGATCATCCAGGAATATCTTCAGACGGTCGCGCCGATGGTTCACGGCGTCGAGCGCAAGCCGATCGGGCCGATGGAAACCCTGGAGTTCCGCCAGGACATGGCTGGGGCAAAACATCCGTGGCGATTTCCGGCGCAGAACATGTCCGACGGTACGCTGCGAGCGCTCGGTGTGTTGACGGCGCTGTTCCAGGGAAACCGGGATTACGCGCCATCGCTGGTGGGTATCGAGGAACCCGAAACGGCGCTCCACCCGGCCGCCAGTGCGGCCTTGCGCGAGGCGCTGGCGCGCGCCTCGAAAGACACCCAGGTCATCGTTACCAGTCACAGCCCGGACCTGCTCGACGATCTGTCCTTGAGTGCCGACGCCTTGCTGGCAGTGGTTTCCGAGGGCGGCGAGACGCGGATTGCACCGTTGGACGAAGCCGCGCGCATGGCCATGCGCGACCAGCTTTTTTCGGCCGGAGAACTCCTGCGCCTGAATCAACTGGCGCCTGATCGGGCGGTGCTTGCGGCCCAGGCACAGGAACAGGCCGATCTGTTTGGCGAGGTCGAGCCGTGATTGCAGTCGCCGCGATCGTCGAGGGCGCCGGCGAGGTGGTCGCGCTGCCAATTCTGCTGCGACGGATCAACACCTGGCGCACTCCGGATGTCCATTTGCAGGCGCTACCGCCGATTCGCGTTCATCGGGATCGATTCCTGAATCGGCAAGATGAGTTCCGCCGGCACTTGCTGCTGGCAGCCGCCAAGTGTGGCGAACAAGGCTGGATTCTCGTGCTGCTCGACGCCGATGATGACTGTCCGGCTGAGTTGGGAAAACAGATTCTCGAGCGAGCAACTGCATACGTTCCGCACCGCCGGGTGTCGGTCGTGCTCGCCAACAGGGAATACGAAGCCTGGTTCATCGCCGCGGCTGAATCGCTCGATGGCCAACGCGGTTTCGCATTCAAGCCTGCTGAAGCGATTGATGCCGAAGGTCCGCGCAACGCCAAGGGGTGGATCACGGCGCACATGTGCGGCGGCAGTTACGGGGAAACGACCGACCAGCCGGCTTTTTCGGCGCGCATGGACCTGCAGCAGGCGTTCGCCCGCAGCCGATCTTTTCGCAAGCTTTGCAGCGAGTGGACAAGGCAGATGGCCTTTGCATGAGCAGGGTTGCGGGAGGCGGGCGATGAGCCGCCGGCGTGAGATCGTCAGGCGGCTGGACGCCCTGTCCGATATCGGCGGCATCCTGTCGGCGATGAAAGGCCTGGCGCTGATGGAGACCCGCATCCTGCGCGGCTCGCTTGAAGCAACCCGGACCACGGTAGTTTGGAACTGCGGAACATCCAGGACAGCGCGCCAGGCAACCAGTTCTGCAGGAATTCCATGGCCAGACTCAGCAGGCTGCCGAGCAGTAGCGCGACGAGGGTTGTGGTCCAGCGCCCGCCGGGCAGTCGGCGTAGCGCCAGCGCCACCAGAAGAAAGCCCAGCGGCACGGCAGGTAGGCAAGAACTTTGACCATCAGGTCGAAAACTGTCCAGTAACGCGGCCAGGCTGCGTCAATGAACTCCAGTGGCGAGACGCCGAAATCGCGCCAGTTGGCGAATGGATACAGGCTCGCGTAGATGATCAACACGAGGTAAGCCAGCGCCAGATACCTCGACAGCCTCAACAAACGTGCGGGTGGCGGCGCAGGGAATTCGTCGGCCCTGGCAGGAGCTGAGGGTGACGGTCGCCGAGTTTGCTCCATCCAGTCACCGCCAAGCGTTGAAAATCCGCAATTCTAGCGCCTTGTATGGAAAAAGCGCGATGACAGTCTGGTCCCGGATTTTGCTGGGCCAGTCCGGTTCTACCTTCAATTTGCCGATTCCGCTGTATAACTGATCAGGCGCCTGATGCGCCGGCACCGGCTGCCGCCCGCTGCAGACGGTCGGCAACCGCCGCCCAGGCGGGCGTTGCCGGAATCTCCTCGACGATGATCAGTTCGGCGTCGGCCTGATCCAGTTCACGCAGGGCGGCGTAGAGCGCACTGGCGTAAGCGCGGGGATTGGCCGGCAAGCGGCGGCAGGCGTATGCTGCCGGCGTGGCGGGCAACCGACTGTGACAGAGTACGGCACAGCGCCGACCCGTGCTCTGCAGAAGGTCGATGACCTCAACAAGGCGCGCGGGGGGCACCAGGCGCAGTGGCGTCGTTGGCGCGTAATGCGCGGCCAGCGAACCGGAAACCCGCGGGATGCCGCCGTCCGGCGGACGGGTGACGATCTGCGGCATGACGCCGATGACCATCGCGATCTGTTCGTGCGTGATCCGCCCTGGGCGCAGCAGACGCGGCGGCAGCGACTCACCGGGTGTCAGATCGAGAATCGTCGACTCGATGCCGACCGGGCAGCGACCGCCGTCGAGGATCAGGGGTACGGCGTCGCCGAGTTCCTCGCGTACATGCGCGGCTGCGGTCGGGCTGATGCGACCGAAGCGATTGGCCGACGGGGCGGCGATGCCGCACATGCCGGACAGCCCGCCGCCGGCACGGGCATAGGCGCGCAGCAGGTCCAGTGCCAGGGGGTGCGCCGGCACCCGCAGGCCGACGCTGTCCTGACCGCCGGTGACCACCTTCGGTACCGCCACCGCGCGCTTGAGGATCAGGGTCAGCGGGCCGGGCCAGAAGGCTTCCGCGAGTTCCCAGGCGGCGCTGGGAATGTCCCGCGCCCAGCGGTCGAGATAGCCGTCAGCCGGCAGGTGTACGATCAGCGGGTGATCGGCCGGTCGCCGCTTGGCCGCAAAGATCCGGGCGACAGCGACCGGGTTGGCGGCATCGGCACCGAGGCCATAGACCGTCTCGGTCGGAAAGGCAACCAGTTCGCCGGCTTGCAGCAGCGCTACGGCACGATCGAGGTCGTTTTTTTCAGGGTGCATCGACGATCCCGATCGCGGCGCGCGCGGCCATCGCGACTTGCCGGGCACGTTCCGGGTCGCCATCGAGAACGGTGAAGTGCCCCATCTTGCGACCGGGACGGGCGTGATGCTTGCCGTAGAGATGCAGCTTGAGGGTTGAAAAAGCGTACAGTTTCGACCAGTCGGGCTCGCGGTAGTGATGGCCGGTCGGGGTCGTTTCATACCAGAGATCACCGAGCAGATTGACCATCACCGCGGCCGAGTGCGCCCGCGTTTCGCCGAGCGGCAGGCTGCACAGGGCACGCACTTGCTGTTCGTACTGACTGGTGAGGCAGGCGTCGAGGGTGTAATGACCGCTGTTGTGCGGGCGCGGGGCCATTTCATTGATCAATAGTTCGCCGCGTACGACAAAGAACTCGACGGCCAGGGTGCCGATATAGCCCAAGCCCTCGGCAATCCTGGCAGCAAGTGCAGCGGCCTCGGCACGCAGTTCGGTCGATGCACGCGCCGGGACCACAGAGACATCGAGAATGCCCTTGCGGTGACTGTTCTCGGCGGCCGGAAAGCTCGTCACGATGCCGCTTTCGTCGCGCGCCAGGACCACTGAAACCTCGTAATCGAGGGCGAGTCGCTGTTCGAGCACACAGGTCTCGCCCTTGAACTGCTGGAAAGCGGCAATCGCCTGTTCAGGATTGGCGACCAAAGCCTGTCCCTTGCCGTCGTAACCGAAGCGGGCGACTTTCAGGATTCCGGGGAAAAGATCGGCAGCGGCCTCGCGCAGTTCCTGTTCACTGTGCACCGCGGCGAAGGCGGCGTGTGGCAGTCCCTGGTCGCGCAGAAAGGTCTTTTCGGCGATGCGGTTCTGGCAGACGCTGACCGCGGCGGCCGAGGGGCGCACGACCACGAACTTGTCGAGATAGTCGAGGGTGCCGGCCGGGACGTTCTCGAACTCGGTGCTGATGGCCGCGCAGCCCTGCGCCAGCTCGTCCAGTGCTGCAAAATCCTCGTACGCTGCCAGCAGATGACGGTCGGCGATCAGCGCCGCAGGACTGTGTGGGTCGGGGTCGAGGACCCAGACGGGGTAGCCCATCTCGTGCGCTGCAGCAACGAAGAAGCGGCCGAGTTGACCGCCGCCAAGCATTCCGAGAATTGCTGGGGGAAGAATCATCGTGCTGTACCGGGAAAGTCGTTTGGGCGACTGATCAGGAATGCCGCTCACACCTCCGGCAGCTTCATGGCCATCACCTTCTCGGCCTGTGCACGACGGAAGTCGCCGAGGCGCCGGGCGAGCGCCGGATCGCCGGTGGCCAGCATGGCGACGGCGAACAAGGCGGCATTGGCAGCGCCGGCTTCGCCAATGGCGAAAGTGGCCACCGGAATCCCCTTCGGCATCTGTACGATCGAGAGCAGCGAATCCTGACCGGACAGGGCTTTCGATTGCACCGGCACGCCGAGTACCGGCACGGTGGTCTTGGCCGCCAGCATTCCCGGCAAATGGGCGGCGCCGCCGGCGCCAGCGATGATGGCTTTCAGTCCGCGCTGGCCGGCCGCGGCCGCGTATTCGAACAGCAGATCCGGGGTGCGATGCGCCGAAACGACGCGCGCTTCGAAGGGCACGCCAAACTCCTTGAGCCTCACCGCAGCCGCCTGCATCGTCGGTCAGCCGGAAACGGTGC
>DIME01000173.1 GCA_002425405.1 Candidatus Accumulibacter vicinus
CTAACGGTCATGACTTTGCAAGACACCCCTGATCATGAAAGTCATGACCGTTACCCTCTCCCCCGACCCCTCCTCCACAAGTGGGGAGGGGAGATTCGTGAGTCGCATACGCGACTTTCACATTAACACCATGACCCTCGACGAAAGGAGCTGGCAAAAGAAGCTGGCCAGAAAACGCAAAGCGCAGGCGAGCAGAAGGTCGCTGCCACAGCGCAGCCATATGCCCTCTGCGGCGCAGGCGGCTGATCTGCCAATCCACAGTTCCATGGTCGCCAGGGATTTGCCCAAACTGGGTCTCGGCATGGCTGGACTCGCCCGTGCGCTGCCCAATGGCGACCTGGCCGTGTCTTTGTTTCTGGTCGACACTTATTGTCTGGGCGTCAAGGACGCCTTTTTTCGTGTGCTTTCGCAGGAGGAATGGGCGCAGATGGCACAAGGCGCCCAGCTCGAAAAGGTCCATCCAAGCTGTCTGCGCAAGCTCGTCGAGGGCGCCGTCGCATATGCCCGGGATCTGGGCTTCCCTCCACATGCCGATTATGCTCGTGCGGCCCAACTTTTCGGGAGCATCGAGGCGGCAGTGTGTCCGGTCCGGTACACCTATGGCCACAACGGCAAGCCGCTTTACATCAGCGGACCAAACGATACCCCCGCGCAAAGGCGACGAATTGCGAGCATACTGACCCGGCGACTCGGTGCCGACGGGTTTCACTCGATGACCGCAACCGAACTGCCGGCAGTGACCGAGGGGGGTGGATTCGGTGAGCAGCGAGGGTTCTGATCCCGAGATACCCTACCACTACAAAAGCCAGAATTCCCGGTGAGAACAGAAAGGAAGCGCATGGCCAAGCCATCGAAAGCGAAATTCTGCTGGCAAGACCCTTTGTTGCTCGAAGCGCAACTGAGCGAGGACGAACGACTGTTGCGCGATGCAGCGCGTGACTACTGCCAGGGGAAATTGCTGCCGCGCGTTCTCGAATCCTTTCGTCTCGAACGAACCGATCCGTCGATTTATCTGGAAATGGGCGAGCTGGGACTGCTCGGCGCGACGATTCCGCCCGAGTACGGCGGTGCCGGACTCAATTATGTGAGCTACGGTCTCGTTGCGCGCGAGGTCGAGCGCGTCGATTCGGGTTTTCGCTCGATGATGAGCGTGCAGTCTTCACTGGTGATGCTGCCGATCCACGAGTTCGGGAGCGAGCAGCAGAAGCGGAAGTACCTTCCCCGGCTGGCGCGCGGCGAATCGATCGGCTGCTTCGGACTGACCGAGCCCAACCACGGCTCCGACCCGGGCAGCATGGAGACCCGGGCACGTGCGGTGGACGGCGGCTACCGGATCTCGGGCAACAAGACCTGGATCACCAACTCGCCGATTGCTGATGTGTTCATCGTCTGGGCCAAGGACGACGCCGGCGCAATTCGTGGCTTCGTCCTCGAGAAAGGCATGCCGGGTCTGTCGGCGCCACCCATCCATGGCAAGGTCGGTCTGCGCACGTCGATTACCGGCGAGGTCGTGATGGACGAGGTCTTCGTACCGGCAGAGAACGCTTTTCCGGAAGTGCGGGGGCTCAAGGGACCGTTCACCTGCCTCGATTCGGCACGCTACGGCATCGCCTGGGGTGCGCTCGGCGCCGCCGAGTTCTGCTGGCACACGGCGCGCCAATACACGCTCGATCGCAAGCAGTTCGGCCGCCCGCTGGCCGCCAACCAGTTGGTCCAGAAGAAGCTAGCCGACATGCAGAGCGAAATCACGCTGGCCCTGCAGGGTTGCCTGCGCCTCGGGCGGATGAAGGACGAAGGCACGGCGACGCCCGAGATCACCTCGATCATGAAGCGCAACTCCTGCGGCAAGGCACTCGACATCGCTCGCATGGCGCGCGACATGCTCGGCGGCAACGGCATTTCGGATGAGTACGGCGTCATCCGGCACCTGGTGAACCTCGAAGTGGTCAATACCTATGAAGGAACGCATGATGTACACGCGTTGATCCTCGGCCGGGCGCAAACCGGCATCGCCGCTTTCTGAAGCCGCTGGCGATGTCGTCGACAAGCGTCCCGAACAGCGGCGGAGAACTTTCGCGGTTCCCGGAAAAATCGCCTTAGGTGATTTCCGGGAATCAAGATCCCGAACAACTACCGCAGCGGCTTGTTATTCTGGCCATGAGCCCGGCCTGTCGCCATGACTCTTGGTACGGCTTTTTGCGGAAATCACCTTATATCGCCGACTCGTCGAGTTCGCCGGTGCGGATGCGCACGACCTGCTCGACGGTGCTGACGAAGATCTTGCCGTCACCAATCTTGCCGGTACGCGCGGCCTTGACGATGGCGTCGATGGCGTTGTCGACCGCGCTGTCGGAAACGACAATCTCGATCTTTACCTTGGGCAGGAAATCGACCACGTATTCCGCTCCGCGATAGAGTTCGGTGTGGCCCTTCTGGCGGCCAAAGCCCTTGACTTCGGTGACGGTGAGGCCGGTGACGCCAATCTCCGACAGAGCCTCGCGGACTTCGTCGAGCTTGAATGGTTTGATGATCGCTTCAATTTTTTTCATGGCCTCTGCTCCAGGGAAGATCGTAAGGAAATCGTATCAGAAATCAGGCGTCCGCAAGTGATCGGTAGACTTGCGATTGCCATCAGTAGAGGTCGCGGTAGCGGTTCGTGATCGGATAGCGCCAATCCTTTCCAAAACCGCGCTGCGTGACACGGATGCCGACCGGCGCCTGCCGTCGCTTGTATTCGCTGATCTTGAGCAGATGCA
>DIME01000148.1 GCA_002425405.1 Candidatus Accumulibacter vicinus
GGTTTGGGTCGTGGCAAGCTGCGCGATTTCGTGATGCAAGGCGAGGTGCCGGGAATGATCAAGGCTAGCTGGTAGGCAGGAGATAACATAATGAGTATGAGTGATCCGATCAGCGACATGCTGACACGCATCCGAAATGCCCAGATGGCAAGCAAGGGCTCCGTCGCCATGCCGTCTTCCAAGGTAAAGATCGCCATTGCCCAGGTCTTGAAAGACGAGGGCTATGTTGAGGACTTTGCTGTAAATCCGAATGACGGTAAGCCGGTTCTTGAGATTGGTCTGAAATATTACGCCGGCCGGCCGGTGATCGAACGCATCGATCGTGTTTCGAGGCCGGGCCTTCGCATTTACCGAGGTGTCAGTGATATTCCGCAGGTCATGAATGGGCTGGGGGTGGCGATTGTGTCGACCCCCAAGGGCGTTATGACTGATCGTAAGGCGCGCGCTAGCCATGTTGGTGGCGAAGTGCTGTGCTTCGTCGCGTAAGGGTTAGCCATGTCCCGCGTTGCAAAGAAACCAATTGTTCTCCCGCCGGGTGTCACCGTCGATCTTTCGGAAAAATTCATCTCGGTCAAAGGTCCGCTAGGATCTCTCGATTTTGCCTCCCACCCGGCGGTGACCGTCGAACAGCAAGGCGACAGCCTGCTGTGCAAACCTGTCGCTGGGGTGGCGCAATCGGATGCGCTGTCCGGAACCATGCGTGCCGTGGTTGCCAATATGGTCACCGGAGTCAGCCAGGGGTTTGAGCGTAAGCTCAACCTGGTTGGCGTTGGCTATCGCGCTCAGGTGCAAGGCGATACGCTCAACCTGAGCCTCGGGTTTTCGCATCCCGTTGTTTACCAGTTACCAAACGGCATCAGTGCCACGGTGCCGACGCAGACCGAGATTGTGATCAAGGGAGTTGACCGGCAACTTGTTGGCCAGGTCGCGGCAGAGGTTCGCGCCTATCGCAAGCCGGAGCCCTACAAGGGCAAGGGCGTGCGTTATGCGGACGAAGTGGTCGTGATCAAGGAAACGAAGAAGAAAAAGTAAGGGTGCTCAGATGATTGACAAAAAACAGGCGCGTTTGCGCAGATCTCGCCAGACCCGTGCCAAGATTGCCGAACTCAAAGCAGTACGTTTGTCGGTTCACCGCAGCAACTGCCATATCTATGCACAGGTGATTTCTGTTTGCGGGACGCGGGTTCTGGCAGCGGCATCGTCGCTGGAGCCGGAAGTGCGCAAGAGTCTGCCCAACGGGGGGGACATCAGTGCGGCAAAAACGATCGGTCAATTGATCGCTGAACGCGCAAAACAAGTCGGAATTGACCAGGTGGCGTTTGATCGTTCCGGTTTCCGGTACCACGGGCGGATCAAGGCGCTGGCAGATGCGGCGCGTGAAGCCGGTCTCAAGTTCTGATCGCACGGCAAAGAATTGGAGTAATCAATGGCCAAACCGCAAAGCAGGAAACCTCAGCATGCCGAAAAGCCTGACGACGGCATGCGTGAGAAGATGATCTCGATCAACCGCGTGACCAAGGTGGTGAAAGGCGGTCGCATCCTCGGTTTTGCCGCACTTACCGTGGTGGGTGACGGTGACGGTCGGGTGGGAATGGGCAAGGGGAAGTCGCGAGAAGTTCCGGTGGCAGTCCAGAAGGCCATGGAAGAGGCGCGCCGGAATCTGATCAAGGTCAGTCTCCGGAGTGGGACCTTGCAGCACACGGTCGTTGGTCATCATGGGGCGTCGAGAGTGATGATGCAACCGGCACCCGAGGGTACCGGGATCATTGCCGGCGGCGCCATGCGGGCGGTTTTCGACGTGATTGGCATGACCAATGTGGTCGCTAAGGCGCACGGGTCGACCAATCCTTACAATATTGTCCGGGCGACAATCAATGGTTTGCAGGCGATGACCACGCCGGCCGAGGTTGCCGCCAAACGAGGCAAGACCGTTGCCGAAATCCTGGAGTGAGCCATGTCTGAGAAGAAAGTGAAAGTGACGCTTGTCAGGAGCCTGATCGGTACCAAGGAATCGCATCGCGCAACGGTACGCGGTTTGGGGCTTCGGCGTTTGAATAGTACTTCGCTCCTTGAAGATACGCCGGCGGTCCGCGGGATGATCAACAAGGTTTCGTACCTCCTGAAGTGCGAGGGCTGAGATGGAACTGAATACTGTTCAACCCGCCAAGGGGGCACGAACCGATAGAAAGCGTGTCGGCCGGGGTATCGGCTCGGGTTTTGGCAAGACTTGTGGCCGAGGCCACAAGGGTCAGAAATCGCGTGCCGGCGGCTTCCAGAAAGTGGGCTTTGAAGGCGGACAGATGCCGCTGCAGCGCCGTCTGCCCAAACGTGGGTTCAAGTCGATGACCAATGCCCGGAATGCCGAGGTCCGTTTGTCGGAAATTGCGCGTTTGCCGGTCGATGAAATCGATTTGGCAACGTTGATACAGGCCAATCTGGTCTCGCAACATGCGCTGTCGGCGAAGGTGGTCCTCTCCGGCGAAATCAACCGTAAGCTTACCCTCAAGGGTGTAGGGGCAACCGCTGGCGCTCGTGCAGCGATCGAAGCTGCCGGCGGCAGCGTTTCGGAATAAGGGGTGGCCTTTTTTGGTAACTAGTTCCAACACGGTCAGCAAGGGGGGAAAGTTCGGCGATCTGAAACGTCGGCTGTGGTTCCTGCTTGGTGCCTTGGTCGTGTATCGGATCGGCGCGCATATCCCGGTTCCGGGCATTGACGCCCAGACCTTGAGCATGCTGTTCAACAATCAGCAGGGTGGCATTCTGGGAATGTTCAACATGTTCTCGGGCGGAGCACTTTCCCGTTTTACGATCTTTGCACTCGGGATCATGCCGTATATTTCCGCATCGATCATCATGCAATTGATGACTCATGCCAGCCCGCAACTCGAGGCGCTGAAAAAGGAAGGTGAAGCCGGGCGTCGCAAGATCACGCAGTACACGCGCTACGGAACGGTTTTTCTCGCCTTGTTCCAGGGAATTGGTATTGCTATTGCGGTCGAATCACAACCTGGATTGGTGATTGAACCGGGCATGCTGTTTCGCTTCGTGACGGTAACCACACTGGTTACCGGTACAATGTTTCTGATGTGGTTGGGGGAGCAGGTGACCGAACGCGGGCTCGGGAATGGGATCTCGATCATCATCTTCGCGGGGATCGCAGCCGGATTGCCAAATGCGATAGGCGGCCTCCTTGAGTTGGTCCGCACCGGTGCCATGCATCCTCTGACGGCAATCGTGATTTGCATACTGGTCGTTCTGGTAACCGCGTTTGTCGTTTTCGTTGAACGGGGACAGCGCAAGATCCTGGTCAACTACGCGAAACGTCAGGTGGGTAACAAGATTTATGGTGGACAGAGTTCGCACCTGCCGTTGAAACTGAACATGGCTGGTGTGATCCCGCCGATCTTTGCTTCGTCGATCATCCTATTTCCGGCAACGATCGCCGGCTGGTTTGGCTCTGGAGAGTCGGTGCGTTGGCTGAAGGACATTGCGGATGCGCTATCTCCGGGGCAACCGATTTATGTGATGTTGTATGCTGCGGCGATCATCTTTTTTTGCTTTTTCTATACGGCGCTAGTGTTCAATTCCAAGGAAACTGCCGACAACCTGAAGAGAAGCGGAGCATTCGTTCCCGGGATTCGGCCGGGTGATCAGACCGCACGCTACATCGACAAGATCCTGATGCGACTGACCTTGGTGGGTGCGGGCTATATCACCATCGTCTGCCTGTTACCAGAGTTTCTGATCCTGAAATGGAACGTGCCGTTCTACTTTGGCGGTACCTCCCTCCTGATCATTGTCGTCGTCACCATGGATTTCATGACCCAGGTGCAGGCGTATGCCATGTCGCACCAGTACGAGAGCCTGTTGAAAAAGGCTAACTTCAAAGGCTCACCGGCGAAATAGAATGGCCAAGGAAGACTTGATTGAAATGCAGGGAGAGGTTATCGAGAACCTTCCCAATGCCACTTTCAGGGTGAAGCTCGAAAACGGCCATGTCGTGCTGGGTTTCATTTCAGGGAAGATGCGCATGCACTACATTCGCATCCTGCCAGGCGACAGGGTGACCGTACAGTTGACACCATATGATCTGAGTCGTGCACGCATCGTTTTCCGCGCCAAGTAAATGGTATGGTTTTTAGAAGAATCTACGATCTACGCAACAACCCGACGAAAGGCAGGCTGCGCCTCAGGCCGGGAAATCAGGAGTGAATCATGAAAGTGCTGGCATCTGTGAAACGCATCTGCCGCAAGTGCAAGATTATTCGGCGCCATGGCATTGTGCGTGTGATCTGTACGGATCGACGTCACAAGCAGCGTCAGGGTTAATCGCTGCAACCCACCATGGTGAGTTGTCAGTCGGTTGAAGGCATAAACATTAAGTTTCGATTATTTGGGGTGAATCGATGGCACGCATCGCAGGTGTAAACCTCCCGAACCACCAGCATGCCGAGATCGCATTAACTGCCATCTACGGTATCGGACGTCCGCGCGCGCAGAAAATCTGTGATGCTGCTGGAGTTCTACGTTCAACGAAAATGAAGGACCTGACTGAGGCTGAGCTGGAGCGTTTGCGCGACCAGATCGGAAAATTCAGTGTCGAGGGTGACCTGCGTCGCGAAGTCACGATGAGCATCAAGCGCTTGATGGACTTGGGCTGCTATCGCGGCCTTCGTCACCGCAAGGGCTTGCCGTCGCGTGGCCAGCGGACGCGAACCAATGCGCGTACTCGCAAGGGCCCGCGGAAGCCGATCGCCGGCAAGAAATGATTAGGAACTAGGACCAGACCATGGCCAAGACTGCTGCAAAAGTTCGTAAAAAAGTCAAGATCAGAAAGAATGTCGCTGAAGGAGTGGCTCATATCCACGCTTCGTTCAACAATACGATCATCACCATCACCGACCGCCAGGGTAACGCGCTGTCTTGGGCAACTTCGGGTGGCGCCGGCTTCAAGGGTTCACGCAAGAGTACACCTTTTGCTGCACAGGTTGCCGCTGAAGCTGCCGGTCGGGTTGCCGTTGAGTGTGGCGTCAAGAACCTCGAAGTCCGCATCAAGGGTCCTGGCCCCGGGCGGGAATCGTCGGTGCGTGCGCTTAATGCGCTCGGGATGAAGATCACTGCGATTACCGATGTCACGCCGATCCCGCATAACGGATGTCGGCCACCCAAGAAGCGTCGGATTTAAGGAGGAAAATAGTGGCTCGCAATCTCGATCCGAAGTGCCGCCAGTGCCGCCGTGAAGGCGAAAAGTTGTTCCTTAAGGGAGAAAAGTGCTTCACCGACAAGTGCGCGATCGAACGTCGTTCGTATGCACCCGGTCAGCATGGCCAGAAGTCCGGGCAGCGCTTGTCCGACTACGGTGTTCACCTGCGGGAAAAGCAGAAGATTCGGCGTATCTATGGCGTTCTTGAAGGGCAGTTTCGCAAGGTTTACAAAGAGGCTGACCGTCGCAGGGGTGTGACCGGTGAAGTGCTGCTGCAATTGCTGGAGGCTCGTCTCGATAGCGTTTGCTACCGCATGGGCTTCGCGGCGTCGCGCGCGGAGTCACGCCAGGTGGTTAGACACAATGGCGTTCTCGTTAACGGTCAGCGTGTAAACATTCCGTCATACCAGGTTCGTCCAGGTGATGTCATTGAAGTCTGCGAGAAGACGAAAGCACACCTTCGCGTCAAGGCAGCTCTGGCCGCTGCCGAAACTCGGGGTTTCCCCGAGTGGGTTGAAGTGGATGCCAAGGCTGCAAAGGGCACCTATAAGGCGCACCCGGAGCGTAGTGAACTGCCGCCGACGATCAACGAGAGTCTCGTCATCGAACTCTACTCGAAGTAGTAGCAGCGAGGCTTGACCGAATCAGGCAAAGGGACAGTACATGCAAAGCAGTGGACTATTTAAACCGCGCATCATCGATGTGCAGAGCTTGTCGCCGGTGCATGCACGAGTGGTCATGGAGCCGTTTGAACGCGGTTACGGGCACACTTTGGGCAATGCGCTACGCCGGATTCTGCTGTCATCAATGCCTGGCTATGCACCGACCGAGGTCAGCATCGAAGGCGTATTGCATGAATACTCGACAATTGATGGTGTTCAGGAGGATGTGGTGGATATCCTCTTGAACCTCAAGGGGGTCGTCTTCAAGCTGCACAATCGGGAAGAGGTCATCCTGCAACTTCGCAAGGAAGGCAAGGGGGTTGTTCGGGCTGCTGACATCAATGTCTCTCACGATGTCGAGATCATCAATCCCGAGCATGTCATCGCCCACCTCTCTGCTGGCGGTAAGCTGGCAATGGAAATGAAAATCGAGCGGTCGCGGGGTTATGTGGCGGGCAACCTGCGTGAGATTGGTGGTGATGGCAGCAAGAATATCGGCAAGCTGGTCCTCGACGCATCATTTAGTCCGGTGCGCCGGGTCAGCTACGCGGTCGAGAGCGCGCGGGTCGAACAGCGAACCGATCTGGACAAGCTGATCATGGACATCGAGACCAACGGTGCCATTGATCCGGAGGAAGCCATTCGGACAGCCGCGCGCATCCTGATGGAGCAGCTTTCGGTATTCGCCGACCTCGCCGGGACGGCGTTGCCCATTGAGTATCAGAAGACGGTGCAGGTTGATCCGCTGCTGCTGCGTCCGGTGGATGACTTGGAGCTGACGGTTCGTTCGGCCAACTGTCTGAAGGCGGAAAACATCTATTACATTGGTGATCTGATCCAGCGCACCGAGAATGAGTTGCTCAAGACGCCCAATCTGGGCCGCAAGTCGCTGAATGAAATCAAGGAAGTGCTGGCCGCACGCGGTCTGACACTGGGCATGAAGCTTGAGAACTGGCCTCCCGCCGGCCTCGAGAAGTGAGCAGCCGGACAAGAACAGGAAGGAATTGATATGCGTCACCGTTTGGGTCTCCGTAAACTGAATCGTACCAGCGCCCATCGTCTGGCGATGTTGCGTAACATGACCGTTTCCTTGCTTCGTGAAGAAGCCATCAAGACCACCTTGCCGAAAGCCAAGGAACTTCGGCGCGTCATTGAGCCGATCATTACCCTTGGCAAGAAGCCGAATCTCGCCAACCGTCGCTTGGCCTTTGACCGGCTGCGCGATCGGGAGATGGTGGTCAAGGTGTTCGACGAACTTGGACCGCGTTATGCAACCCGCAACGGTGGCTATCTGCGGATTCTGAAGTGTGGTTTCCGAGACGGCGACAATGCGCCGATGGCGTTTGTCGAGTTGATGGATCGGCCGGAAGGCAGTGCTGTCACCGAATAGGCGCCAGCCGCGGACGGTAGGTACATGAGCAAGAGCCAGGCTGGGCCTGGCTTTTTTTCGCTGGCAGCTAATTAACGGCGTATTGCGGGCGATTCGGTTGCGACGGCTTCACCGGACTCCTCCAGCTGTTGCAAGGCCCACATTTGCGCGTACAGGCCGCCAGCGTCGAGCAGTTTGAGGTGTGAGCCGCGTTCGACGATACGACCGGCATCCATCACCAGGATCTCGTCGGCATTCATGATCGTCGATAGGCGATGGGCGATCACCAGCGTCGTGCGGTTGCGCGCCGCGTTGTCGAGACTCGACTGGATGGCTTTTTCGGTTTTCGAGTCGAGTGCCGAAGTCGCTTCATCGAAGATCAGCACCTGCGGGTTCTTGAGCAGCGCCCGAGCGATGGCAACACGCTGTTTTTCTCCTCCCGAGAGTTTTAGTCCGCGTTCGCCCACACGCGTTTCGTAGCCATCGGGGAGCAATTCGATGAACCCCGCGAGCTGTGCCGCGGTAGCTGCGGCAAGCACCTGTTCGCGGCTAGCTTCAGGCCGGCCGTACTGAATGTTGTAGTAAATCGTGTCATTGAACAACACGGTATCCTGCGGCACAATGCCGATGACTGCACGCAGGCTTGCCTGGGTGAGCTGGCGCAGATCGTACCCGTTGATTCGGACATGACCGCTGCTGATGTCGTAGAAGCGGTAGAGCAGTCGTGCCAGGGTCGATTTTCCGGAGCCGGACTCGCCGACCACAGCGAGGGTGCGCCCGGCCGGAATCACAAAATCAACGCCGTACAGAATCTGTCGGTTGGTTTCGTAGAAAAAGTCCACATTGGAAAAGCGGACCTCCATCGGACCAGTAGCCGGCAGGGCCATGGCGTCCGACGCATCGGCGATGTCCCGGTGCACTGCGAGCAGGCCGAACATGCGCTCGATGTCCGCCAGTGACTGGCGAATTTCGCGGTACACCACGCCGAGGAAGTTCAGTGGCATGTAGAGTTGGATCAGGAAGGCGTTGACCAGTACCAGATCGCCGAGGGTCATCGAGCCCGCGACCACACCACTGGCTGCGCGCCACATCATCGCCGTGACCCCCAAAGCAATGATGATCTGTTGGCCGAGGTTCAGCCAGGACAGGGAGACTTGGCTTCTGGTCGCTGCGTCTTCCCACAGGTGCATCTGCTGATCGTAACGGCGGGCCTCATACTCCTCATTGTTGAAGTACTTGACCGTTTCGTAGTTGAGCAGGCTGTCGATGGCGCGAGTATTTGCTGCCGAGTCCATCTCGTTGAGTTTTCGGCGAATGGCGATCCGCCAGTTGCTGACCTTGACCGTGAATACCACATAGGCCGACAGCGAAGCCAGGGTGATCAGGACAAAGGCACTGTCGTACCTGACCAAGAGGATGACCAGGACGAGTGTGATTTCGACCAGGGTCGGCAGAATCGAATAGAGTGTGTAGCTGATCAGACTCGAGATCGATCGGCTGCCGCGCTCGATATCGCGTGAAACGCCACCGGTCTGCCTTTGCAGATGAAAGCGCAGAGAGAGCTCGTGCAGGTGTCGGAAGACCTCCAGCGCGATCCGGCGTACGGCGCGTTGCGTGACACGGGCAAAGAGAATCTCGCGCAACTCCGTGAACAGCGAGGTCGAAAAACGCAGCGTTCCGTAGAGCAGAAGCAGCAGAGTGGGCAAGGCGAGTGCCTGTTGCGTGCTGCTCAGCCCGTCGATCATCTCCTTGAAAACTAGCGGCACGCAGACGTTGGCCAGTTTTGCACTGAACAAACACGAGAGGGCAAGGAAGACTCGCCATTTGTATTGCCAAAGATAGGGCAGCAACTTGTGGAGGGTCAACCAGAGATGACTGTCGGCGGCCGCGGATTGCTCGGCTACAGGGTAGTGGGAGGCGGCTCGGCGCATGGCTTTGGCGTATCGATCGGGTGACTGATCACTGGAGTATGCCCTGTTGTCGAGTGAGGTCTCAAGGTTCGATGGAGAAAGCGGCAAAAAACGGCAAAAAAAAACTTGCATTCGGGAGGCGATGGCCCTAACATCAAAACGAACGTTTGAACGATGTGTGGTTGTCAGTCATTCGAAGCGCACACTTCAGCATTTCATGGGTCAGCGAGCGATTCTATGTCCGATCAAAAAAACACAAGCGATACTCGTGAGCGCATCCTGGACATCGCCGAACGCCTGTTCATGGACAACGGCTACGAAGCGACGTCGATGCGGGCCATCACCAGCGCCGCGGAAGTCAACCTGGCGGCGGTGAACTACCATTTCGGTTCGAAAGAGGCATTGTTGTGTGAGGTCTTCCGGCGTCGGCTGACCTGGCTGAACCACCAGCGCCTGCAGGCCCTCGACAAGCTTGAAGCGCAGGCTGCCGGCGCACCGCTCAAACCGTCGCAGATACTTGAAGCGTTTTTCGGTACCCTGTTGCGGATGGGGGAGGACCCGTCACTCGGTGGCATGACCTTTCTGCGTCTGCTCGGGCGAACCCTGACCGAGCCGGCCGAGTTCATTCGCACCTTTTTTGCCGGTGAGTATGCGCAAGTGATTGATCGCTACAAGCGGGCCCTATTTCGTGCCTTGCCGGACGTTCCAAAAGCGGAGATTGTCTGGCGCCTGCATTTCATGCTGGGCGCCATGTCTTACGCAATTGCCGGAACCGACGTGCTGCAGGTCGTCACCGGCTGCGAAGTGGGAGATCTCGCAGGTGAAGGCGGTTGTGACGACCCGGCCGATACGGTGCTGGCCAGACGCTTGGCAGAACGGCTGATGCCATTCCTGCTCGGTGGCCTGCGGGCACCCTTGCCCCAGTTTAAACAACAAGAACCGTCTTCAAAGACGGTCTGATATTCCAGGGACAAGCGCCAAGCGCAAGGTCCAATATACAACCACCCAGGACCAGCAATAGGAGAAGCAGCAATGATCACAACGGTCGTCTCGATCATCGCCGGTATCATACTGGTGAGTCTGGTCGTGCTATTCGGTGTTCGCCCCTTGCGGCGAGCACTGATCAGCCGGCCAATTTTCAATACCTACAAACGGATTCTGCCACAGATGTCGGATACCGAGCGCGTCGCGCTCGAGGCCGGAACGGTGTGGTGGGACGGCGAACTGTTCCGCGGTAATCCCGACTGGAACAAACTGCTCGCCTATCCGGTGCCGAAACTCAAGCCCGAAGAGCAGTCCTTCATGGACAACGAGGTCGAGCAGGCCTGTGCGTTGGTGGATGACTGGCAGGTAACGAACGAATTATACGATCTGCCCCCACAGGCATGGCAGTTCATCAAGGATAAGGGCTTCCTCGGGATGATCATCCCGAGGAAGTATGGCGGTCTCGAATTCTCGGCCTATGCTCACTCGCAGATCGTCACCAAACTGTCGACGCGTTGTTCGGCGTTGTCGGTGTCGGTGATGGTGCCCAACTCGCTCGGTCCTGCCGAACTGTTGCTGCACTACGGAACCGAAGCACAGAAGAACCACTACCTGCCACGATTGGCCAAGGGGATCGAGATTCCTGCCTTCGCACTGACCAGCCCCTGGGCCGGTTCAGACGCCGGCTCGATCCCCGACGTCGGCATTGTCTGCAAGGGCATGTGGCAGGGCAGGGAAGTGCTCGGCATGCGGGTGACTTGGGACAAGCGTTATATCACCCTCGGTCCGGTATGCACCATCCTCGGCCTGGCTTTCCATCTCTACGATCCGGATGGCCTGCTTGGCAGCAGGAAGCATCTCGGCATCACCTGCGCGCTGGTGCCGCGCGACACTCCGGGCGCAGAAATCGGTCGTCGCCACTTCCCGCTCAACGCCATGTTCATGAATGGCCCGACGCGCGGCAAGGACGTCTTCATGCCGCTCGACTACGTGATCGGTGGTCCGGCGATGGTGGGCCAAGGCTGGAGGATGCTGATGGAGTGTCTGGCGGCTGGCCGTTCGATTTCGCTGCCGTCGTCAAACGCCGGCATGGCGCAACTGACGGCTCGAACGGTTGGTGCCTACGCGCGCGTTCGCAGTCAGTTCAAAATGGCGATCGGGCGCTTCGAAGGCGTTGAAGAGCCGCTGACGCGCATCGGTGCCTACACCTATATGATGAATGCCGTGCGCACGATGACGGCGGGTGCCATCGACCTCGGCGAGAAGCCATCGGTAGTCTCGGCAATTGCCAAATACCATGTCACCGAGCGCGCCCGCCAGGTCGTCAATGACGGCATGGATATCGTCGGCGGCAAGGGAATCTGTCTCGGACCATCGAACTTCATTGGCCGTGCCTATCAGCAGCTGCCGATCGGGATTACCGTCGAAGGGGCGAACATCCTGACGCGCAGCATGATCCTGTTTGGCCAGGGAGCCATTCGCTGTCATCCGTATGTCCTCAAGGAGATGAAATCGGCTTTCAACCCGGATGCGGAACAGGGTCTGCGCGATTTCGACAAGGCCTTTTTCGGTCACCTCGTGTTCACCATCGGACATGCTTTCGGGGCGTTGAGGAAGGGCCTGACCGGATCGCATTTCGTCTCCGTGCCAGCCAATGTCGCTCCAGAAACCCGGCGCTACTACCAACAGCTGACGCGTTTTGCTTCGGCTTTCGCCTTCCTTGCCGACATTTCGATGCTGGTTCTGGGCGGTGAATTGAAGCGCCGGGAAAAGCTCTCGGCACGGCTCGGCGACATCCTGTCGATGCTGTATCTGTGCTCGGCAACGCTCAAGCGCTATGAGTCGGAAGGGCGTCAGCAGGCCGATGCACCGCTGATGCACTGGGCGATGTGGGATGCGATGTACAAGGCGCAGATGGCGTTCGACGGGGTGATTGCCAATTTCCCGGTGCGCTGGATCGCGCGTATGCTCTACCGTCTCGTCTTCCCCCTCGGTCACCCATACGACGTGCCCTCGGACCGGATTGGTCATCAGGTGGCAAAGTTGCTGATCGAACCATCGGCCGCACGCGACCGCCTGACCGCCGAATCCTATCTGCCCAAGGTCGAAAGCGAAGCCGTCGGCGCACTCGAACTGGCGTTGGCGGCAACCATTGCCGCCGAACCGATCGAAGCCAAGATTCGCGCTGCTGAAAAGAGTGGCGTACTGACCGACAATCCTGATGCCAACGTCCGCGACCTGGCGCATGCGGCTTTTGCCGCAGGCATCGTTACCGCGGCAGACTACGCCGTGCTCAAGAGGCGTAACGAACTGCGCGACATCGTCATTCGTGTCGACGATTTTCCGCATGACCTCGGGCATGTGCGGCAACAGCCGCTGCTGCACAAAGCCGCCTAGACCGCCGGTCAAAGAGCCCTGGAAGGTGCGGAGCAGTTGTTTCGTGCCTTCTGTATTTGGCAGAAGGAGAACCCGTGGGATTCCAGCCCGTGTATGTCGTCGATGGCGCGAGAACGCCTTTTCTCAAAGGGCGCAATGCGCCCGGGCCGTTTGCGGCGAGCGATCTGGCAGTGCAGGCCGGACGCGCACTGCTGATCCGCCAGCCGTTTTTGCCGAGCGACCTTGATGAGGTCATTCTTGGTTGTGTCAGTCCGTCGCCCGATGAAGTCAACATCGGCCGTCTCGTCGCTCTGCGTCTGGGTTGCGGCCATCAGGTACCGGCCTGGACAGTGATGCGCAACTGCGCCAGCGGCATGCAGGCGATCGACTCGGCGATGGTCAACATTCAGAATGGACGTTCGCATCTGGTGCTTGCCGGTGGCGTCGACGCGCTGTCGCATGCGCCGCTGTTGTACAACGAAACGATGGTGCGCTGGTTTGCACAGATGATGCAGGCTCGGACGCTCACGCAGAAGATCGGCATGTTTACCCGGCTACGTTTGTCGCAGGCGCTGTCACCGGTAATCGGCCTGTTGAAAGGTCTGACCGACCCGGTGGTTGGTCTGCTGATGGGGCAGACCGCCGAAAACCTTGCCTGGCGCTTCGGTATTTCACGCCAGCAGATGGACGAATACAGCGTTCGCAGCCACCAGCGTGCTGCCGCCGCGCGCACCTCCGGACACCTTGGCGAGATCGTTCCGCTGGTTGACGGCAAGGGCAAGGTCTATAGCGATGATGACGGGGTGCGTGCCGATTCGAGCATGGCTGGACTCGCCAAGCTCAAGCCGTTTTTTGACCGCAAGTATGGCCGCGTGACTCCGGGTAACAGCTCGCAAATCACCGACGGGGCCGCGTGGCTGCTCCTGGCATCGGCGGCCGCGGTCCACAAGTGGCAGCTCGAGCCGCTTGGCACGATCACCGACAGTCAGTGGGCCGGCCTCGATCCGGCGCAGATGGGCCTCGGTCCGGTGCATGCCGCGACGCCGATCCTGCAGCGCCATCAGCTCGGGCTAGCAGACATCGACCTCTGGGAAATCAATGAGGCTTTTGCTGCGCAGGTGCTTGGCTGCCTCGCCGCCTGGGAGTCGGACGACTATTGCCGCGAGCAGCTCGGCCTGCCGGGCGCGCTCGGTAAGATCGCGCCGGAGCGTCTCAATATTGACGGCAGTGCTATCGCAGTCGGTCACCCGGTCGGCGCTTCCGGCGTTCGCATCGTCCTGCACCTGCTGCAGGTTCTGCGTATTGCCCGGGCGAGGCGTGGTATCGCCGCAATCTGTATCGGTGGTGGCCAGGGTGGGGCGATGCTGCTCGAATCGGTCGATCGGGAACAGGCAAGACGAGGAAATGCATGAACATCAATAGCTTTCAGAACTGGCGGGTCGAGGTCGACGCGGCAGGCATCGCCTGGGCGACGCTCGACCGTGCCGGCGAGTCGACCAATGCGCTCTCGAGTACCGTCATGAACGAACTGGCGCGGCTTCTCGACCAGTTTGAGCACAGCTCGCCGAAAGGGCTGATCTTTCGGTCGGGGAAAGAGGCTGGCTTCATCGCCGGCGCCGACATCCAGGAGTTCACTCAGCTCGATACCCCCGAGAAGGGAATCGAATTGGTGGCGCGTGGCTGGCATCTCTTCAACCGTCTGGCCACCGTTTCGTATCCGACGCTGGCGCTGGTACGCGGCCACTGCCTTGGCGGCGGGCTCGAACTGGCGCTGGCATGTCGTTATCTGCTGGCGGTCGACGAGCCCTCAACCCGAATGGGCCTGCCGGAAGTCATGCTCGGTATCGTTCCCGGCTGGGGCGGCATGTTGCGCCTGCCGGAAAGAATTGGCCCGCAGGCAGCGCTCGACATGATGCTGACCGGCAAGACGATCGATGCCGTCAAGGCAAAACGCCTCGGGCTGGCCGATGACTGCGTACCGGCGCGCGTCATGGACAGCGCCGCAGCATTACTGGTGCTCTCTGAGCAGCGACGCCGCCGTCTGCCTCTGCTGCAGCGCCTGCTCAACGGTCCGTTGCAGGGCCTGGTGGCGCGTGGTGCGAGAAGACAGGTCGGCAGGCGCGCGCGCCGCGAGCATTATCCGGCGCCTTACGCGATCATCGATATCTGGGCCAGACACCAGGGTAATGCGCTAGCCGCACCGGCGCTGATCAACCGCATTGTCCGTTCGCCGACGGCACGCAATCTGGTGCGCGTTTTCTTCCTGCAGGAGCGCCTGAAAAACTTCGGCAAGGCCGGCAGTTTTACGGTCAGGCGCTTGCATGTCGTTGGTGCCGGTGTGATGGGCGGCGACATCGCGGCCTGGTGCGCGCTGCGCGGGCTGACTGTCACCCTGCAGGACCAGGGGATGGAGCGCATCGTCCCGGCCTTGCAACGCGCCTATGCGGCATGGAGCCAGCGCATCCGGGACAAGCGCGAACTGCGCAACGTCATGGACCGGCTGATTCCCGACCCGGAAGGTCACGGCGCACGCCAGGCGGACGTGGTGATTGAGGCAATTTTTGAAGACCTCGATGCCAAGCGCGCTTTGCTCGTGAAGCTCGAAGCGGTGATCAAGACCGACGCGGTGCTGGCGACGAACACCTCCAGCCTGCGCATCGAGGACTTGTCCAAGGTCCTGGCCAGACCGCAACGTCTGATCGGTCTTCACTTCTTCAACCCGGTCGCGAAGATGCCACTGATCGAAGTTGTCGCCGCTGCAGGTACCGATCCTGAAATGCTGCAACGCGGAACCGCTTTCGTCAAACAGATCGACCGCCTGCCGTTACCGGTCAGGAGCGCGCCGGGCTTTCTGGTCAACGCCGTTCTCGGACCCTACATGCTCGAAGCGATGCGCGCTGTCGATGAAGGTTTTTCGGCGGAAACGGTGGACGAAGCAATGCTCGCTTTTGGCATGCCGATGGGCCCGATCGAACTCGCCGACATGGTCGGACTCGACGTCGCCATGGCTGCTGGCAAGGGCCTCGCAGGGTCCGCTTCCGGGCCCCCGAAGTGCCTGCTGGAACGTTTCAACGCTGGCCACTTCGGGAAGAAAAGCGGCCGGGGTTTCTATGACTATCCTGATGGCCGACCCGCCAAAAAGCCGGTGGGAACCGTTCCCGCCGCGCTCTCCGCTCGCCTGGTGAAGCCTCTGCTCGACCGCACGCAACAACTTGTCAGCGACGGGGTCGTTGCTGATGCCGATCTGGCCGACGCCGGTGTGATCTTCGGTACTGGTTTCGCTCCCTTTACCGGGGGGCCGATGAATTACGTCAAGGGGCAGCAGGCCTGAGGTGGCTCGCTCCTGCGGGACGGACCGCCAATGTGGCCACGCCGATGATCACTTTTCAGGGGGATCTGAGTGCTACTCGATTCGGGGAAGTTTTTCCGGGTCTGCTGCGTGCATGAAACGACCGCTTGCCAGGAAACGGGCAATCTGTGCGGCGCAACGCCGTGAAATGAGCATTTCCGAGTGTGCTAGCGGCAGGTCGATGAAATCGATGGCACCGGGCAGTCGCGTTTCCGCCAGCGTGACGAGGCCATCGTTAGGGGTCGGCAAGCCCGCTAGCACGCGACCCAAACCGACGCTGCGCGTGCCCGCCAACACCCCGACTTCGACCGTCGATCGCTGCAGCGTGGTGGCATCGGGGCTACGGGATAGCCACTCCATCGTCGATTGCCCAAGCAGCGTAGAAAGCCCCCAAACGCTTGACAGGCGACGCGCAGCGTAGCTGTCACTGCAGGGGGTACCGAGCAGGACGGCTCGGCGCAGACGGGGATCGCTCGTTTGTGCCAGCATGTCCAGGATGATCAGCCCGCCCAGGCTATGACCAACCAAATGGATGCTCTCTGCGTTGGTTTCGGCCACACAGATCTGCAGTTCCGCGGCATTTTCCGACAAGGTCGCACGTACGCTGTGGTAGCCGAAGCGCAGCGTACGGTAGCCAAGGCGCTCCAGCCATCGGCTGTGCAACAAGAACACCGCGGCTGGCGTCCACAAGCCGTGCACCAGGATCACCACTTCGTCAGCGTGACCCTCGGCGGACGCTACCTCTTGTTGATCCAAGGTGTGTTCCGCATGAATGAACGTGTTCGACCAGGGGGAAGGCCGTGCGTCACCATGGTGGTTGCATGGAGCCGAGTCGCTTCCCGGTGCTTCATTGAGGGTTGCCCTCGATTCTGCTGCTTGGGGCCGGGCGATGGCGACTGTCCTCGGCTTCCAGTCCAGTAATGACTTCTCCGGCGATGCGGTAGGACTTGCCGCGGAAAAGGGCCAACACCTGTCCCTTGCGGTCGCGGATGGTGGTGTCGTAGACCCCGGTGCGCCCGGCGAGAGAACGCTCCTCACACTCGGCTTCCAGTTCTTCGCCTTCACGTGCAGGGCTGAGGAAGTCGATGTGGCAGGCCGAGGCAACCGTGTTACGGTTGTAGCTATTGCAAGCGTAGGCAAAAGCGGAGTCCGCGAGGGTAAAAAGGAAACCGCCGTGGCAGATATGATGAGCATTGACCATATCCGGTCGGACGACCATCGAGAGCAGCGCATACCCTGGCCGGACAGCCATCAGACGGATGCCGATCAGCTTCAGGGCCGCGTCGCGGCTGTACATCGCTGCCGCTGTTTGTTCGGCAAGCAAGATCGGCGCTTGTGCGTTGTGCCCAGCGCTATTGGACTTGGACATGCAGGTTCCTTTCGGAAAAGACATTGATTGGGCTGCGAGTGGCAACGTTCTGCTTGGCAGGACCGGTAAAATGGTACAAAACAAGCCGGTTGATGTCAAAAGGCGTATCATAACGCGCTTTTTGACAATGTTACCTACCAGGTGGCCGCTTGCAGGTAACAGGAGTCGAGCTGACACCCAGGGGCAAATGGACGAGAACTCACAGAAACTGGTTCGAGAGGAAAGCCGTTTGATCGAGGCCGTGCCGGATTCGCTACCCGACGGGCAAAGGGCCTTCTTGTGGGCCAGGCGGTGCCGTTCGCTGGGGCTCTGGGGAAAGGCGATACTTGACGCCACAGGGATGGCGCGCTGATGAGTGTCGCGATGCACATGCGGATCGACGAATTCAGAAGGCAGAAGCGGGTGCATGCCGGTTCCTTGATTGTCTCGCTCTTTGGCGATGTCGTGTTGCCGCGGGGTGGACGAGTCTGGCTGGGTAGCCTGATTCATTTGCTTGAACCGTTGGGGATCAATGAGCGCTCGGTCAGGACTGCCGTCTTTCGCCTGACCAAAGACGAGTGGCTGTGTAGCGAAGCATTGGGCCGTCGTAGCGAATACCGCCTCACGACTTCCGGGGAGCGTCGCTGTGCCGATGCAGCGCGACAAATCTATGCTGCTCGCGCGCCGCACTGGGATCGTCGTTGGCGACAAATTCTGGTGCTTGGCGCGTTCGCTCAGAAAGACCGCGATGCCCTGCGCCGAGCTCTCTTCTGGCAAGGCTTTGGTGCCTTGGGCGCGGAGTGTTTCGTGCACCCCAGCGCGGACCTGCCAAGTGTCCTTGACGCACTGTTGGTGGACGGTCTGGTGCATTTGCTGGCCGGGTTGATGCCGTTGTTTGCCGCAGATGCCAGCCTGGTGGGGACAGCCGGCAACGCCGACCTGGTCACACGGGCCTGGGACCTGCGCGAACTCGGGCAGGCCTATGCCGAGTTCGTCAGTACCTATAATCCTGTCCTGGTGGAACTGCGTAGCGATCACCTTGCCGCCGCCGATGAAGAGGGCGCTTTTCTCCTGCGTTTACTATTGATTCACGACTATCGGCGCTTGCTACTTCGCGACCCGGAACTTCCCGAGCAATTGTTGCCGGCGGACTGGCCGGGAGCGCGCGCGCGGTTGCTCTGCAAAGATCTCTACCGACGCCTGCTGGTGCCTGCCGAACGCCATCTTGACCGTCTTTTGTTGACTGCGGATGGTGCTTGTCCACCTCTACAGCCGATCGTCTACGCACGTTTCGCCGAAGACGATCCGCTGCGCTGCCTTCGCCTTGATGGCGAGAATTAGAGCGTTGGCCGCAACATTGGCAGTAATCCTCGGGCCGAATAGAACCGGAACAGGGGCACTGGCCTGACGGCCGGTGCCCCTGCGGGGGCGATGCGACTGTTGTTACGCGGTCGGACTGGCTTGTTGCTTCTTGTAGAAGCCAGTTTCGGCCAGCACGTCCTGTTCCGCGAAGGCGGCCTTTTCTCGGGCTGCGGTTTCGCTGGTGTCGAGAACCGATCCGAGCCAGGCGGCGAGAAACGCCAGAGGCATCGAGAAGAGTGCCGGTTGTTCGTAGGGGAACAACGCGGTCGGATTGCCGAGGACGGTAACCCACACCGCCTTGGAGCAGACCACCAGCGCCAAGGCCGAGATCAGTCCAACCATGGCACCGAGAACAGCGCCGCGAGTGGTCAGACCTTGCCAGTACATCGAGAGTATCAGTACCGGGAAATTGGCCGAAGCGGCAATGCCCAGCGTCAGGCCAGACAGGAATGCCAGATTGTGCTTCTCGAACATGATCCCGAGAATGACCGCGAGCACGCCCAAGCCCAAAGAGGCAATCTTGGACACCTTGATTTCATCAGCCTCGGTCGCCGTGCCTTTCTTGATCGCGTTCGCGTAGATGTCATGCGAAATCGCCGAAGCTCCGGCGAGAGCGAGTCCCGACACCACTGCCAGGATGGTTGCAAATGCCACCGCTGCCATGAAGCCGAGCAGCAGGTTTCCGCCCACGGCATGTGCCAGATGCATTGCGGGCATATTGCCGCCGCCCAGCAATTTCCCGCCGACGATTCCCCCCTCGAAGTACTGCGGATCGGTGCCGACGAGTACGACGGCCGACAGCCCGATCAAGCCGATCATCAGGAAGAAGAAGCCCATCAGGCCGGTGGCGACGAAGGCACTCTTGCGCGACTCCACGGCATTCGGTACCGTAAAGAAACGCATCAGGATGTGCGGCAGACCGGCGGTACCGAAGACCATCCCAAGTGCCAGAGAAACCGCGGAAACCGGGTCGGCAAACATGACACCGGGGGCGAGGATCTTGATCCCGTCCTTATGCACGGCGGCAGCTTTGCTGGCCATCGTTTCGAAGCTGAAGCCGAATTTCGAGAAAGCCAGCAACGCCATCAAGGTGCCGCCAGAAATCAGCAGGACCGCCTTGACGATCTGCACCCAGGTTGTGGCCAGCATTCCCCCGAAAGTGACATAGATGACCATCAGCACGCCTACTGCAACGACGGCGATCCAGTACTCGACCCCGAACAACAGCTTGATTACCTGGCCGGCACCCACCATCTGAGCGATCAGGTAGAAAATGACCACCGTGAGGGAGCAGATCGCCGCTGTCGTACGTACGGGACGCTGCGACAGACGAAAAGACGTGACATCGGCAAAGGTATAGCGCCCGAGATTGCGCAGCCGCTCCGCCATGAGGAAGAGAATCATCGGAAAGGCCACGATCAGGCACAGGCAATAGAGAAAGCCGTCATAGCCCTTGGCGAAAATCAGGCTGCTGATGCCGAGTAGTGTTGCCGCGGAGAGCAAGTCACCAGCGATCGCAAAGCCATTCTGGGTGCCGGTGATGCCTCCCCCTGCGGCATAGTAATCGCTGGCCGTCCTGGTACGTTTGGCTGCCCAATAAGTGATCACGAGCGTGAGCGCGACAAAGAGCAGAAACATTGCAATGGCCGGAATGTTGGCGGTTTGTGCTTGGCTTCCTGGCGCAGCCAACGCCAGACCTGTCCAGGTCAGCAATCCAAGGCTCGTGATCGATTTTGGCGTCAGTCCACTCATTGGTTGGCCTCCCGTACGATCTGGTCGCTCAGGCCGTCGAAATCACGGCTGGCGCGCCGAACGTAGATGCCGGTCGCCACCCAGAAAAACACGATCATCGCCACCCCCAGGGGGATGGCGATGGTTGTCACGCCAGTACTTGATATCGGCGTTGCCAAGATGCTTGGTTTGAAAGCCACGATCAATACGAAAGAAAAGAACACGCCCAGTGTGCTGCCAGCCAGTAGCCAGGCCAGTCGCTTTCGGCGCTTGACCAGTTCTGCGTATCTAGGATGGCTGAGAATCCTACGATAGATTTCGGTGGACATACGAATCTTGTCTCCTCTTGATGAATTCGAGGTGCCTGTGTTTGCATGCGTCCCTCGAAGGTCTGCTGGTTTTTTTGATGTCAGTCCCCAACCGCGAAAACAGGTTCTTCCTCTTCCTACATAGGCCTTCCTCCTTTTGGCTCTTGAGCGGGGTGAATGGCCCGTATCCAGTGTGCTGCGCTTCCTGCAGCGGGAAGTTTGACCGTCAGATCCCCATGCAATGACGAGCGCGTGCGTCTGCGATCGTGTTGGGGTCGCCGTGGGAAGCGGGTGTGCAGGCGGGCCGTCGTCAAGGGCGCGTCCACCAAAACGCGTCCTTAACCGATCGGGGTCTGAAGCGAGACCATATGGCTGATGGGTGCGACCACAGGCCGTTGTTGTTGGTAATAGCCTTCGCTATGAATCATCCTGGGCTTGGCGCCCAAGGCTTTTACTGCCGAGACACAGTTTTCAACGAAAGCAGGGCTGCCAGCGATGAAAATGGAGAAATCCGACAGATCGTCGAACAGCGAGGGGAGGACTTGGGGCACGCGGCCACAGAGACCCTCATGCTGTTCGCGTGTCAGCGTATAGATGTAGCGAAACCCCGGGTGTTTTGCTTGCCACCATGCCATCAGGCCGGATTCATACAAATCGTGGGTGGTACGTGCAGAGAACAACAGGGTGACGGGTTGGCTGTAGCCACGACGCAAGGCCGCGTCAGCCAGGGCCAGTACCGGTGCCAGGCCGGAACCGGCAGCAATGCACAGCACCGGCGCGTCAACCGAAGGATCACCGATGAATGTGCCATAGGGTCCGGACAAGGTCACGGTGTTGCCGACATTCAGATGCTGGTGTACCCATGCGCTGGTGATGCCGTCGTCGACGCGCGTGATTTGCAGAGAGATTTCGCCGTCTGGTCGGGGGGCGTTGGCAATCGAGTAAGAGCGCGGGGGAATGCCGGACTGGGGTGAGCCGAGCATGATGTATTGTCCCGGCCAGTAACGCATGGGTGAGGCCAGTGGCCGCAGCCGCAATTCCAGAATGCGGGGTGTACGCATCAGGCGATCGACGACGATGAACTCCTGGTTTTCTCGGGGCGGGAAGAGTTTTGGCTGGGCATCCTCGGTTCCCCAATCGATGACCAATTCGTCGGAAATCGGTTTGGCCATGCACATCAGCCCGTAACCCTCATGGCGCTCCTGCTGGGAAAGGGCCATGTCCAGAACGAAGCCCTGGTCGAAGGTGCCGCTTAAAACCTTGACCTTGCATTCTCCACAGGCCCCGGCACGACAATTGTTGGGCAAGGCATAACCGGCGGCTTCCAGCGCTTCGAGTACCGCGCTACCTTCCTGACATTCGACGATGTGTCCCGAAGGGTGCAAACGAATATGTTTCATGGCCATTCACGTATTCAACCGAGCGATCAACAGTGGCCCGGCAACGGGCCACCTTCCCCCAACAACGAAAAAGTTTTCGGTCTAGAACACTGGAATGATGTCCTCCATGTCCACATCGCGAATCTCCTCGCCGGTAATGCCCACCTCGGGGATTGCCGGGAAGGGAATGTCGAACTTGTCGAGAACTCCCTTGAGGTTGAGCATCGCGTTGCGCCAGTTGTCCTTCTTTGCTTCATACTCCGGGATGTGGAAACCCGCGCTGCGGGAGATGGCTTCGGCCTCGCGCTGGTTGGCGATGAAGTCAGCCGGAATATCCCAGAAAGCTTCTGGCGGTTCGAAGAGAACGCCTGACAGGAACAGGAATCCGGCACGGATCTGCTTGGTGATCAGCGGCCGATCCGTGAGGTCGAGTTTGGGATAGTCGCGCTCCATCAGCGACATGCAAATGGCCATGTGCCGTCCTTCGTCCCGTCCAACATTGCGGAAAGCCTCCTTGAACACCGGCTCCACGCATTGCGCCGCCATCTGGTGAAAGATCGTCGCAGCGGCGATCTCGCCCATCAGGAAGGAGCTGAAAAGAACGGCGAGACTGTACTTGGGGACTGCCGTCTTGTACCCCTCCCAATAGCGGGACCCGTTGTAGTACAGCCAGTGCGCATTTTTCTGAGCCTTCCGGCCGATCTCCGTTTTCGGAACGTAAGTCAGTACATCGGGGTGTTCAAGCAGTTTCGTGATGGCCATTCCGCACAGTTGCTCGTGGTTCTGTTCATCGCGAGTCACGGAGAAGAAGCAGCGCCTGACGGCTTCTTCCTCGTGGGCTTCGTAGGTCTTGATCAGTGCCGCGGCAAATACGGGGGGCGCGGATGCGTCGAAAACGGACAGGATGGTCCACCAATAGGCGATGGCTTCCCGTTGCTCCCACGAGTATTTCGACAGATCCAGGGTGTTCCAGGGAAGTTTTTTGGGGTCCCAGGCTTCGCGCAGCGAAGAATCCCAAATGTCTTCCAGTTTTTTGGTTTTGGCAGGCCAGCTTAGCGGAAAGATGTTGGGCTGCTCGGTTGCCGTCGGCAATTCCATTTTGCCGGCGATGCGCTCATGTTTCGACATGGATGATTCCCTTTCAATTTGGTTGCGTGGTCCCGAAACACCAGTGGGTGTGGCGTTGCGGGGGGTGCTGTGGAGCCGTCCGCAGAGCGGTGCCGCTCGTTGCGAAATCAAAGAACTGCTAGGAACCCAAACCTTGGACGGTAGGCGATGGGGCACAGGAAATCTGCCGTTGTCAGACTCGCCGACCCGCCAATTGGCCTAATAATGTTACATGTTTTTAGGGTGTGTCAACCACTTGTGTGTTACTTTAAGGTTGGTGCCGCCCGGTTCTACAGGCGCATGCCGAATCATCGGGGATGGCCTATGGGGTTCGAAAGATCTTATAAATTTCCTGATGTTATCACCATCAAGGGTACGTTCAGATCGTACCTCCGATCTGGCATGGAGTTATTATCGATACAAGACCTTGACAGTCCGTCGTGTTCTTTGTAACGTTTCTCATTAGGATTATTGCTAGGCCGCCGCCCTGGTTGAGCCGTTGGCGAGGGCGAGGCGTTGATGTCAAAACTATGTGGAGGAACTATGGCTCACCCCTTGTTTGAAAGGCACCGTGCAACTCTGGATGCCGCCCTTGAAGCGATTCGTGTTCGCGGCTACTGGTCAGAGTATTCCGAGATTCCGAGCCCCAAGGTCTATGGGGAAACAGCGATGCAGGATGGCAAGGCCGCCATCGACGCCTGGCGTGGCCAGGAGTTTCCGCTCGACATGCCGGGGCGGATTGCGGCGTTGGCGTCCGAACGCTCGCCTTACGGTGTCGATCTGTCGATCAGCTATCCGGAATGCGATCCGCAGGCGCTCATCGATGCCGGTCTCGCGGCCATGCCGGCATGGCAGAAGGTTGGTGCCGACGGTCGTACCGGAATTTGCCTTGAGGCGCTGCAGCGCATCAATCAGCGCAGCTTCGAGATTGCCCATGCGGTGATGATGACCACCGGGCAAGGCTGGATGATGGCATTCCAGGCCGGCGGACCGCACGCACAAGACCGCGGATTGGAAGCGGTCGCCTATGCCTGGCGAGAGATGTCGTTTGTTCCGAACGAAGCACTTTGGGAAAAACCACAGGGCAAGAACCCACCGCTGACGATGCGCAAGCACTTCGAGATTGTTGGCCGTGGCGTGGCCTTGGTGATTGGTTGCGGAACCTTTCCGACCTGGAATACCTATCCGGGTCTTTTCGCAGCGCTGGCGACAGGCAATGCCGTGATTGTCAAGCCGCATGAAAACGCCATTCTGCCGGCGGCGATATCGGTCAGGATCATCCGCGAAGTGCTGGCGGAAAACGGCATCGATCCGAATCTGGTGACGCTTGCGGTGACCTCAGACCGCAAGACGACGCAGGCGCTGGCCGGCAATCCGGCGGTGAAGTCCGTGGACTTCACCGGCAGTAACGCCTTCGGGGAATGGTTGAAGGAGAACTGTCGGCAGGCGCAAGTGTATGCGGAGCTGGCTGGTGTGAACAATGTGATCATCGAATCCACCGATGCCTACCGGGGAATGTTGAAGAATCTGGCTTTCACCTTGGCGCTCTACTCCGGGCAGATGTGTACGACGACGCAAGCGATCATCGTGCCGGCGGATGGCATTGAAACCGATGAAGGGCACAAGAGCTTCGACCAGGTTGGCGCGGATCTCGGGGCGGCGCTTGACGGCTTGTTGGCGAAACCCGAAATCGCTACTGCGGTTCTCGGCGCCATTCAATCGTCCGACACTCTGGCCCGGCTGGCCGACGCGGCGGCGCTTGGCGAGGTCGTGGTCGCTTCGCGCAAGATCGAGCACGCGGAATATCCCATGGCAGAAGTCCGCACGCCCATCATTCTCAAATGTGATGCTGCCGATGAAGGGGCCTATATGCAGGAGCGCTTTGGCCCGATCAGCTTTCTGGTCCGTGTGCAGAACAGCACTGCCGCTGTCGCGTTGTCGGAGCGCCTGGTGCGCGAACACGGTGCCTTGACGGTTGGTCTCTATTCGACGCAACCCGAAGTGGTCGAAGCCGTGATCGCTGCGACTTGCCGTGCACAGGTGGCACTGTCGATCAACCTGACCAGCGCGGTTTATGTCAACCAGTCAGCCGCTTTTTCTGACTACCATGCGACCGGGGGCAATCCTGCGGCAACGACCTGTTATGCCGATGCCGCATTCGTCGCCAGCCGTTTCCGTGTCGTACAAAGGCGTTATCACGTCTAGCGCTTCACGTGTCTGGCGCTTTGGTCGAAGGCCGCGGTGTATGCAGGGCGCGCCCGGCCGCTGAAGCCAATAGGCTGGTCTGCAAGGGTCGTCCGACGGTGCACTGTGGTTGCGCCGAGACCGAGAGTGAAGTGGTCCGTGGCCGAAAGCGTTCCTCCGCCAGCTTGCGAGCACGGAGAATGTTCCTGGGCCGGGATCTTGCCCAAAAACCTGGTGAATGAAGGGGGTGTGCATGGCTTTCGAGACTATTCTTTTCTCCGTTGTGGACGGAGTGGCGCGTCTGACGCTGAATCGACCGGATCGCCTCAACAGCTTTACCGAACAGATGCACGCGGAAGTGCGGGCAGCCCTGGCGCTGCTCCGCGAGGACAGAACGGCACGCGTCTTCGTTCTCAGTGGCGCTGGCAGAGGTTTTTGCGCCGGTCAGGACCTGGCCGATCGAAGTGTCTTGCCTGGCGAGGCCCCCGTGGACCTGGGAGCCAGCGTTGAGAACAATTACAAACCGCTCGTCCTGGCACTCCAGAATCTGGCGATGCCCACGATCTGTGCAGTGAATGGCGTTGCCGCCGGCGCGGGTGCCAACCTTGCTCTGGCCTGCGACCTGGTTGTGGCCAGCCGTTCCGCATCCTTCATCCAGTCGTTCAGCAAGATCGGTCTGATCCCGGATACGGGGGGGACTTACGTATTGCCGCAGCGCATCGGCGTCGCGCGCGCGATGGGGCTGGCCTTGCTCGGAGACAAGCTTGCAGCCGAACAGGCGGCCGCATGGGGCTTGATCTGGTCATGTGTCGATGACGCGCAGTTCGCCGAGACGGTGGACCGTCTGGCCGCACAACTCGCACTGGCTCCGACCAAGGCGCTGGTCCGCACCCGGCAGGCCATGCGCGCCAGCCATCTCAACACTCTGGAGCAGCAACTCGACCTCGAACGCGACTTCATGCGCGAACTCGGTCACAGTGACGATTATCGGGAAGGCGTCAGTGCCTTCATGGAAAAGCGGTCGCCGCGGTATGCCGGCAAATAGACTATCCGCCCCCTGGTAACACGGCTGGCGCCATGTTGGCGGTGAGGCGTCAGTGAGGCTGCGAAATATCCATCCAGTTTCGCCTGCCACAGTTGCAGCAGATTCATCCACCGTCACCCGAGGAGTAGTATTCCGTCATATTTCTAACCCAGGAGGAGATCGTGCCTAGCAAAACCCCCCAGCCGGGAGATTTGGAGCCCATTGAAACCGCCAGCCGCGACGAAATCTCGGCATTGCAATTGCAGCGCTTGAAGTGGAGCCTGAAACATGCGTATGACAATGTTCCGCACTACCAACGGACTTTTGCCGCTGCGGGTGTCCATCCGGACGATTTGCGCAGTCTTGAAGACCTGGCGAAGTTCCCGTTCACGACCAAGGTTGATTTGCGGGACAACTATCCTTTTGGCTTGTTTGCCGTGCCGCGCGAGAAAGTGGTGCGCGTGCACGCCTCGTCGGGCACCACCGGCAAACCGGTGGTGGTCGGGTATACCCGTAACGACATAGACATGTGGGCCAATGTCGTGGCGCGGTCGATCCGCGCCGCTGGCGGGCGGCCCGGCGACATCGTGCACGTGACTTACGGTTACGGACTATTCACCGGTGGCCTGGGTGCGCACTATGGCGCCGAGCGCCTGGGTTGTACAGTAATTCCGATGTCCGGCGGCAATACCGAAAAACAGGTCCAGATCATTCAGGATTTCAAGCCCGACATCATCATGGTTACCCCTTCGTACATGCTGGTGATCGCCGAAGAGTTCGCCAATCAGGGCCTTGACGGTCGCGACTGCTCGCTGAAGGTGGGAATTTTCGGAGCCGAGCCCTGGACCAACGAGATGCGTCGCGAAATCGAATCCAAGATGGGTCTCGATGCGGTGGATATCTATGGTCTTTCGGAGGTCATCGGCCCGGGCGTAGCCAGTGAATGCGTGGAAACGAAAGATGGTCCGGTGATCTGGGAAGACCATTTCTACCCGGAAGTGATCAACCCGGAAACCGGTGAAGTATGCGCCGATGGCGAGGAGGGAGAACTGGTGTTTACCTCTCTGACCAAGGAGGCTTTCCCGGTCATTCGCTACCGGACTCGCGACCTGACCCGTTTGCTGCCGCCGACGGCGCGCTCCTTCCGGCGGCTGGCGAAAATTGTGGGTCGTTCCGACGACATGCTGATCATCCGTGGGGTGAACGTATTTCCGACACAGATCGAGGAAATGATCCTCCGTGACGACAAATTATCCGGACAATACCAGATCGTGGTCTCCCGCGATGGCCTCATGGACCAGATGGAAGTGATGTGCGAGCTGCAGCCAAGCGTCGCCAATCAAATGTCCCCGGCCGAAGTCGCCAGCGTGGGTCGGCGTTTGCAGCAGACGATCAAGTCGCTGATCGGCGTGTCAACCCAGGTCCAGGTCCTGCCGCCAAACTCGATCACCAGAACCTTGGTGGGCAAGGCCAAGCGGGTCATCGACAAGAGGTTGGGTAATGGCTGAAGCGTTCATTTGCGACGCGGTGCGAACGCCGGTCGGTCGCTATGGAGGCAGCCTGGCTACTTTACGGGCCGACGATCTGGCCAGCCTGCCGATTCGGGCCTTGGTCGAGCGCAATCCGGGTGTCGCCTGGGAGCAGGTCGATGACGTGATCTATGGTTGCGCCAACCAGGCCGGTGAAGACAACCGCAATGTGGCGCGCATGGCCGTCCTTCTTGCGGGCCTGCCAGTGGAGGTCCCGGGAACCACTCTCAATCGCTTGTGCGGTTCCGGTCTGGACGCGATTGCCCAGGCCGCACGCGCGATTCGCGCCAGGGAAGCGGATTTGATGATTGCCGGTGGTGTCGAAAGCATGTCGCGGGCACCGTTCGTCATGGGCAAGGCCGCAAGCGCTTTCCAGCGCAGTGTCGAGGTGTTTGATACGACCATCGGCTGGCGCTTCGTTAACCCGAAAATGAAGGCCACGTACGGGATCGACTCGATGCCGGAAACGGCCGAGAACGTGGCCGCCGAGTTTGCCATCAGTCGCGGCGATCAGGATGCATTCGCGTGGCGTAGCCAACAGCGCTGGGCGGCCGCCGATGCCGCCGGCCGTTTCGCAGACGAGATTCTGGCCGTCGAGATTGCGCAGCAGAAGGGCGAGCCCAAGCGCTTTGCCCGTGACGAGCATGCGCGTCCGGAGGTGACGCTGGAAGCGCTGGCAGCGCTGAAGGGAGTGGTCAGGAATGGCGGGACGATCACTGCCGGTAACGCGTCCGGAGTCAATGATGGCGCGTGTGCGCTGCTTGTTGCCAGCGAGGCGGCGGCAGCGCGTCATGGACTGGTTCCCAAGGCGCGCATCGTCGGTGCCGCAGTCGCCGGCGTTCCACCGCGCATCATGGGGATCGGGCCGGCTCCTGCGACGCGCAAGTTGCTCGCGCGCCTGGGTATCGATCTCATGGACATCGATTTGATCGAGTTGAACGAAGCGTTTGCAGCGCAGGGGCTGGCCGTGTTGCGGCAATTGGGCCTGCCTGATGATGCTGAACAGGTTAACCCCAATGGGGGTGCCATCGCCATCGGCCATCCTCTGGGAATGAGCGGGGCAAGGCTGGCGACAACGGCTACCTACGAGCTGCGGCGACGCGGCGGCCGTTATGCCCTATGTACGATGTGCATCGGTGTCGGACAAGGCATTGCGATGTTGCTGGAACGGGTCTGAGGGTTCTTGCCGGGCGGCGGCCGGGAACCTGGCCGCCCGGCGATCCTTTTCCTGGATCAGGTTTTCAGCGTGCGCTGCCGATAGACGCCGGGAGCCACGCCGGTCCAGGTCTTGAACGCCCGGTAGAACGCAGCAGCATCCGAAAAACCGATGTGTTCGGCGATTTCTTCGATCGACAGGCGAGAGTGATCGAGGCAGTCGATCGCGACGTCGCGGCGCAGACCGTCCTTGATTTCCTGGAAGTTGGTCCCTTCGCCAATCAGCCTGCGGTGCAAGGTCCGCTGCGAAAACCCGACTGCTTGTGCGGCTTCGGCAATGTCCACATGCGCCGGCAGCGCATCTTTCAGGATGGCACGGATTTTCTCGCTGAGCAGGTCGGTGGCGCGATATTGCCACAGCAGATTTCCCGGCGCGGCGCGCAGGAACTGGTGTAGAGAGTCGACATCCTGGCTGACTGCCCGGTCAAGGTAAGGCACCGGGATGCCCATGGCCGATACGGGTGCGGAAAAGGCAATTTCGCCGGGGAACAAATGAGCGTATTCGTCGCCGTGTATCGGACATGGCCCCGTGAAACGTACTGCCGTCAATTTGATGCGTTCGCCGATGAGCCAGGAAGCAAGGATATGCAGACTCTTGAAATAGACGACCGGCAGGAAAGTCGGGTGTTGTTGGGAGCGGGAGGAGGGCCCGGTCAAGGTGATCCAGGCAACGTCGCCTTCCTTGCGGAAGCTCAGGTGGATCTCGTCGGTCAACAGGCGGTGGGCTTTGACCCAGCGTGCCAGCACCACGTATAGCGACAGTGCACCAAACAGCGATGCACGGGCAAGGAAGACAAAGGAGCCCCGTCGCAGTGGCTTGGCAAGGTGGCCCATCATTTCATCGTCCAGGTCGTCCATCAGCGAAAGCACCAGGGTTTGGTATTGCGTTCCGGAGATGCGTGCCAATGGCAATTCGATCAACTCGCGCGGGATGTTCGCACGTTCCAGAAACGGCAGCGGATCCTGCTGGCGAAGTTTGAGTCCGCCCAGCGTTTCGCGTACGAAGCCGATGTGTACGGAGATCGGAGGCGAGTTCATGGTCACGAAAGTTCCTTGGGAATTTTGGCAAATTTTGCAATTTTTAGGCGTTCAGTGCAATGGCGTGCGGGTCATCCTTTACTTTAGGATCTGCAACGTGGCAAGTGACGAATCAGGGTAGTTATTGACAACCGGGTGAGGCAGGACACCTGCGGGTGATACCCGATTTTGGGAGGCAGAGATGATCGACAAGAAGTGGATTGGCTACACAGGACCAGAAGTACGCTTTGATATTGAAAGAGGAAGGTTGAAATTCTTCGCGCAGGCGATCGGCGAAAGCAATCCGATCTATCTGGATCAGGGGGCGGCACAAGCGGCTGGTTACCGCGACTTGCCGGTACCTCCGACTTTCCTGCTGGCGGCTGATTTGGACTCGAATGAACTGTTCAGTACTTTGGCAAAAATGGGCGTATCGCTGGGGAAAATCCTGCATGGCGAGCAGGGCTACACCTATTACCAGCCGGTCTGTGCCGGTGAGACGGTCACGGTATGTTCGAGGATTTCCGACATCTACGACAAGAAGGGCGGTGCTTTGGAGTTCATCATCCGTGATTCGAGCGTCACCAACGCCAGCGGTGAACTGGCGGCAGAGTTCCGTAGTGTCATCGTGGTTCGCAACTAGGAGAGGGTGAGATGGTCGAACAGAATATTGTGGTCAATGTGGGCGATATCATTCCCGAGTTGAAACTGCCGCCGGTCACGCGTACGACGCTGGCCTTGTTCGCCGGCGCATCCGGCGATCATAACCCGATTCATATCGACATCGATTTTGCGCGCAAGGCGGGAATGCCCGACGTGTTTGCGCACGGCATGCTGAGCATGGCCTGGCTCGGGCGCCTGCTGACTGCCTGGGTACCGCAGTCGCAGCTGCGTACCTGGTCGGTGCGCTTTTTGGGGATCACCCATCTTGGCGATCGCGTGACCTGTAGTGGACAGGTGGTCGAGATCTTCGAAGAAAACGGCGAACGGCGGGCCAAGCTGGAGATCCAGACCCGTAATCAGGAGGGTGAAGTCAAGATTGCCGGCGAGGCGGTGGTCTGTTTGCCCTGAGGGGCATGGTGGCCATCGGACTGCGACGAGCAAAAGTCAGGAGAAACGACCGTGCTGGCACAAATGATGAAGGAGCCGCTACTGCTCTCCAGTGTGTTGACACATGCCGAGAAGTATCACGGCGACGAAGAGGTCGTCAGCCGAATGCCTGCGGGCCAGGTTCATCGCTACACTTACCGCGATCTCGCGCAGCGCGTGCGGCAGGCGGCAAGAGCGCTGCTGGACCTCGGCCTGGGGGAGGGAGCCTGCATTGCTACCCTGGGCTGGAACACCTATCGGCACCTGGAATTGTATTTTGCGATTCCCTGTCTTGGCTCGATTTGCCACACGATCAATCCACGCCTGTTTCACGAGCAAATCGTCTACATCATCAACCACGCCGAAGACGTGGCGCTCTTCTTCGACACCTCTTTTGCCCCGCTGGTCGCCGAACTGCGACATCGCTGTCCGGGGGTGAAGTATTGGGTTGCCTTGGTCGAGCCGGAAAGCATCCCGGCGGACACGCCTTTCGCCCAGTCTTACGAGGCACTGCTGGCGCGCCAGCCAAGTCTGCTGGAATGGCCCTCGTTCGACGAGAATACGGCTTGTCTGCTCTGCTACACCTCCGGAACGACCGGCAACCCCAAAGGTGTCCTGTTCTCGCATCGCACGACCTTGCTGCACAGCCTGGCGACGGCCTTACCCGACGCCTTGTCGATTTCGGCCAGTGAGGTCGTGTGCCCGATCGTGCCGATGTTTCACGCCAATGGCTGGGGTCTTCCCTACACCTGTCCGATGGTCGGCAGCAAGTTGGTCCTTGCCGGGATGAATACGGATGGCGAGAGCCTGTACCGGCTGTTCGAAGCCGAGGGAGTGACCTTTGCTGGGGCGGTGCCAACCGTTTGGCAAGGGGTGATCGATTACATGCAAGCGCACGGACTCGAATTTGGCAGTTTGCGGCGATTTCTCGTTGGCGGCTCATCCTGCCCGTTTTCGATTATTCGTACCATGTGGCACGACTATGGCGTCGAGGCCCTGCCTGGTTGGGGAATGACCGAACTCAGCCCGATCGGCACGTTGACGACGACCAAGCGTAAGCACGCCAAGTGGAGCCCAGACCAGTTGCTGGAGTTCAAGACCAATCACGGTCGGCCGCTATTTGGCGTCGACCTGCGCCTGGTCGGGAAAGAGGGGGAAGCGGTGCCATGCGATGGGCAATCCGTCGGAGAACTGCAGGTTCGCGGATTGTGGACGGTAGACACTTATTTCAAAAGCGATCGGAGTGCGCTGATCGACGGCTGGTTCCCCACGGGCGACATCGCGACTATCGATGGGGAAGGCTATCTCAGGATTACCGACCGTTCGAAGGACATGATCAAAAGCGGAGGGGAATGGATCAGTTCAATCGAACTGGAGAACATCGCCACATTGCATCCGGCGGTGGCGATGGCTGCGGCCATTGGCGTCGCCAGCAACAAGTGGGGCGAGCGCCCATTGCTGGTCGCCGTGCTGAGGCCGGGCCAATCCGTGAGCAGACAAGAGTTGCTTGCCTGGTTCGAGGGCAAGGTTGCCAGGTGGTGGATTCCTGACGATGTTCAGTTCGTTCCAGAGTTGCCGATGACCGCGACAGGCAAACTCTCGAAACTTGCGCTCCGCAAGCAGTATGTGGATTTTCAATTGCCCGCAGAGGGCGAATAGCTCCGCAACGGCTAGGGTCTTGCCACAAGGCATGCTCCCACGGGTCGGACTTCTGGTGGTATATGGCAATTCAATGAAAGGAAAAGGCCATGAGTAGGGTTGCAAAAACGGATAAGGCAATGGTGGAAAATGTTGAAGACATCATTGGTTGGGTGCCGCCGGATCTGGGATTTGAGAGTCGGGGATTCAAGGAAACGCTGAAGGCGGTTCTCGCATCACCCTTTCGCGATCCCGTCAGTGTTTTCAAGCATCAGGCGTCGCTGGCGGGCGAGATGTTCAAGATTCTGGCCGGCAAGTCGACACTCGCCCCGGACAAGACCGATCGGCGCTTTGCCGACCCCTCCTGGCATGAGAACCCGATGTATCGGCGGACGATGCAGGCGTATCTGGCCAACAATGCGTACTGGCAATCGGTGATCGATGATCTGAAGGTCGATGAGACTGACCGTGAGCGTGCCCGCTTCTTCATTTCGTTGTTCACGGACGCGTTCTCGCCAACCAATAGCATGGCCCATCCGGCAGCACTCAAGAAGATGCTCGAGACCGGCGGCGAGAGCTTCAAGCGGGGCGCCAAGAACATGCTGCACGATCTGGTCAATGAAGGCGGGATGCCCAGCATGGTCGACAAGAGCGCCTTCAAGGTGGGCGAGAATCTCGCCATGAGCGAAGGTGCCGTGGTGTTCCGCAACGATCTCGTCGAACTGATTCAATACAAGCCGCTGGTGCCACAGGTTCACCAGCGCCCCTTCGTGATGCTGCCACCGCCGATCAACAAGTTCTATATCATGGACTTGACGCCGGAGAAGAGCATGGTCCGCTACCTCCTGCAAAAGGGGCAGCAAGTCTTCATCATCAGTTGGCGTAATCCGAAACCAGAACATAGCGACTGGGACTTCAATACCTATGCCAGTTCCGCTCGCGAGGCACTGCTGGCCGCTCTGGATGTTTCGGGGGCGAAGGACTGCAACATCTGGGGTGGCTGTGCAGGTGGGATCATCGGCTCGGTGATGCTGGCGCAAATGGCTGCGCGCCAGGAACGCCTGGTCAATTCCTTCACGCTCAACGTGACCATTCTTTATATGCCCACAGACTCGATCATGGGAATGATGGCGACCGAAGGGCTCCTGAACAAGGCTCGCAAGCACACGGCCAAGAAAGGTGTCCTGGATGGCAAGGAAATGGCCAGGATGTTTGCCTGGCTGCGTCCCAACGATCTGGTCTGGAGCTACTGGGTCAACAATTACTTGATGGGCAACAAGCCGCCAGCATTCGATATTCTGTACTGGAACTGCGACAATACCCGCCTGACTTCAAAGTTCCACACGGAATTGATGGACATCGTGGCCCGGAAGTATCTTGCCCACCCGGGTGAGTTCGAGTCGGGCGGTATTCCGATTGATCTGAAGAAGGTTGAGTGCGACGTTTTTGCCATGGCCGGCGACACGGACCACATTACGCCCTGGAAGAACTGCTATGAGTCCACGATGTTCTTTGGTGGCAAGTGCGAGTTCGTCCTGAGCAATAGCGGACACATTCAGGCGATGATCAACCCGCCGGGCAACAAGAAGTCCATTTACTTCACCAATCCGGCACGCCTGGCGGATCCCGAGGAGTGGTTGGCGGGCGCCAAGACTAACCACGGCAGTTGGTGGGACAGATGGATCGTCTGGCTGAACGAGCGCTCGGGTGAGTTGGTTGCAGCACCGAAGGAATTGGGTAACGCATCGCACAAGCCGATGGATCCGGCACCGGGTACCTATGTTCTGGAGCCCTGATCGAATACCCGGGCTGGTCGGCCGGCGACCAAGGTTGCCGGACCGGATCTGCGATGTCTTGGGGTAGGCAATATGAAGTCGCGACGCCGGCAGTTCGGCGTTGCCTTTGGCAAGGGGTTGACAATGAAAATCAAGATGGTCGATGTAGGAAAACAGCGGATTCGTGTGGCCATCTGGCCCTCGGATCGACAAGGCGGCACGCCACTGCTGCTCATCAATGGAATCGGGGGCAGCATCGAGGTGCTGCGACCTTTTGCCGAACAATTGCCCAACACCGAGGTGATTGCCTTCGACGTGCCGGGAACCGGTGCCTCGGCGACGCCGGTCATGCCGTTGAGAATGGGTGGTCTCGCGAAGCTGGTGGCGGGCATGTTGACCCAACTGGGCTACGGGCAGGTTGACGTGCTCGGCGTGTCATGGGGAGGAGCTTTGGCGCAGCAATTCGCGCATAGTTTTCCGGGTCGCTGCCGTCGCCTGATCCTGGCCGCGACGTCTACCGGTTTGTTCGCTGTGCCGGGCGACCCGCGCGCCTTGTGGAAGCTGATGTCATCGAGCCGCTTCAACGATGCGGAGTCGATCGTGAAGCACGCTGACACCATCTACGGAGGGATATTCCGCAAGAACCCGGAGTATGCCCGGCAGCACATGAGCGAGATCGTTCCCCCGCGCACGCTTGGCTACCTCGGACAGATGTACGCCATCTGGGGCTGGACCAGTGTCCATTGGCTGTTCACGGTGAAGCAGCCGACGCTGATCATGGTGGGTCGTGACGACCCTCTGGTGCCAGCGGTCAATGGGAAGATCATGAAGGCCCTGATTCCCAATGCCGAGTTGGTGGAGCTCGATTGCGGGCATCTCTTTCTGGTCACCCAGGCAGAAATGGCCGTACCAATCGTCCGTCGCTTTCTCGATGAGCGCCGTAGCACGGCGGTTCAGCCGGCGCTCCTGCCGGCGGCACATTCGCGGTGAAGGCCGGTCATTGATTGCTGTTGCGCTTGGTGGCTCCAACCGCAGTGTCCTTGTGCGGGCTGGAGCGCCAGGCCATTTTCTTGAGCGGCGCGATACGCCGTTTTTTTTGGAGGAGAAGCATGAGTTCGCAACGTCTTGTTATTCGCAGAGCGGCAGTTCTTGGTTCCGGTGTGATGGGCGCACAGATTGCGGCGCACTTGGCCAACGCAGACGTGCCGGTCATTTTGTTCGATCTGGCCGCCAAGGAGGGTGATCCCAACGGTATCGTCAGGAAGGCCGTCGAGGGGTTGAAGAGAATGCAACCGGCGCCGCTGGTGACCAGAGACCGGCTGGCGAATATCGATGTCGGCAACTATGACCAGCATCTCGATAAATTGCGCGAATGCGACCTGGTCATTGAGGCGATATCCGAAAAGATTGAATGGAAGGTCGACCTGTATCACAAGATTGCGCCGCATCTGAGCGACCAGGCCATCGTCGCTTCGAATACCTCCGGCATTTCGATCAACCAGTTGTCCGAGGCTTTTCCGGCCGAGCGCCGGTCACGCTTCTGCGGGGTGCACTTCTTCAACCCGCCGCGCTACATGCAACTGGTCGAGTTGATTCCGGCTGCGGCGACCGATGCGGCCATGTTCGACGCACTCGAATCCTGGCTGGTGACCCGCATGGGCAAGGGGGTTGTTCGCGCCAAGGATACGCCGAGTTTTGTCGCCAACCGGGTGGGTCTTTTCTCGATTCTGGCGGTCATGTATCACACCGAGCAGTTCAAGCTCGGGTTCGACGAAGTCGACGCCCTGACCGGGCCGCGCATTGGCCGGCCCAAGAGCGCCACCTATCGCACCGCTGACGTGATCGGTCTCGACACGCTGGCGCACGTGACCGATTCACAACAGCAGACCCTGCCCAACGATCCTTGGCGCGAGCACTTCAAGGTCCCGGCGTGGTTGGCCGCCCTGATTGGCAAAGGCGCGCTGGGGCAGAAGGCGGGTGGCGGCGTTTTCCGCAAGGTGGGACGCGACATTCATGTCCTCAACATGGCGTCGCTGGATTATCAGCCTGCAGGCGCAGGTGTCGCCCCGGAAGTCGAACAGATCCTCAAGAACCGGAATGCCGCGGAACGTTTCGCCGCCTTGCGCGCCAGCGCTCATCCGCAGGCGCAGTTCCTGTGGGCGATGTTCCGCGATGTCTTTCATTACTGCGCCTATCATCTGGCAGAGATTGCCGATAACGCTCGCGACGTAGACTTTGCCATGCGCTGGGGCTACGGCTGGGCGCAAGGACCCTTCGAGATCTGGCAGTCCGCTGGCTGGAAGGCCATCGCCGAAGCCATCGAACAGGACATCGCCGCCGGCAAGGCGATGTCGAGCGCTCCGCTACCCGCCTGGGTGGCCGCGCGCGACCATGTACATCAGGCTGAAGGTTCCTATTCGGCAGCCGAGAACGCGCTCAAAGCCCGCTCGAGTCTGCCGGTCTATGGTCGCCAACTGTTCCCCGACCTGATCGTCGGCGAGCAACACGAGCGTGGCGAAACCTTGATGGAGAACGACAGCGTGCGTATCTGGCGCATGTCCAAGGTGGATTCTCGCATCGCCATTCTGTCGTTCAAGAGCAAGATGCATTCGCTTGGCAAGGAGGTTGTCGAAGGAATTTATCAGGCCGTGGCGATGGCCGAAGCCGATTTCGATGGCTTGGTCGTCTACCATGACGCCCCGTTTGCAGTCGGTGCCAATCTGCTCGAGGTGATGCAACTGGTCAAGGCAGAAAAATGGGATGAACTTGACAAGGTGGTTGCCCATTTTCAGGGCGCCACCAAGGCACTACGCTTTGCCCAGGTGCCGACCGTTGCTGCGGTGGATGGGATGGCCTTCGGCGGTGGAGCCGAAGTGGCGATGCATTGCGCGCACCGCGTCATGGCGCTGGAGAGCTACATCGGGCTGGTTGAAGCGGGTGTCGGTCTGATCCCGGCGGGTGGCGGCTGCAAGGAAATGGCGCGTCGGGCATCCGAAGCAGCCATGCGCCGCGGCCGGCAGGATCCCTGGGAAGAGATCCAGAAAGCCTTCGGTTCGATCATCCGCGGCATGACCTCGAAAAACGCCATCGACGCCAAGAGCATGGGTTTTGCGGCGGAGAGCGACACCGTCCTGTTCAACGCGCGCGAGCTTCCTTACGTCGCCATACGTCAGGCCCGGGCGATGTTCGAAGGCGCTTATCGACCCCCCATGCCGGCGCGCGCGATCAAGGTGGTTGGCCGTCCCGGCAATGCGACCTTGCACATGGATTTGGTGAACCTGCGCGAAGGCGGATTCATGAGTGCGCACGATTATGTGGTTTCCGAAGCGTCGGCCCTGGTGCTCTGCGGCGGTGACGTCGAGCCGGGAACGCTGGTCGATGAAGATTGGCTGCTCGGCATCGAGCGTCGTCAGTTCGTCGAGCTGCTGAAGAACGAGAAGACGCAGCAGCGCATGACCTACATGCTCGAAAACGGCAAGCCCCTGCGCAATTGAGCGACCATGATTTACGTTGATTTTCGGAGAGTTTGAGATGAACAAGCAAATTCAAGACGCCTATATTGTCGCTGCGGCGCGCCTGCCGATCGGAAAGCGCAACGGTTACTACAAGACCACCCGCCCGGATGACATGCTGGTACACGCCATCAGGACGGTCCTGGGTCAAGCGCCGGCGCTTGACCCGGCGCTGATCGACGATATCGTCGCCGGTTGTGCCTTGCCCGAAGCCGAGCAGGGCCTGAACGTCGCGCGCATGGCGGCGATGGTGGCCGGTTTGCCGCACGGTGTTCCGGGCGTGCAGGTCAACCGCTTCTGCTCGTCGGGTCTGCAAGCGGTCGCCATGGCGGCCGACCGGATTCGCCTCGGAGACGCCGACGTAATGATCGGTTGTGGTACCGAGACGATGAGCATGGTCACCATGCTGGGCAACAAGGTCGTCATCAACCCCAGTATTTTTGAAGGCAACGACAATCTCGGCGTCGCTTTCGGGATGGGCATCACGGCCGAAAAAGTGGCCGAGCGCTGGCAGGTTGCACGCGAAGACCAGGACGCCTTCGCGGCGGGATCGAATCAAAAGGCGATTGCCGCGATACGCGAAGGCAAGTTCACGGCCGAGACGGCTCCGTTTACCGTCAAGACCCGCGTACCCGACCCCGCCACCGGCGAGGTCAGGCTCGTCGAACGGGTGGTGGTGGACGACGAAGGGCCGCGTGCTGACGCGACGCCGGAAAAACTGGCGCAGATGAAGCCGGTATTCGCTGCCAGGGGTTCGGTGACGGCAGGCAACAGTTCGCAGATGTCGGACGGCGCTGGGGCGGTACTGCTGGTTTCGGAGAAGATCCTGAAGCAGTTCGACCTGCAGCCGCTGGGCAGATTCGTCAGTTATTCGGTTCGCGGTGTGCCGCCCGAGATCATGGGCATCGGTCCAGTCGAAGCAATTCCCGACGCGCTCAGGAAGGCCGGTTTGCAGAAATCCGACCTGGAGTGGATCGAGCTGAACGAAGCCTTCGCCGCCCAGGCGCTGGCGGTCATGCGTACCTGCGAGCTCGATCCGGCGCGTGTTAACCCGCTGGGCGGAGCGATCGCTCTCGGTCACCCCCTGGGAGCGACTGGCGCCATCAAGGTGGCCACGCTGCTGCATGGCCTGCGTCGCGAGAAGATGAAGTATGGCATGGTGAGCATGTGCATCGGTCACGGCATGGGTGCCGCCGGCATTTTCGAAGCGCTTTGAGTCGTACCCCGGCCAAGGTCTGATGCTCCGGGGGACCGTCCAGCGGTCCTCCGGAGCCTTTGTTGCGTACAGACCGGTCATCGAACGGCCGGGTCGGCGTTTTTCTTTCTTGGAGAGGGCCAGGGCGCCCCATCGGAGTTCCCAGCATGTCGTCAGGTCTTGTCAGTTATCGTCGCGATGGCGAAATCGCTTTGGTCACGGTGGATAATCCGCCGGTAAACGCGCTGGCCCGGGAGGTACGTGCCAGTTTGTTGAACGCGATCCGGCAGGCGGAAGCGGACACAGAAGTCCGTGCGACGATCATTCTTTGCGCCGGGCGAACGTTCATCGCTGGTGCCGACGTCAGCGAGTTTGACCGACCGCCGCAGGAGCCGCATTTGCCGGCGGTGACGCAGGCCATCGAGAACGCGCTCAAGCCGGTGGTCGTGGCGCTACACGGGACGGCGCTGGGCGGCGGCTTCGAGATTGCGCTGGCCAGCCATTACCGGATTGCCACGGCGACGGCCAAGGTCGGCCTGCCGGAAGTCAGGCTGGGGGTCATCCCCGGCGCGGGTGGTACGCAGCGATTGCCGCGCCTGGTGGGCGTACCGACGGCCTTGCAGATGATCAGCAGCGGCGCAATCATCGCTGCCGAACGGGCGCTGGAAATCGGCGCCATCGACGAAATCGCAAAGGGCGATCTGGAAGCCGCGGCGATCGCCGCCGCACGCCGGCTTGCCACACCGGGCGCCGTCCCGCGGCGTACGGGTACCTTGCCGGTAGCACCGGTGGCAGCGGAGATTTTTCAGGAAGCACGACGGCAGGTGAGCGAGAAGCAGCGACACCTGCAAGCGCCCTTGACGGCGATCGAAGCGGTTGCCGCAGCGGCCAGCCTGTCTTTCGACGATGGGTTGCGGCGCGAACGCGAGTTGTTTCTCGAACGTCGGGCCTCGGCACAGGCGGCAGCACTGCGCAACGCCTTCCTCGGCGAGCGCGAGGTGGCCAAGGTTCCGGGGCTGGCCGCCGACGTACGGGCTCGCGAAATCGTGCAGGTCGCCGTCCTTGGCGCCGGCACGATGGGTGGCGGAATTGCCATGTGTTTCGCCAATGCCGGTTTCAGCGTCCTGCTCAAGGAAGTCGAAGCACTGGCGCTGGAAAGAGGAATGGCGACAATAAGGAAAAACTATCAGGCCAGCGTGTCGCGCGGCACGCTGTCGCCGCAGGACATGCAGCGCCGGCTTGAGTGCATCCATCCGACGCTGGACTGGCAGGCGCTTGCCGAGGTCGACCTGGTCGTCGAAGCCGTTTTCGAAGACCTTGATGTCAAACGTCAGGTGTTCGAACAACTGGACGCGATTGCCAAACCGGGCGCCATTCTCGCCACCAATACTTCCTATCTCGATGTCGCACAGATTGCCGAATTCACGCGGCGACCGCAGGATGTGGTGGGAATGCACTTCTTCAGTCCAGCCAACGTCATGCGCTTGCTGGAAAACGTGCGCACGGACAGGACTGCGCCGGAGGTCCTGGCGACGGTCATGCAACTCGGCAAGAAACTCGGCAAGATCGCCGTTCTCGTCGGGGGATGCGATGGTTTCGTTGGCAACCGCATGCTCGCGCAAAGAACACGCGAAGCCTGGTTCCTGCTGGAAGAAGGGGCGCTACCGCAGCAGGTGGACGCGGCGCTGGTCGATTTCGGATTTCCGATGGGACCTTTTGCGGTCAGCGATCTCGCCGGCCTCGATATCGGCTGGCGCAACCGCAAGGCCAGGGCACCGCTTCGCAAGCCAGGCGTGCGCGACTGTGATCTTCTCGATCAGGTTTGTCAGCTTGGACGATTGGGTCAAAAAACCGGTGCCGGGTGGTACCGCTACGAATCCGGAAGCCGAACGCCACTGCCGGATGCAGCGATTGAGGAACTGATCGTCAAGCATTCGCGGGCTCGAGGAATCGAGCGTCGAATGATCGATGATCAGGAGATCGTTGAACGCTGTCTCTTCTCCATGATCAACGAAGGCGCGAAGATTCTTGCCGAAGGCGTCGCCGCGCGTCCCATCGATGTCGATATGGTCTGGCTCAACGGTTACGGATTCCCGCCGTGGCGAGGCGGCCCTCTTTTTTACGCCGATCAATTGGGCCTGGCGCGGGTGTTGGCTACCATCGAAGACTACTGTGAGCGTTTCGGCCCGGACTTCTGGACACCGGCGCCGCTGCTCCGGGAACTGGTGGCGAGCGGTCGGACCCTCTATCCCCAGAGGCTGCTGTCTGACTGAGGCGCGTTTGCCGAGGAGAGGAGACGAACACGGTGGCACTGCCACACGTGCCGGCAAGGCGCCTCCGTGTTGTAATAAAGCAACATGTGTGCAAGTGAGCGCGGCATCACGCCGAATGCTTGCAGATCTTTCTTGTGCAAGGACTTAGGATAGCAATTCAGAATAGCTTCCGGGGCGTGCCGCGAGAACCACGCTTACATCATATCGACACGGAGGACGCCATGTTGATACCACATATTTTCAAGGGGGAGTTGGAGATGGCACACAGGATTGCGATGAAGTTGATTCCGGCGCTGTTGTTGGCCGCCTTGTCGGGCACGGTCGCTGCGTCGGGTTTTCAGTTGCTGGAGCAGGGCAGCGGCCTGGGTAATGCCTACGCCGGTTCCGCAGCCAAGGCCAGCGATGCCAGCACGATCTTCTGGAACCCGGCGGGGATGACGCAGCTGCAGGCGCGTGAAGTCTCCGGTGGCCTGACGGCGGTGAAACCGAGTTTCAAGTTCGACAACAGCGCGTCCCAGGTGGGCGTCTTCAATGCCGTGGGTGACGGTGGCGACGCCGGCGGTTGGGCGGTCGTTCCAAATGGCTACCTGTCCTGGGCGGTAAACCGGGATTTGTACGTTGGTCTGGGCATCGGTGCACCTTTTGGCCTGAAGACGAAGTATGACAAACCCTGGAAAGGCAGTGCGCAGTCGGACGAGTTCGACATCAAGACGATCAACATCAACCCGTCGATTGCCTATCGGGTTAACAACATGGTATCGCTGGGCGCCGGCGTGAGCTGGCAGAAAATCGAGGCGGATTACTTTCGCCAGGCAGCCATCGTCCCGGGCGCTTCCGGGGTCAGAGCCCACCTGAGTATCAACGATGATGCCTGGGGCTGGAACATCGGCGCCTTGTTTACCCTCTCTCCGGCGACCAAGGTCGGCGTGTCATATCGCTCGGCCATTCAATACCATACCGAGGGCACTTCGAAACTGAGCAGCAATGGCACGCCGGCAGCCAACGCGACGGCCTTGGCGCTGATCAACTCCGGCCGGCAGAGTGATGTCAAGGCCAGTATCAAGGTGCCGGATACCTTCGTTCTGAGCGTGACACAAAAACTCAGCGATCAATGGGAGATGCTCGGCGATGTCTCCTGGACGGGCTGGAGTTCGATCAAGAATGTAGACATTGTCCGTACCTCGGGACCGCAGACCGGCCGGACTGCGGAGACGCTGACCGCGCTCTTCGAGGATACCTGGCGTGTTGCCCTGGGGGCGAACTACCGTTACACCGACACGCTGAAATTCATGTTTGGTCTCGCCTATGACCAGACGCCGGTCAAGAATGCGAGTACACGATTGACCGCATTGCCGGACAACGATCGTACGTGGTTTACCTTCGGCACCCAATGGAAGCCGGCCAAGGAACAGACGCTTGAACTCGGCTTGGCGTATCTGTACCTCCAGAACACCAAGATCAACAGCAACAAGAGCGCTGAAGGTCGTGGCACGGTCATTGGTGACTACGATTCCAGCGTCTGGATTCTCGGCGCACAGTACTCGATCGCTTTCTGATCGCGTTCCACGGTTCGCCAGAAAAGCCCCGGATTCCGGGGCTTTTTTTTGCCTGCCATTGACGTATCGGCGCCGAGCGTTTTCCGCATTTCGGTTGACGCTACCTCCAGGTTGCGTATAATTCAAACGTTCGTTTTATCGGCTTTGTGCAGAGCCTTTGCGGGGTGTTCCCGGCGAACATCAACGACCAGAAAGACCAGACAAGGAGGACAGCTTGAGCAACTTCATCGTACGCAAGGCCGCCGTACTCGGAGCGGGCGTGATGGGCGCGCAGATCGCAGCGCACTTCGCAAATGCCGAAGTGCCGGTGGTGCTTTTCGATCTGCCGGCCAGGGAAGGCGATCCCAACGGGATCGTCAGGAGAGCCATCGACGCGCTCAAGAAGCTGGAGCCGTCGCCGCTGGCAACGAAGGACCGTGTCGACTACATCGACATCGCCAATTATTCGCAGCACCTCGATCAGCTCAGGGATTGCGACCTGATCATCGAAGCCATCGCCGAAAAAACCGAGTGGAAGGACGATCTGTATCGCCAGATCGCACCCTTCGTTTCGCCCGCTGCGATCATCGCCTCGAACACCTCGGGGCTGTCGATCAAGCGCCTCTCCGAAGGTCTGCCGGAAGCGCTGCGTTCGCGCTTCTGCGGCATCCATTTCTTCAACCCGCCGCGTTACATGCCTCTCGTCGAACTGATCGCGACCCGCACCACTGACCTGGCGTTGCTCGACGATCTTGAAACATGGCTGGTCTCGCGCCTCGGCAAGGGTATCGTGCGTGCGCACGATACGCCGAATTTCGTCGCCAACCGCGTAGGGGTCTTCTCGATGCTCGCGGTGATGTATCACACTCAGCGCCTCGGACTCGGTTTCGACGTCGTCGATTCGCTGACCGGTCCGATCATCGGCCGCCCGAAGAGTGCCACCTATCGCACCGCCGACGTCGTGGGTCTCGATACCTTGGCGCATGTCGTCAAGACCATGCAGGATACCTTGCCCGCAGATCCCTGGCACGGCTACTTCGGCGTGCCGGCATGGCTCGCGGCGCTGATTGGCCAGGGCGCGCTCGGTCAGAAGACGCGCTGCGGAATCTTCCGTAAGGATGGCCGCGCGATCAAGGTGCTCGACCTGACTCTCCAGGACTACCGTGACAGTGCGGCCGACATCGACCCGAGCGTGCTGGCCATCCTCAAGAACCGTGACCCGGCCGAGAAGTTCGCACAGTTGCGCGCCAGCGAGCACCCGCAGGCGCAGTTCCTGTGGGCGATCTTCCGCGATATCTTTCATTACGCCGCTTACCATCTGGCCGACATTGCCGACAACGCCCGCGATCTCGATTTCGCGATGCGCTGGGGCTTCGGCTGGTCACAGGGCCCGTTCGAGAGCTGGCAGGCGGCTGGCTGGCTGGCGATTGCTGAAGCGGTCCGGGCCGACATCGATGCCGGCCGGGCGATGAGCCAGGCTGCACTGCCGGCCTGGGTCTTTGATCGCGTTGCGCAGGAAGGGGTGCATGGCGCCCAGGGTTCCTACTCGGCGAGTGCCGACGCCTATCGACCGCGCTCGACCTTGCCGGTCTATCAGCGGCAGATCTTCCCCGATCGGGTGCTGGGAGAAAACACCATCGCCGGCAGCACGGTCTGGGAGAACGATGGCGTCCGGATGTGGACGCTACCGCAGATCGATCCCGGCATTGCCATCGTCAGCGTCAAGACGCGCAACCACACGCTCGGTCGTGACGTGATCGTCGGTCTGCAGGAGGCCGTGGCGCGTGCCGAAGCCGATTATCAGGGCCTGGTGTTGTGGCACGAGGCGCCTTTCGCGTTTGGTGCCAACCTCAAGGAAGTTGCCGAGGCGATTGCCGACGGCGATTTCGATCTCCTTGAAAGATATGTCGGCGAATTCCAGAATGCGTCGATGTGCCTGAAGTACGCCAAGGTGCCAGTGATCGCGGCGGTGCAGGGAATGGCACTGGGTGGCGGCTGTGAGTTCGTCATGCATGCGACCAGGCGGGTGATTGCACTCGAGAGCTACATCGGTCTGGTCGAAGCCGGTGTCGGACTGATCCCTGCCGGCGGTGGCTGCAAGGAGTTCGCCATCCGCGCCGCGCAGCAGGCCGCCAGGACCGCTGGCAACGACCCCTTTGAATTCATCCAGCCGGTATTCATGACCATTGCCATGGCCACCGTGTCGAAGAGTGGCGCGCAGGCCAGGGAACTCGGTTTTGCCGTCGACACGGACAAGATCGTTTTCAATGCCCACGAACTGCTGTACGTGGCGCTGCGTGAAGCACGCGGTCTTGCCGAGGCGGGCTACTACCCGCGCCTGTCACCGCGCGGGATCAAGGTTGCCGGGCGCACCGGCATTGCCAACTGTGTCATGTTGCTTGCCAACATGAAGGAGGGCGGCATGATTTCAGCACACGACTATGCGGTCGCCAAAGCTGCGGCGACAGCACTGTGTGGTGGCGACATCGAGACCGGGTCCCTGGTTGACGAGCAGTGGCTGCTGACCGTCGAGCGCAAGCTGTTCGTCGAACTACTGAAAAACCCGAAAACTCAGCAGCGTATCCAGCACCTGCTGGAAACCGGCAAGCCGCTGCGTAACTGAGCGAGCAAGGAGAACAGATCATGAGCAAACAGATTCAGGACGCCTACATCGTTGCTGCCACCCGTCTGCCGGTGGGCCGACGCAAGGGCCTGTTGGGCCACGTTCGTCCCGACGACATGCTGGCGCACGCCATCCGGTCGGTCATGGCGCAGGTGCCAGGGCTTGACCCGGCGCTGGTCGAGGATGTCATCGTCGGCTGCGCGATGCCAGAGGCCGAGCAGGGTATGAACGTCGCGCGCATTGGCCTGCTGCTGGCGGGCCTGCCGAACACCGTTCCCGGGGTCACCGTCAACCGCTTCTGCGCTTCCGGCCTGCAGACGGTGGCGATGGCGGCTGATCGCATTCGCCTCGGTGAAGCCGATGTGATGATCGCCGGGGGAACCGAAACGATGTCACTGATGAACCAGATCATGGGCAACAAAATCGCCATCAATCCGGCGATTTTCGAGGCCGAAGAGAATTACGCGATTGGTTTCGGGATGGGAATCACCGCCGAGAAGGTTGCCGCGCAGTGGAAGATCTCGCGCGAAGACCAGGATGCCTTCGCCCTCGCCTCGAATCAGAAGGCCTGTGCGGCGATCGCCGCGGGTCACTTCAAGGCCGAGATATCGCCCTATCTGGTCAGCGCACGCGTGCCGAACCTGCAAAGCGGCGAAGTGATGGTCAAGGAGTTTCTGGCCGAGAACGACGAGGGACCACGTTTGGACAGCAGCATCGAAAACCTCGCCCGCTTGCGGCCGGTGTTTGCCGCACGCGGTTCGGTGACCGCCGGCAACAGTTCGCAGATGTCCGACGGTGCAGCGGCGGTACTGGTGGTTTCGGAAAAAATCCTCAGGCAGTTCGATCTCAAGCCGCTAGCGCGCTTTGCCGCCTACGCGGTGGCGGGTGTGCCGCCCGAGGTCATGGGTATCGGCCCGGTCGAGGCGATTCCTCGGGTGCTCAGGCAGGCCGGAATCAGGCAGGACGAAGTGGACTGGTTTGAGCTGAACGAAGCCTTTGCCGCGCAGGCGCTGGCCGTGATGCGCACGCTGAACCTCGATCCGGGCAAGGTGAATCCGCTCGGTGGCGCGATCGCTCTCGGCCATCCCCTTGGCGCCACCGGAACCGTTCGGACGGCAACGCTGCTGCACGGGATGCAACGCACTGGACAGCGTTACGGCATGGTCTCCATGTGCATCGGCACCGGTATGGGTGCCGCCGGGCTGTTTGAAGCGATCCGCTAGAATTCCTCCGGCGGTACGAAGGCCTCGCCCGGATTTTTCGGGCGAGGCCTTCGTGCCTTGGCGGTGAGCGAGGACCGGGACAGCGCTGAAAGATGATTCTTGAGGCGGACCAAGTGTCTGGCATAATGTCTGCCGGAAAGGGTCACGAAGGCGTGCAATGGATCTCGATCTACTGGGCAGTCTGGGGTGGCGCGAAGGCCTGATCGCGGTCATCGTGCTGCTGGTCGCTTACATCATCCTCCTCTATCTGCGCATGCGGCGCCTGCAGCGCGGCGTCATCACGTCACCGCCGCTGGCGGCGCAGGCCGCGCAGGCGGCGGCTTACGCGGCAGTCCAGGAATCGGCGTCGGCGCAGGGAGCAGCCGCGGCAGCGGTCGATCCGGTCGTGACAGTCGCTGCGCCTCCGCCCAGCGGAAGCGCGTCCGTCGCCGCACCCGACGCGCCGGCAGGTGCCGAGCCGGCGTCGCCGGAATTCGCCTGGAACGAGCCGCCCGCAGGGATGCCCGGGCAAGCGTGGATCGATTCCTTGCAGCGCGAAGTCTATCAGTTGCGCTGCGAGGTGGACGAGTTGCGCACTGAAGTGTTGGCCGCGCGCGAGGACTTTCGGCAACAGAGCAGGCAATCGACCGGGTCGGCGCCAGCGGCCGCACCGCTTTACAACGATGCGATGCAGATGGCGATCCAGGGGCATGACGCGACCACCATCGCCCATCATTGCGGGATCGCTCGTGCCGAGGCGGATCTGGTGGTGGCGCTGGCGCGCAACCGCTACGAGGGTGTTTAGCCGCGGAGCCCGGGAAATGGCGAAGCGACCGGCAAACAATTTGTCGCCCGCATCTCCCGCCCTGGCTGCGCCTGCCGCTGTCACGCCTGGGTGGTTAGGGGGGCAAGCCGATCTGAAGCGCCAACTGTGGCGGCAAATGGCCGTTGCCGCGCTCTTGATCGTAGCCGCGCTGGTGATGCTGATCGTGCTGGATTACCTGAGCTCGCAGGAGGAAGAGATGGCTGCGGGTCCGCAGTTCACGCAGCCGGTACCGGTCAGAAAACCGCCACCTTCTGTCGACACCAGGCCATCGCCTGCCGAAAAGCCGCCGCTCGAGCCTCTCGCGGCGGGGCCGCAGGCCAGTGGTGCCGCGCTTGAGAAGTGGCTGCCGGTGGAACCGTCGTCGCCTGAGATCTCTCCGGGCAACGCCGCGGCGGCTGCAAAAGCAGGCGCACCGCCGGTCGAGCCGCTCGCTACGCCGATGCCACGCCTGCTGGCGGGAATTGTCGTGCAATCCGGGATCGTGCCGGATGTGCGTCAAGCCGAAGCGATGCAGGCAAGGTTTGTTGCAGAAGGCATCCCTGCAAGTATCGAGGTGCGTCTGCAGCTTGGCCCTTTCAGGACGCGCGCCGAGGCCGAGGTGGCGCGCCAGAAGATCAAGGGACTCGGGATCGACGGACTGATCACGGTCGGCAAGGTCAGCAGGCCTTGATGGAGCCGTTCTCCGACGCGGGCAGTTGGCGACGCAGGCGCCGGGCAAAAACGGTCATCTCCCTGGCCGCCTGAATGTCCCCCCGGCTTTCGGCAATGACGATCCCCTGTTCATAGGCAGCGAGGGCTTCGGCCGGGCGACCGCCCTCGCTCAGTGCCTTCCCGAGGAGCTTCCACGCCGCCGAATACTGGGGGTTGCTCTCGACTGCCGCGCGCAGGTGGATTGCCGCTTGTTCAAAGTGGCCGGTCTTGAGATACTCGTTGCCCAGCGAATAACGTAGTACGGCGCCGTCACGCGGGCCGCCGAGCAGTTTTTCGAGATTGGCGATCAGCACCGTCGTCATTGATATCCCCCTTTTCAAGCCCCCATTGTAGAGAGAGGACAGCACCATGGCCAGAACGATCATTTCAACCCCACATGCGCCTGCGGCGATAGGGACCTACTCGCAGGCGGTCAAGGTCGGCAGTACCGTCTATCTCTCCGGCCAGATCGGACTTGACCCGGCCAGCATGCAGATGGTCGACGGGATCGACGCGCAGATCGTGCGTGTTTTCGACAACCTCAAGGCCGTGGCGGAAGCAGCTGGCGGCTCGCTGGCCGATGTCGTCAAGCTCAACGTTTTTCTCACCGACCTGGCGCATTTCGCGACCGTCAACTCGGTGATGGGCTGCTATTTTTCCGAGCCGTTCCCGGCTCGTGCCGCGGTCGGCGTGGCCTCCCTGCCGCGCGGCGCGCTGGTTGAAGCGGACGCGGTGATGGTGATCGACGACTGATGCCGACCGCGGACGCCATCGATGCGCCGCCAGTCATCCGGAGCCGGCTGCAAAAGCTGGGTCTGCATCGGCGCGACGATCTCGTCCTGCATCTTCCCCTGCGCTACGAGGATGAAACGCGCGTCACCGCCATCGCCGAGGCCCCCTGCGGTGTGCCGGTGCAGGTCGAGGTCCGGATCATCGATCTTTCGGTCCGGCCGGCGCCGCGTCGCCAATTGCTGGTCCGGGTCAGCGATGCGAATGCTGACGGCAGCGTCCTCGATCTGCGGTTCCTGAGCTTCTACGGCAGCCAGCAGCGGGCGCTGGAAAACGCGCGCAAATGCGGCTACAAGCTGCGCCTTTTCGGCGAAATTCGCGCCGGTTTCCTGGGTCCCGAGATGGTGCATCCACGTTACCGCATCCTCGCCGATGACGAGAAGCTGCCCGACTCCCTGACCCCCGTCTATCCCACCACTGCCGGGTTGTCGCAGGCCAGCCTGCGCCGGCTCATCGCGCGCGCGCTGCACAACGCCGACCTCGCCGAATTGCTCGACCCCGACTGGTGCAACCGTCATTCACTGCTACCCTTTGGCACCGCCGTGACCCTGTTGCACGCGCCGCCGCCCGAGGCCTCGGAAGCGGCGCTGCAGACCTGCAGTCATCCCGCCTGGCGGCGAATCAAGTTTGATGAACTGCTGGCGCAGCAGCTTTCGCTGCGCCGTGCCTACCTGGCGCGCCGGCGCAAGGGTGCGCCGGTGCTGGCTGGCGCCGGCCGGCTTGGCCGCCGTTTCGAGGCTTCCTTGCCCTTCGCGCTGACCGGGGCGCAACGGCGTGTCGTAGCCGAGATTGCCGGCGACCTTGCCGCGCCTTACCCGATGCAGCGTCTGTTGCAGGGTGATGTCGGCTGTGGCAAGACCATCGTTGCGGCGCTGGCGGCCTGTCAGGCCATCGAGGCGGGTTATCAGGCAGCGTTCATGGCGCCAACCGAAATCCTCGCCGAGCAACATTTTCTGAAGCTGCAGGCCTGGCTCGAACCCCTGGGTGTCGAAGTGGTCTGGCTGACGGGCAGTCTCAGGAAGAGCGTCAAGCAAGCCAAACAGTTACAGGCCGCGACGACCGCGCAGCTGATCGTCGGAACACATGCGCTGATTCAGGAGAGCATCGATTTTGCCCGTCTCGGTCTCGCCATCGTAGACGAGCAGCACCGCTTCGGCGTCGTGCAGCGGCTCGAGTTGCGTCGCAAGGGCGGCAACCCGCACCAGTTGATGATGTCTGCGACGCCGATTCCGCGCACGCTGGCGATGAGCTACTACGCCGACCTTGACGTTTCGGTGATTGATGAAATGCCGCCGGGACGGTCACCGATCAGGACGCGACTGTTTTCCGACAGCCGCCGGGAGCAGGTCATCGCCGCGGTGCGCGCGGTTGTTGCCGGCGGACGCCAGGCTTACTGGGTCTGTCCGCTGGTCGAGGAATCGGCGAAGCTGGAGTTGCAGGCAGCGCTGGAAACCTGTGCCGTGCTCAGCGCCGAACTTCCCGATCTGCGCATCGGTCTCGTGCATGGCCGTCTGCGCGGTGATGAAAAGGCGGCGGTGATGGCTGCCTTCGCTGCCGGTGAAATCGACGTCCTGGTGGCGACCACCGTCATCGAAGTCGGCGTCGATGTCGCCAACGCCACATTGATGGTCATCGAACACGCCGAACGCTTCGGACTTTCGCAACTCCACCAGTTACGCGGCCGTGTCGGCCGCGGCAGCCACGATTCGGTCTGTGTGCTGCTCTATCAGCAGCCCTTGTCGCCGACCGCACGGGCACGCCTGAAGATCATTTTCGAAAACACCGATGGCTTCGAAATTGCTCGTCAGGATCTGCTTCTACGCGGTCCTGGCGAGTTCGTCGGAAGCCGCCAGTCGGGCGTGCCGCTGCTCCGTTATGCCGACCTCGAAGGGGATGCCGATCTCGTCGAACTGGCGCAAACCCTGGCCGTCCACTTGTTGCACGCTGATCCCGATCGCGCCAAGCGGCATTTGCGGCGCTGGCTGGGGAATCGGGAGGAGTTGTTGAAAGCGTGACTCGTGTCCAGACGCGCGCGCGCCGGGGAAGATTGTCCGAATTGCCGAGGAAACAGGCCGGCGATAGAGGGCGTGGTCCGGATTGCCTCTGGACCTCATCGGATCGGCAGGGGCGAAAACCGTTACCGGTTCTTGCCGGGGGAAAACCATCATGCATTTCAAGCATCAGCAGGATGGCAAACTCGATCTTCATGTGAATCCGATGCATCGTGAACATTTCCCTTCCTCCTCGGATGACCATCTGATTTCGTCGATAACGAGGCAGGAGCGTTTGCTGACGATATGCTCGCTGTCGCTGGCCGGGTGGGGTGACCTGGGTCATGGCCGGAGTCCTCCTCGGAAACGTTTGAAGTCGTGGTTGGCCGGTGCCCCGCTGGTGACGCGGGTCGCCTGAAGCCGCCTGGTCGCTGGACGATTGCGAGAGCGACTGGGCGGTCGCCGAGACCTGGCCCGAGGCATTGACGTGAATGACGTGGTGGAAGGTTTCACCGACCGGAACAATGGGATTTACCATCGGGAAGCTTTCTCCTGTATTCAATGGGGCGCGCCGCAGGGCGGGAACCGATGCACTTCCCTGGACAAACGACCTGCAGTGCGGCAGAAATTGGTAAAAATAGTGAAGGGGGGTGCTGTCAGTCCGGCTTCTAGGAGGTTGCTGGTAAATACTGCCGGAAAGACAGTTAATCTTCATTACGGCGCCCGGCAGAACAAACTTGAGCCCAATTATGGATATTTATTGACTTTCCGCCGCACTGCTCCAGCCCATCCATCGTGGGTGTCGAAAAGAAGCCCTTGCCGCACCTGCGGTGCCCGACCCACAGAATCCTGCACGGGTAATCGTGGTTGAAATTTCCTGGCTGAGTTTCAGCATGACCCACAACATCCAGGACGACTTCCTCCGGAAGTTCGCCCATGAGGACAGGAGCGTCGTGGTTGCCAAACTGTTGCAGGAGGCCGTCGCTCAGGCATGGCGCAAGCCGCCAAGAGATGATGTGTCCTGAGCGGGAACGCACGCTGGTCAGCGAGGAAGAACTCCGTCGTGTCCGCGCAGAAGGCGGCCTTTGCCGCGACTGCTGACGCTAAATGCCCGCGTGATTCTCAAGTGACTGTCTGCTGGAAGTCGTTGCCGTGTCGATTCGCGAACGGCCCTGATGTGACCGCCGATCCTGCGAAATCGTTGGCGTAACCTTCACATGGGCGGTCATGACTGGAGTCCTTTCCGGTCCAGTGGGACCTCGACGTTCTCCAGTACCGGTTCGCCATCCCGGCGGTGGCGACGGGCGTGCCTGCTGCTGCGCAGTCACGCCCGGACTGTGGTGGTGGCTACTTGCAGTGTTTGGGTTGCGCAATGCCGGTCTGTACAGCAGGATTGTAGCCAGCGCCGTCGCCTACCGCCTTTTGCGCCGCGGGGGCTGCCGCCGCATTCATTGCCGCAGGCAGCGCCTTGCTGAGCTTGTCATACTGATTGTCGAGACACTGCGTGTTCAGGGGGGTTTGTTGCGAGCACGATGCCTCTCCCGCCAGAGCCTCCTTGACCTCCTGGACGCTGCCCAGGTAGGCGCCCCACTTGAACTCGAGGAAATAGGCGTCGGCGCAGGTCACGTTCGGAAACTTGTCCGCACAACTCAGTTCGTCGTCATCCTTGGCGGCTCCCGGAGGATCGCATTTGACGTAGCCACAGCTTCCACGCACCCAGGCCGAAAGGGTCCGCAGCGGGTCGTCCTGCAAGGCACTGATGCTCTTGGGAAGCTGGCTGGGCGTGATGTCACTGCCGGCCGGATCCTTCAGCCAGGTATCGTGCTGTTTGATCATCGCCTGCCAGAAGGCGTCTTCTTTCATGTTCGACCAGTCGGCGATCAGGAACGCATAGACCTTCTTGTCCTTGTCCTTGATGTCGGCATTCCAGACGGCGGTGGAGAGATGATGGTGGTCGGTCAGGTAGAAGACGCCACCCGGCCCTCGCACCATGGGAACCCAGCGGTTGTCGGCCAGCAGATAGTCGTCGAGTTTTCCTGCCTTGGCTTTGCTCGATATCTTTTCCGCCTTGCATTCGACCGCGTCCATTCCCACTGCCGATTGTGTCGGATGGAGTGCCTTGACGTCGATGATGCACCCTCTTTTCTTCTTTTCCTTGAGCGTGATGATCCCTTCGTCATTAGGCCGGGCGACCCTGGTATTCTTGCCGCATTGCGGGATGGCCGCATCCCCCTGGTCCTTGCCTTTTTTGGCTTCAGCGGTTCCGGCCAGGCCAAGCACCAGCAATCCTGAAAGCATGATCGTGACTGTGCGCATCTCGTTCCTCCTCTGTTAAACCAATGGGAAACAAATCACCGTAGGCATTGCAGCCGCCCGCGCGCAGTATCCGCGGCATGGTCGGCGAAGTCAATTCTCAGCCGGTGGGTGAGCAGCCAAGACTTGCCTGCAGATAACATCGGTCGGCCGTTCAGGAGATCATCTTAGGTTTTTCGGGCTCCGGCAGACCAATCGACTGGCCAGCCATCAAGCACTTTTCCTAGCGGATTGGCGTAGGTGGGTACAATGCTCGCATGGATGACATCGAGCAAGGCTTGCAGTTGGCCATTCCAGGATGCTGCACGTGCGCGTGATGATGTCGTTGCTTGCGTGGCTCCGTCGCTGTTGACAGGACTGGCGCCGGAACTGGAATTGCTGGCCTTGATGCCGACGGCAGTCGAGCTGGCCCGGGGAGCAAGGTCGGTGACGCTACCGCCATAGAGATGACTGGCCTGTTCAGCCTGTTCGCTGCTGCCATACCAGGCGGCGACCCTGCCATTGAACATCACGTAGTGGCGAGGTGATTCTCCTGTGGCCGCTTGTGTTGCGAAGCGGGTCGGGTCGATCCCCTTGTTTTGTGTCACGTCGGTGTGCGCCACGAGCTGAAGGGACTGCGCCAGGGCGGCTGCCTCTTCGAGTCTCCTGATGGCGCCAGGACCTTTGGCCGCCACGTTGGCGTCCCGGGTCCAGTCGTAGGCGGTTCCCAATCCACCGGCAATCAGGTCATCGAAATCGATCCCATGGTCCGAACCGGTTCCTCTGTAAAGCTCATAGGGCTTGTAGCCAACGCCAGCGGCATCGAGTTGGGTGCCCAGTCCCTTGAGATCGTTCAGGCTGATTCCAAGCTGCTGCGTGTTGCGCAGGATACTCTCTGCGCAGAAGGCCGAGGTCGTCAATCGGTTCCCTTCCTGATCGAGGTAAACCATTCGCAACGGAATACCGTCGGAATTCAGGTCGACCCCAAGACGTCCGGAAACGAAGCCGGCTGCCAGGTTGCCGGTCAATTTGACCGCATTCGCGAGAGATTCGGCAAAATTTGCCGCATTGGTCGGTTTGTTGGGTGTCGCGGTGGCTGTCGATGCCGATCTTGTCGCGGCTGCCGAAGAAGAAATTTCCATCGTGTGCCTTTCAAAGTAAGTGCTTGACCGAAGCAAATATTGTGCCAGATGGTTTGTTGAGATTCTTCATGCTGCGGAACAACGATTCTGATCGCTGGCTACGGATTCCAGCCGCACGTCGGCAGCGGCGTCTCCGCTGACCGCAGCAGTCGACGCAGCAGGGTTGGCGGCTGCGGCCTCCGCGGTGCGCCGGCGGCGGCTCTTTTCAAGTAGCCTGCGCAAGTCGGTGTCGATTTTTTCGAGCGTGCCGGCGGCATCGATCCACCAGTCGGTCGACCAGACACGCAAAATTTCCCAGCCGAGGCCACGCAACACCTGTTCGCGCAGCTTGTCGCGGTCGCGCGCGGTCGCTGCGCGGTGATAGGTGGCGCCGTCGCATTCGATACCGCTCAGGTAGACGCCCTGGGCATCGGGATGGACGACCGCCAGATCGACGCGGAAGGACGAGGCGCCGACCTGGGTGTGCAATTCCCAACCCTGGTGGGTGAGTGCGGCAGCGACGGCTTCCTCGAACGGGCTTTCAAAACCGCCGAGGCTGCCAGTATTGGCCGTGGCCAGCGCCGGCACGCCGCGTTCGGCGAAATCGAGGAAGTGCTTGAGATCGCGAACACCGATGGCCTGCGTGCGGGCAAGGTTCATCTGTTCTGCCCTGAGGCTCGAAAAGATTCGCAGTTCATGACGGGCGCGGGTAATGGCAACGTTGAGCCGCCGCTCGCCGCCAGCGCGGTTCATCGGGCCGAAGTTCATCGACACGACGCCCGTGTGGTCGGGGCCATAAGTGATCGAGAAGTAGACGATGTCGCGCTCGTCGCCCTGGACGCTTTCGAGGTTCTTGACGAAGACCGGTTCCAGTTCCGCGTCGGCGAAGTGTGGCTCGATCGACGGATCGCGACGCCGCTCTTCGTCGAGCAGATCCTCGATCAACGCCTGTTGCTCGGCATTAAAAGTAACGACCCCGATGGTCAGCCGTGATTCCCGGAAACCGGGGGACTTCAGACGTTCGACCAGATCGGCAACCAGTGCTTTCGCTTCGGGCTTGTTGATGCGCGCGCTGCCTCTCTCGTAGACGCCCTGATCTACGTGATGAAAACTCACCGCGTGGTCGGTAGTGACCGGCGAAGGGAAGGTTACCAGCGAGCCGCCGTAGTAGCGGTGGTTCGAGAAGGCGATCAGGCTCTCGTGGCGGCTGCGGTAATGCCAGGCCAGGTTCATTGTCGGCAGGTTGGCACCGATGCATTCATCGAGAATACTTTCGAGGTCGGCTTCGACATCTTCTTCGTCGAATTCCGATTCGGCGCGGTCGAAGAAGTTGGTCGGCGGCAACTGCCGTGGGTCGCCGACCATGACCACTTGGCGGCCACGCGCGATCGCACCGATGGCATCCCAGACCGGGATCTGCGAGGCTTCGTCGAAGACCACAAGATCAAAGGTGCTGGCATCGGTAGTCAGGTACTGGGCAATCGACAGCGGGCTCATCAGCAGGCACGGCGTCAGTTGCGTCAGCGCTGTCGGGATGCGCCGGATCAGCTCGCGCAGCGGCAGATGCCGCTTCTTCTTGTGGATCTCGTGGCGCAGGATTCCCCATTCGGAGCTGCGGGTTCCCCCGTCCTGCGTCGGCAGTGCGGCGCACAGCCCGGCGCGAACGCGTGCCCGCGTGAGTTCGGTAAAGCGCTCGTCGAGAGCGCGGAAATCGTTGATGCGCTGCTCGTGTTCGGCGGCGACGAAGCCGCGGATGATCGGTTCCTCATCAACCACGGCGTTCAACCACCAGCGGCTGTAGTTGATCTCGAAAGCATGGCGTAGCGTGCCCGGCGCGATTTCTCCTTTCTCGATCGCCGTGACCAGCGGCGCCAAGCCGAGATCCTGTGCCTGTTTACCGACCTTGCGCCAGGCACACCAGGCATGCAGCCGGTTTGCCGAGCGGAGAATCGCGGTGCAGCGCTGATCCAGCTGATCGAGCGGGATATCCGCAAACGCGTCACGAGCCTCTTCCGAAAAGCTGCCGGTCGCACAGAGACGATTGATTACCGGCGGCAGCGCACCGCAGGCGTCAAGGTATGCGTCGGCAGCGCCGGCAAGCGGACCAGCGGGATCGAGACAAGCGCCGTTGTCGCCAAGGAGACGTTGCAGCGACACCTTGACGGCGGTGACCTCATCGGGTGAGTCGGCGAGTTTGGCGATTGTCGCTGCGACCGATACCTGAAACTTCAGCGCCTGGTCGAGCTGGTCGATGCGGGTCTGCAGACCACACCAGAGGCCGGCACCGACTTCGCGAAGGTCTTCGTAATGGTCGAGCTGTTCTTCGACGCGGGCGCGTTGCTGTAGCCAGTGATGGTCTGCCGCCAAGGTGGTTCCGCAGTGGCCACGCGCCACGCTGGCGTGCGCGCCGGCGAGTTGGCCGGACTCACGAATCGCCTGCAGTGCACTCTGGAAGTGGAGCGCTGCGGTGAGGAGTTCCGGACGGGTACCAAGACCGGCCCAGAGGTGCTCGGTGGGCGAACCGAGAGGGTCCAGCGTCTGCAGCTCGGCATCGAGTGCCTGCAAGCGGTAGAGCTGTTGCAACTGCCGAGCCAGGCGGTTGCCACAGTGACCGTCGGCGACTGCCGGGAAGCGATCAACCCTGCTGCAGGGCTGCTCGATGTGCAGGGCTCGCAGCGCTTGCTGGAAGTGGAGCGCGCACTCGGCATGTTCTGGCCGCGTTCCGAGGCCGGCCCAGACGCCGTCGGTTGCGTCGCTGATCGCCAGCGTCTGTACCTGCGCGCGCAGCGATCGGATCCTGGCGAGCGCCAGTAGGTCGCCGGCAATCTCCGGCTCGCCGGTATCGGCCAGGACGGTCTGCAGCGTCGCGCGAAGCCGGCGTTTGGCCAGCCAGGACATCGGCCACATGGCCTGTTCGGCCTTTACCCAGTCACGCTGGAGTTGGGCCACGTTCAACTGTTCGACCTGCGGGTTGTACACCACCGACAACTGTCCGCTCAGGCGGCGAATCTCGGTGAGGAGTCGCAGGCCCTGCTGTAGATCCTCGATGACCGCTGCCGACCAGGGCTCACCGATCTGCGCGAAGATCTCGCGGCGCTGCTGCAGCAAGGCCAGTCCACGCCAACAGGCACTGACCACGGCCTCCGGCCAGGGCGGCGAAATTTCGCCGCTCATTTCGCGGTGTCTGGTAAGCAAATCCCGAGCAGCCTGCAAACGTTCGACAATGCTTGCAGTGTCGGTACGCAGGACGAATCGCCAGTCGTGGCCTGCGGCCTGCGGCAGGATTCTTGCGAGGATGCCGAGGGCACTACGCCGACGACGGTCAAGTGGCGTGCGCGGCAGTCCGCTGACATGACAGAAGTGCTCCGCGGCGTTCTGCAGAACCTGCAGTGCACGCTGGGCATCGCGCACGCTCTCGATGAAAGTTTGTTGCCAGCTGGGTGACCAGTCGGCGTGTCCGACCACCGCCAGCGGGCCGTTCCCGAGATCCGTCTGGCCGACTGCCTGTGCATTGACTTGCAGGCGGTCGGTAAGCTCGCGCATCGCGGTCATCGCGGCCGCATCGTGAGCATCGGCGCTGTGCCACGACAGGGTCAGCACCGGCACCTTGCTGGCCGTCTCGCCGCCCTCACCCTGGAGCACGCGCCCGATGGCCCGGTAAATCGTCATGCCATTCGGGTGTTGCAGATGCAGACGTTCGACATAGACGTTGAGCTGGTCGCGCAAATCTTGCAGGCGCTGCGCTTCGACGCGCCAGGCGTCGGCATCGATGCCGCCTCGCGCCGTCCAGGCTGCCTGCAACTGCGCCAGGACGTCGAGCTTTCTGGCTTTGCTGGAATGCAGTTCGAGGCAGAATTCACCGAGACCGACTTCGCGCAGGCGCCGGTAGACCATATCGAGCGCCGCCATCTTTTCGGAGACGAAGAGTACCCGCTTGCCCTCGGCCAGGCACTGCGCGATGAGGTTGGCGATGGTCTGGCTCTTGCCGGTTCCCGGCGGTCCGATGAGGACGAAGTCCTTGCCGCGCACGGCGGCGATGATCGCGGAAAGTTGCGATGAATCCGCGGCCAGCGGGCAGAAGGTCTGCTCCGGCGCGAACTCGCGGTCCAGCCGGGTGCGATCGGGAAAAGCCAGTTGCGCGGGATAGCTCTCGCGCGGCGTGTCGATCAGATGACGGACAACGGGATTGTCGCGTAATTGCTCGGTGCGCTCGCTGAGGTCTTTCCACATCAGATGCTTGGCGAATGAGAACATCGACAGCACGACTTCTTCGCTGACTTCCCAGCCCTTGATGTCCTTGATCGCCTGCGACACCGATCGCCAGATCGCCGCGACGTCGAGGCCACCTTGATCCCTGGGCAGTTCGCCGTCGGCAACCCCGAGACTGAGTTTGAAATCCTGGCGCAGCATCTCGATCAGCGTCGGGTTGAAGCGCGGTTCGTCGTCATGCAGGGTCAGGGTGAAACCCGAGCGGACACTGCGGCGGTTCAAGGTTACTGGCACCAGCAACAGTGGTGCGCGGTAGCGTTGCCCGATCCGCTGTTCGCCTTTTTCGTCGCGGCTCCAGCAAAGGAAACCGAGTGCGAGGAAGAGGGTGTTCGCGCCGCCCTCCTGGAGCGTGTTGCGAGCCGTGCGATAGAGATCGACCAGGCGGCTGTCGAGTTCATCGTCCGTGATCGCGATAAAGATCTCCCGGCGTTGCAGAGCGTCAAGGGCATGCTGGCGGCGCAGATCTTCGCGCTCGCGCGCTTCGTGGATGGCCAGATTGCGAGGGTCGGTACCGTTCATGAGCTCGGGCTGGGGCAGCAGCTTCAAGGGCAGCATCTCCGATAGCCGATCTTCAAGCGCAGCGGCGTCGGGAGCCTCGAGCGTCAGCGCCTGTTTGCTGCTGCGGAAATTCAGCAGCTTGTTGCGCAGCGACAGGTCGAGCAGTTTGCGCTGCCAGCGCGCGAGGCGATCCGCGGGCTTGAGCGTCGCCGGGTCCGCTTCTCCGGAAATATCTTCGTCCGGCAGTTCGGGCGCTTCGGTAAATGCCGGTTCGAGTGTCGCTGGTGGCTCGCCGATGGTCGCGGTGCTGGGCCGGTCGACACTCGCCAGTGGCTTGATCCGCTGTAGGCGGGCGCGCCGGATGTCGACCGCGAGTTCGAAGACGTCCTCCTCGAAGATGTTCTGCTCGCCGCACTGGACGGCATAAGAAAACGCCGGCGCCGGCCGCTGCGTCACCAGCGTGGATTCGAAAAGCAGCAATTCCTTGAGCTTGACACGTTTGCGCAGGGCCGAGACGTCGTCGACGACGCTGCTCGAAAACTCTTCGGGCTTGAGCCAGACGCCGGCGAAGGCGTGCTCCTTGGTGAACACCAGCAGCGGATTCAGACCGGCCTGCTCGATCGCCGAGGAGAACAGCAGCGCTAGGTCCAGGCAGGTCGCGAGCCCCTGTTCGGCAAGCTGGGTCGGTCCGCGCACCTTCTGGCCACTGTGTTCGAAACTCGCCGGTGGCAGCGCGTAGTCGAGCCCCATGGCGGCGACGGCACTCCAGATGCCGGAGCCGATTTCCCAGGCACGCCGGGGACCGCCCTGGTAGCCATTCAGCGCCGGGCTCCGGCCGTTCCTGCGCAGCACCTCGGCGGCCTGCTTGAGCAGGCGCTCGACGGCCGGGTCATTGGGTTGCACGAAAGCGGCGACCATGTCCGGGAGTTGTGACAGCCCGCCCCACTGGTTGCGAGGCAGGAGCTGCACGCAGCGTTCGAGTCGCGCCAGTTCGCAGGCGGTATCGCCACGGCGACGCAGGACGATGGAGGCAGTCGCCGTTTCGGCCTCGGTCAGGCGGCCCAGCAGCGCCGCATCGAGCCGCACATCGACATCGCTGATACGGTAGTGTTGGCCTGCTCCGAGCGCTTCGATCTGCCAAACCTTCGTTTGCAGGAATGCCGGCGTCGATTCGATGCAAAGTTCCAGACTTTCGAGTGCCTCATCGGTGTCGTTGACGATACTCAGTTCGCGGAGCATCGGCACCGCGTTTTCAAAGTCTGCGAGATTCAGCTTCGCGATCAGCTCAGCGTCAATGCGCAGAGGCGTCAACTGCTGCTTGCCCGGCTGGCCTTGATCCATCGCCTCGTCACAGCGGCAGTGAAACGGGTCCGACACCCGTCACTTCGGGAGGGGTCGCGTCAATCTCGCTCCTGCGCATAGTCTGGAAATCACTCGGGGGGCGGACGGTCTGCAGGAGAATAGCAAGACCCAAGGCAAGGGTGGACATGTTTTCAATGTTTCGTTGAGTCGTGGATTCGGGTAGCCATGCCAGGCAGGCGGCCTATCCGCAGATTCTCGCCAGCTGGTCGGGGCCAAGCCGCTGCAGGTCTTCATTTTCTTGCCAGCAGCGCCGTTCCACATTGGCGTGCGCGTATGCACGACTCTCGTCTGCGCTTTGTTGCAGGAAGGTCTTCAGGATGCGTTGCAGGTGACTCGGAGAAGGGAGCATGCTGGCGTAGAAGAGCACCCATTCCTGACGCTTGATGAGCAGTGTTGGGAAGTTTTCCACCTCCAGGTCACCCAGGTCGTCTGCGTGCACCTCGATATCGAGCCAGTAAAAACTTGCTGCAGGAAACTGCTCGGCAGTTTCCTGGAAACCGCTGCGGTATTCCCGGCAAACACCGCACCATTCGGCACACAGGCAGACGACCAGGAATTCCGCAACGGCGCCTGCGGCGCTGTTCGGGAATATCGGGTGATGCATCACTTCGATGACGTCCTCGCTCTTCCGGCGGCTCCAGGTCGCGGACTTCGATCACGTCGCTGTTGTCCGGCCGTCTTCAAGCGTCAGCCTGGTTCCGCAGGAGTTGTTGAATGTGGCCGATGAGTTGTTCTTCGGGGTATGGCTTGCCGAGCACCACATTGACTCCGGCGGCAGCCGCATTGGCACGTAGCTGTTCGTTGTCGGAGGTGACCAGAATGATCGGCAGGTGAGCGGTGCGAGGATTGGCACGCAACTGGCGTGCCAATTGCAGTCCATTCATTCCCGGCATGTCCTCATCGGTGACCAGCACATCGGGTGTCGATACCTCGATTTGTCGCGCCGCGTCCAGACCGTCCTCGGCCATCAGGACCTGATATCGGTGTGCGGTGAGCAGGCGGCTGGTCTTGACCCGGACCACCTTCGAGTCGTCGGCAATCATCACCACGGTTTGTTCCTCGGTCTTAATCTTCGGCACACGTGCTGCGGCCGAGGCCGCCAGGGTCCGACGCTGGGCTTCCTCGGCAGCCTGACGTTGGGTTTCGCGCTCGATCGCAGCCTCAACGGCTTGGCGTTCGTTCTCTTCCTGGCGAAGGGCTTGTTCTATGGCCAGGCGGTCGGCCTCGCGGCGGGCAGC
>DIME01000186.1:0-1101 GCA_002425405.1 Candidatus Accumulibacter vicinus
CATCTACCTGATTCATCAAAGAATTTTGGTAGGCGCGATTGGACTCGAACCAACGACCCCCACCATGTCAAGGTGGTACACGGCGAGCGTATGCGTTTGAATCATCGTGGAAATTCTGACGGCTCCGTCTGGACTATGCCCAAATCGTGACGAAATGTCACGCTTTGCGCTTCTTCTCGACGTCGACCAGCCTCGAATTTCCTGCCACGCCGGCTAGGTGCTCTGGCGACAAGTGAGCGTACCGCAGGCCCATTCGTGGAGTTTTCCAGCCGCCGAGGGCGAGCAATTCGGCCAGGCTGGTACCGGCCATCATGTGGGCGCTTGCCCAAATGTGGCGCAGATCGTGCCACGTCAGGTCTGGCACTCCGGCCGCCTCGCATGCATGACGCCACGCTCGCGTCGAAGTCTTGAATACCGGCTTGCCGCGATACGGGAACACGATGACGGGGTGGGCGCCGACCTGCTCGCGCAGAACCGCGACCGCCTCGTCGCTCAACGGGACGCCTATGGCGCTTCCCGACTTCGTCTCGTCTGCATCGACAAACGCAACGGCGCGATCCAAATCGATCTGCGGCCACTCGAGGTGGGTGACATTGTGCCGGCGCAGCCCGGTTGCAATCGCGAATCGAGCCATCTGCCGTAGGTGCGTCGGCAGCGCGTCCTGCAGCGCGTGCCACTGCGCGACAGTGATCCGCGCGATGCGTCCAGGCGGTTCTGGTCGCCGATCCAATATCGGAAGTTTGTCGATCCACCCGCGGCGGCGCGCGACGTTCATGATTGCGACGATCTGCGCGATGTAGCGATTGATCGTGCCGGCTGACAGATCGCCGCGCGCATCGAGAAGCGCGTCGAAGGCGTCTGCATCGATGTCGGCCAGGCGCTTTCCGCGCCAGCGTTCGCTGATCCAGCGCAGGCGATAGGCGTCCGACTGGCTACGCGCCGCTGCGCGCATCCAGACTTCGGCTGCTTCCGACCAGGTACGATCTACCTTTTTTCGCTCACCAAGCGCAGTGCCGCGCCAGAGTTCTGCTCTGATCTTGTCGTGGTACTCCTGCGCTTCCCGCCGATCGCTTGTGCCAGTAGAGTGTCTAACCCGGCATC
>DIME01000186.1:1380-8201 GCA_002425405.1 Candidatus Accumulibacter vicinus
CATCTGTCGCGCTGTGTCCATATATTGTTCCATCGCGTTCCTTTCTCTTGGCCACGGCGGGCCTAACATGGCAGTCAACCGGCCAAGGCCGGTTACTTCTGCGTTCGGCATCACGGCTGCACGGCAATGGAGCCGTCAGGCTGAGGCGCAAGCCGCACAGTCGCGTCGCTGTTGGCCGGGACGGCTTCGACCGTGATTCGCGCGCCGACCCAACCCGGGCAGTCGCTGCGCTGGATCGGGAAAAAGAAGCCTTGCGGCTTCCCTACGGTCATCGGCGCCAGGGGCGATTTCAAAACGGACTCGGCCAGCAGCTTCACGGCGAACGGGTTGAGGCCGATGGCGTGAAGGTCTTGCATGATGTTGCTCATTTCTTCCTCTCGTGTGGCGGCTCGGCGATGTTGAACCTCTCGCTCAAGCGGACCCGCCTCCGGCGGCCCGCTTAGCTCGGGCGTTAGGCCTCAAGTGGCTGGAGCAGCGTCTTCGTCGGTAAACCGCTGGATGGCCATTCGCACATTGGCAATCTCTTCCTCCACTTGAATGAGCGCGTCCAGGTGCATAACGCTACCGTAGCAAGAGCCAAGGCCGCCGAGAGAGCCGTTATCAAGCATGTCTTTCACTGCCTCCAGCTCATTGCTGTAGGTCGAAACTACAACACCGCCGCGAGCCTTCAGAATCACAATCGGCGCGCTGGAAATAATCGTGCTCATCACTGTCCTTTCGCTTCGGCACCAGAGGCCGAACAGGCGGGTCAACCGGACCCGCTACGGCGTCCCGCCTACGCGGGCCGGTTACACTGGTTGTTCGGCGTCACTGGCGCTGCTGCGATTGCCGCGCCAATCGCGGTTTCGTAGCCCCAGTCTCCGGGCGACCCGAAGGCTTTCGCCAGCGGCTTCCCATCCACCACATGCGCCAGCACGCTTAGCAGGTCCGCGGCATCGCGCAGCGTCTTGTCCTCTTCTTCCGTGGTCGATGCCACGTTGCGAACCTCTGCTGCTTTTTTGCGCAGCGCCGCTGCAAGCTGTCTTGTTTCCATCGGTTTCTCCTCGGTTGTGAGCGCCGAACCCGGCGCTCAAGCGGGACGCTCGCTATGCTCGCGCCCCTTAGCTTGGTCGTTCGGCGCCATCAGCACCACGTCACCATGCCCGGCGCCGCCGCCAGGCACATTGCTCTCGTAGGCCACGCCGGCTGCTCTCAGTACTCGGAGCGCTTTACCGAGTGGCATCGCCCACGCGGGTGGGCCACCATTGGTGCTGTAGCGCCACGCTCGCGGGTGCGTCTCGACAGGCCAGAGGTGCGCAGCCAGCGCGTAGTAGCTCATCCGTCGCGTAGGTGTCGCAGACAGCGCAGAGACGATGCGTGCCTGCAGTGGTGTCAGCCTCATGCCGCCGAACCCTGCGTTCCAGCGGACTCGCTACGCTCGCCGCTGAACTCCACGTTGGGCGTCACCATCTTTAGCCATTCAGCCATCGGAATGAACCGCGGCCCCCATTCCTCAACAGGCAATTCAGGGTCGTTATTGTCGTCGTACCAGATCACCCAACCGTCGAGTTCCAGCGCCAGCGTTCGGCACTTCCCCAGTTGCTCGGCATCCATTTCTCCCATGCCATAGCCCCTGTCGCCATCTTGCAGCGCGGCCCATATGTGGTACTCGTTGCCCATGTACCATCCAGCGCAGTAGCAGTCCTCGCTAATGCCGCTCATCAGCTCATACAATTTGTGCTGCTGATCGGTCATGTCCTGTTCACAAATCATCTTGCTCTCCGTAGTTACGAGCCGCCCAACTTTGCGTTCAATGTTGCTGTAAAAGTGATCTTTTTTGCGTTGGGGCCTAACAGGCGGGTCCGGTTGACCCGCTACGGCGTCCCGCCTACGCGGGCCGGTTACCCTGGTTGTTAGGCCCGTACAACTCCGCATGTAGCTTCAGACCGTCAGCATCCATACCTGGCAGCATTTCTTGCGGCTCTCCGCATTTGCCCTTCAGGTACACAAAGCACTCCGGGCCACATCCGCCGGAAATGCCGACGTTGAAGCATTCGCTTGTGCCTACCGGGTAGTTCCCGGTGTTTGCCAGCGCGTTTCCATGCCGCAAAGCCTCAAGCTCATTTCGCGGTGCCGGCTCAAACAGCAGCTTCATCGGATCTGCCGCATCCCGTTTCCTTGCGGATGCCCATCGCCCAAACTTGGCAACGTTCTTTGCCCGCTCTTGCGCCTTGAATTCGTTTGCGTTCATCGGCTCTGCTCGTTAGGCCATACATCTGCGGCAACAGAAGGCACGGCTTCGTTGGCAAGGTGCGCCTTCTCGGCTTTCACGCGGCGCACGCGCTCGGCAGTGGCAGCGTCTTGCCAGGTCGCATACCCGTCCGGGCCTTGCACAGCGGCGCGCAGCAGGTGTATCTCTGCCCACAGACGCGCGGGGTCTTCCTCGCTATCCAGCAGCGGGCCTAACCCTGCGTTAGAAGGCGTATTAACATCCCGTGGCTGCGGGAGTGGTCCGGCCCATATCCCGCCCCATTCTTTTGCCGGGGCATCTGCCGGTGCATTCTTGTAGCCACCAATGCACATTTCTTGAGCAAGCAAAAAGAGCTCTTGGTTTTTGTAGGCGGACACCTGTACAAAGGCGACTTGGTCGCCGATCAGTCGTCCGCCTTGCCAGTAGTAAAACCCAGGCTTGGTCGGTGATTTTTTCGTCCATCCCATTTTTCGTCCTTTTCTACAGTTGACCGTAGCCTTCTAACTCTGCGTTGCAGCGGACCGAGTACGGCCGCTGAACTTTGCGTTCGGCCTCAGTGCGGGCACTCATAGTCGTCCGGCAGCGTGTCGAAGGCTCGGCGCTGCGCCTCGTACTGCTTGCGCGCTTCAGCATTGCGTCAGCGAGGTCGTGCGCGGCCTCGTGGTGGCCGCCGTCATCGGGCGTCGGCGCGGTGACGTGCCGGATCTGCTCCAGCGCGTTCACCAAGTCTTCGTAGCTTGGAGAGTTGGCGTAGTTCGCCGGCACGGTCGGTGGTTTCATCAGCATCACTGTCCTTTCGCTTCGGCCCCGTTTGCTGGGTGTTCTTCGCGCAGTTTGTCCAGCATGTCGTTCCACTCGCGCAGGTGGTCGCTTACCAGGGCGCCATACTGCGGCGGCAGTGCTTCGACCATGATTATGGCGAGCCTCCAAGTGGATTCCTCCATCAGATCGGCGCGCTTCTCCCAGTACGTTTTGGGCCGCAGGTGTTGTGGAAGTGGCATATCTGTTCTCCAAGTTGTTCACGCTCCGTATACAGACCTAAAAACTGCGCTCCAGCCGACTCGGCTGATCTTGAGCGTTAGGCAACACAACAACATCGTCGCTTGCCACCCAAGCAATGCCAAGCGTTTCATCAGGCCGCCACAAGAGTCAACCGTAGAAAGTGCGTACTCGCCAGGGTAAGAATCGTCTTCGCCCATCAGCCACATGGTGCGCAAAACAAATCGCGCGCCAGCCTTCTTCGCAATCCACGGCTTTATTGGTCGCCCTTTGTACTCGGCGCGCGGTCTAAATTCGCAAAGCACACCGTCGCTGCAGCGATGCTGCTCCCAGTCAACAGCCTGGGCGGTGTTGCCTAACACCTCGCTCAACGCCGACCCATCGCAGAGGGCTACTTGGTCTGCTTCCATGTTGCTCCTATTCGCCGCGCTGGGCGGCGTTAGCTCGCACGTTGGGCGTCATTGCGCGCACTTGCTCGCCGTCCAGCCTCCGCCGGCTTTTGCTGCACCACGCTTCGCCGCTTTTCGCTGGCGCTTCGCCTCTGCCTTCGCCAGCGCAATCTCGTCTTTCTCAGTGCACCGGCCTCGGTTGTCTGGTTCATTTCTTGGCGGCCTCACGGGGGCATATCGCCTGTCATCACTGCGGACCGTAATAGGCCTACTCGCGCCAGCCATCCCTGCTCCTGCCGTCATAGCCACCATCGTCGCCAATGCCAAACTGATGCGTCCTGTCATGTCCGTTTCCTTTCTTCCTGTGCTTGTTCTCGATTTCGCATCTCTGCCAGTTGTGCGCGCAGTTCATGGCTCTCGAAAAGCACCGTCTGCGTACACGCCGGGCAGTCGTACCAGGCTCCGCAGAATTTCTGCTCCGGCGTCTGGCATGCCAGTGGCCGCAGCACCATATATATATCCCGTGCTCCGAGCACTTTGGCAGCTCCATCAGCAGTGTTGTTGTCATCACTTTTCTCCGTCACTCAAGTGGCTCGCTATGTAGCAACAGCCGGCGCTCCGGCCTTCTGCGCGTCATAGGTGTCGATGGCCCACTCCAGCGCGTAGCAACACCACAGGAAGCGGTGCGTCCACACCTTGCAGTCGCGCTCCCAATCTTGGAAGCGGAACCTGTCGTGCTCGAACTCCCACAACGCCACCCATGCGTGGTGCTCGCTGTCGTCTGCCGCGGCGCACACTTGTTCGTCGATCTCCTGCCAGAGCGCTGCTCGACGCTCGGCGGGGTAGTCTTCGTCGTCGCTGGTGTGCTGCTCGAAGTAGTCGCGGACCTCGGCCCTGAACTTCTCGGGCGTCCACTTGCGCACGCCGTCACAACGGTCGGCGGCCTCCAGCTTCTCGGCCCAGTACCGCAGGTCAATGTGGTACTGGCCGCGGTTCTCGCCGCGCCGGAAGAACCGAAACATGTCGTGCAGGCGCCGGAAGACGTAGGTGCCCATGTCTCCCGTGTAGCAGAGGTAGCCGGGCCATGTCAGCAGATCGAAGTGCATGCACATCGTGCCGGGCCGCTGGAACCTTAGGTGCCGGTGCACGCCGTCGTCGCGGATCACCTGCATCTGGTGCAGGGCAATGTCACCGGTGAATTGGTCTGCAAAGGTCATCGTTTCTCCAAAAAAGTTGCTGCATAACACTCAAGCGGGACCACCTACGGATGGCCGCGTTAGGCCGCAAAGTCCGCGTACTTCTGGTTTGCCAGCCTTACCACTTCGCAGGCGAATTCCTGCATGTCGTTGTTTCGCTTGCGCACATGCGCCTCCAGTTCGGCAATCCTGCGCCTCAATTCTCCGGCCTTGCGCACTTCGGCAAGCAACGCCTGCATATCGGCGTGCGCTTCTTTGAAGGTCAGCTTCGCATAGCCCTTGGTCACACAGTCCCAGCGGTACGCCAGGTCTTCTAGGTCTTTGTCTGTCATTTTTCCACCCACCCCAGTGCCACGATCGCTGCTCGAGCAGCGGGGAGTTGAGTGCCCTGCTGCTCCACTTTGGCTTCGAGCCGTTTCTGGCTCCCTGATGAGACCAACTCGGTCATTGCAGCGAACAAAGAGAGTGCGGCGTTGTGCTTGGTCTGCTTCTCGCGAGAAAGCTGGTCGTAATTTACGCAAACCAACTTGCGGGCCACTCTTCGGGCGTGCCGGCGGGATTTGTCCCTGGCCCGATCGCTCAGGTCCACGATCTCATCATCGCTCAGGCGCCGAAGTCCTACCATCAACACCACATCGAAGACGATTCGCTTGTCGATGACCAGCCGATTACGCGCTGTTTCCAGGACATGCCAGAAGAGGTGGATATCTCGGCCAATCTCCGCTGACAGTTGGTCGTAGGTGGCCATGCCGCCCACCGGGATGTCGCTCAGAAACCGGATCAGGGCAGCGCTGTCGCTACCCTGCCGGAAAAGCGGTGTTTCTTCGTCCATTTTGGTCCTCATGTGTTGTGGGTTCCTTGCCTTGTCTTGTCTCGTCGTGTCTTGCTTTGTCATGCCCAGTCACGCCGAGCGTCACAGTGTCTAGTCCTGCCAAGCCGCGATGCTTTCGCATCCGACAGCCCCCTCGACGAGGAGGCTGAAAGCTGCGTGATGCCCTTGTCTTGTCATGCCAAGCCCGGTCTCGCCACGTCTTGCCGCGCCCGGTCCTGCCAAGCCCCGCCTCGCCATGCCCCGTCGAGCCAAGCCACGCCACGCCGGGTTTTAATTCCAGACCAGCTTCTCCACCTTGAACCTTCCATAAATTCCGTTGTTTCGGGGGCGAAACCTACCGATACCGACGAATGCGCCGGCTTGTTCCAGGATGTTCCTGAATACGTCCTCGGTGACGGTTTCATCGAGGATGTAGAAGGTCACGTCGCCACCCCATTGGTGAATGACCGGGAAGCACTTCTCGACGCGCCGGCCGCCGCCGCGGATCCCGTCCGAGGGCACGAACAGCCACTCGCCTTTGACCTCGTCCTTTTTGATCTGGAGGATCAGGGCATCGGTGACCAGAACCCCGGCCTCGATGTGCTTGGTGTAGGTGCTCTTGCCCTTTCCTGGAATCTGGATGGACAGAAACTTGGCGGCGTCAGACAGGCAGTTTTTGAAGGCCATCGGCGGGATGAACACGTTTCCGTCTTCGTTGGCGTGCACCCGGTCTCGCCAGGTGCGCTCCTCGAAATCCTTGGGCAACTCCTTCGGGAGCTTGTCGGTGGTGTAGTGCTTGCTCTGCGAATAGGGAGAGATTCCGCGCAGGGTGGCGATTGCAGTTTTCATTCTCGAATTCCTTGGGTTGACTTGTCGCCGTTGTAGCGGCCTTTGGTGGCATAACTGGCATGTGCCGGGACGGGCTCATGCTGGAAGAAAATCATCTGTCCGATTCCGTCGCCCTGAGTCAGGACGATCGCGTGGTGCCGGGAGTTGTTGACCAGTTCCAGGGTGAGCACGGAACCGTGCCACCCGGCGTCACACCACCCGGCATTTGCGTGGTCGATCGCAATCCGGGCCATCGAGGACTTGAGCTTGTACTCCGCGCTGACGTTGTCGGGCAGGTTGAACATCTCCTCCGACTGGGCCAGGATGAAGTGGCCCGGTTTCAGGAGGTAAGGGCCGTTCTTCTCCAG
>DIME01000031.1 GCA_002425405.1 Candidatus Accumulibacter vicinus
CCATGGCCGCCAGTGCGGTGGCTGCCAGACCTGACTTCTCGCCGTGCGGCGCGTTTGTTGCCGTCACCGTTCCTCCCAGAACCTCAGTCGCGGGACATTGCCCACGGTTGTACCGTCATCGGCCGGCAAATCGCTTAGGCAAGGATCGTCCCGGCAACCCTGGCGTTGCTGCGGCGCAGCACGCAGAGTGCGATTGTAGGACGAATGCGAATTCCCTACAAGGACATCACCGTGGGTTCGACAGCGCACGGTCGTTCGCTGCCACCGCCTGCTGGCATAAAGAGATTACAAATTGTTTCCATGGCCAAAATAAGTCCTCATTCAGGTGCTGCGTATGTTCAGTAGTGCTACAATCCGCACCCCCTTTCTGCATCTGATCATCAGGGAATCGAGAACATGGGCGAAGAAAGCAAAGGCAATGTCTATGGCGCAGCCCCGATCAAGGGCATTGCCGATGTACACCTGACCGAGGTGCGCTCCCTGCTCTCCTTGCAGAAACTGGTCGAAGAGCTCGTCCCCGAGCAGGACGGCCAGAACCAGGGAGAACTCGACCCGGAGATCCAGCAACAGTATCGCAAGGAACTTCGCGAGAAGCTCCGGCGGATGCCGCCGAAGGAAATCGCCTACATTCTTGAATCGCTGGACCCCAATGAGCGTTTGGTGGTCTGGGACGAAGTCAAGGAAGGCGCTGACCCGATCCTGGCGCTCCTCTCCGACGATGTCCTCGAAGAGTTGATCGATGACAGCCATTACCGCAATGAAAAAACCACGAGCACGGCCTTCGAGCTGCGTGATGGCCGCCTGCATCAGATCTCGGTCAGCGGCCCGGAGGATCTGAAGAACGTCCACCCGATCTGGGTGGATCTGGTGGCCCCGACCAGGAAAATCCGCGGCTGGATTGGCGAGATGTTCGACGTCGAGATTCCGGACCCGGTCACCCTGACCGACCTCGAAGCCAGCGCACGCTTCTATGTCGAGGACGACGGCGAGGTGCACCTGCACTCCGACTTCCTGCTTGACACCAAGAGCGAATCGCGCAACGTTCCGGTTGCCCTGATCCTCCACAACGAGATCCTGTTTACCGTGCGTACCGAGGAACTGCCGGTGTTCCGCCTGCAGCGCGCGCGCGCGCGTACCCGGCCGGGTTACGTCACCGATGGTAAGGACGTTCTCATCGACCTTTACGCCGCAGACGTCGAGTACTCGGCCAACGCGCTGGAAGACGTCTACGGTGAGCTGGAGAAGGCCGGCACACAGGTGCTGCGGTCGCATGTGACCGACGTTGAGGCCTCACACATCCTCGCAGCAGTCGCCGAAGCGGAAGATCTCAACGGACGGACGCGCCGCAGCGTGCTCGATACCCGGCGCGCCTTGTCCTTCCTGTTGCGTGGCAAGTTGCTGTCGGACGCCCAGCAACTCGATGTGCGCGAGATTCTGCGCGACATCGAATCTCTCGACGGACATACTGCTTTCCTGTTCAACAAGATCAACTTCCTGATGGATGCCACGGACAGCGCGATCAACATCAACCAGAACAAGAAAATCGAGCGACTGACCGTGCTCAGCGTCGTCTTCATGCCGATCAACGTCCTCGCCGGTGCCGGCGGCATGTCCGAGTTTTCAACCATGGCGCAGGCGCTCGACTGGCCGATGCCGCTCGCCTACACGGGTTTCTTTCTCGGCATGGGCGTGGTCGGATCGATCATGTTTTTCGGCCTGCGTCTCTTCGAAAGGCGACAACCCAAGCGCCCACGTGCGGAGAACCGCAGAACGGCCGGTTGACTTGAGCAGATTGCGGGCGCGCTAAAAATGCCGCTCAAGCGAGGCCCTCATCAAGACCCGTCGAGCTTTGCACCGACGGGTTTTCTGTTTTACAACCACAGACCAGCGAAAAAACCGGGGGAATTCACCCATGCCATCCATGCAAGCTGACCGTACCGACGAACTGAAAACCCTCCTCGAAAAGCACATTCTGGTTCTCGACGGTGCAATGGGAACGATGATCCAGCGCCAGGGCCTGCAGGAGGCGGATTATCGTGGCAGTCGCTTCGCGACGCATGCGCACGATCTCAAGGGTAACAACGACCTGTTGCTGCTGACTCGACCAGAGGTCATCCGTGCGATCCATGCCGAGTATCTGGCCGCCGGCGCCGACATCATCGAGACCAACACCTTCAACTCGACCAGCGTCTCGCAGGCCGATTACCATCTCGAAGCCATCGTATATGAGCTGAACGTGGCCGGCGCGCAACTGGCGCGGGCGGTGTGCGACGAATTCACTGCCAGGAACCCGGCCAGGCCCCGCTTTGTCGCCGGCGTCATCGGGCCGACCTCGCGCACCGCTTCGATCTCGCCGGATGTCAATGACCCCGGCTACCGGAACACCAGCTTCGACGAACTGGTCGGCACCTACGCCGAAGCCATCCGCGGACTCTGCGATGGCGGCGCCGACCTCCTGCTGGTCGAGACCGTCTTCGACACCCTGAACGCCAAGGCGGCGCTGTTTGCCATTGAACGACACTTCGATGAGGTCGGTCGCCGCTGGCCGGTGATGATTTCCGGGACGATCACCGACGCCTCGGGACGGACTCTCTCGGGGCAGACCGCCGAAGCGTTCTGGAACTCGCTGAACCATGTCCGCCCGCTGAGCTTCGGGCTCAACTGTGCCCTCGGTGCCGGCGAGTTGCGCCAGTACGTCGAGGAATTGTCGCAGATCTGCGACTGCTTCGTTTCGGCGCACCCGAACGCCGGCCTGCCGAATGCTTTCGGCGGCTACGACGAAACGCCGGCACAACTGGCCGCCGAAATCGCCGACTGGGCAAGGAAAGGTTTCGTCAATATCGTCGGCGGCTGCTGCGGCACCACGCCCGAACATATCGCGGCGATTGCCAGCCGTGTTGCTGGCGTCAAGCCGCGCGCCATCCCGGTGATCGAAAGGAAGCTGCGCCTGTCCGGTCTCGAGCCCTTCAACGTCGGCAAGGAATCACTGTTCGTCAATGTCGGCGAGCGGACCAATGTCACCGGCTCGCGCGCCTTCGCCCGGATGATCCTCGAAGGCCGCTTCGACGATGCGCTGGCGGTTGCCCGCCAGCAGGTCGAAAACGGCGCGCAGGTGATCGACATCAACATGGACGAAGCGATGCTCGATTCGCAAGCGGCCATGGATCGCTTCCTCAAGCTGATCGCCGGCGAACCGGACATCGCGCGCGTGCCGATCATGATCGACTCGTCGAAATGGGAAGTCATCGAGGCGGGTCTCAAGTGCATCCAGGGCAAGGGCATCGTCAACTCGATCTCGATGAAGGAGGGCGAGGCCGAATTCCTGCGCCAGGCCAGGCTGGCGCGCCGCTATGGTGCGGCGGTGGTGGTCATGGCTTTCGACGAGCACGGGCAGGCCGACACCTACACGCGCAAGACCGAAATCTGCGCGCGCGCCTATCGGCTGCTCACCGAACAGGCGGCTTTTCCACCCGAGGACATCATTTTCGACCCGAACATCTTCGC
>DIME01000144.1:0-34282 GCA_002425405.1 Candidatus Accumulibacter vicinus
CAATCTCGTCTGTCTCAATGCGGATCTGGATGTCCGCTGAGGCCCCAATGCGAATCGACGGCAGTTTCAAGGTCCTCAGACTCATAATCTGACGTGCTCCTTTATCCACACTACTGCCGCCCAAGTGGTAGAAATCAATGCTGCCGCACCTGCAATAAACACCGCGATAATCTTCGACGCTCGCCAGAGCGCGATCAGTTCGTTCAACGCTGGGGCAATCTGTTTCTCATCTTCGATGTGATCACGAATCATGTCGCGTAGCTCATCCAACTTCTGGTGTATCCGGTCGCGCTCGCTTTCCGATAAATCCGCCTTGCGACGGTCTTCGGGCAAATCCGCCTTGCGACTGGCTTCGAGCATATCCGCCAGGTTGTAGTCTTTGTCAGGCACTATTGGAAATCTCCGATGTCGGCATATTGTTCAAGTGCCCAGTGCTCGTTGATTGCCCCTGCAGAGATTCCGAACTCCCGCTCGAAATCCGCGAGAGCCTTCTCCGCTCTCTTGGAGTCATTAGTGTCCGTATCCGGCACGGAAAACGCCCGGTAGCTGACCCAATCCAGGAGGGCAAGGTGGTAGCGGGAATTGATCTCCGGCACGTCGTCATCCTCGACGAGTTCGTTCAGAGGATCGCGCACCACCGTGAGCTTGAGGGTGTCCGCGTTCGCAGATGGCGGCCACAAACACACGGCCCCGGACTGGTAATCGAGCACGTAGAAACGAGGTATGCCGGCAGCCGAGTCTTCCCAACCCGGAAGATACTCGTCCATATCCCGAACGCTTCTCAAGGGCAGGGGAACCCCACTGGACGCCATCCTGGCACGTCGGATGCCTTGAATCCTGGGGTCGAGCGCAACAACCCGATCCCCCACTGAAACACTTACCTGCGTCATCGCGTGGGTCGAATCCACCAGAAGGTGCGATCGCCGCGCGGCTTCTCTCTGCGCCTCGTTCAGGAATCCGGAGAAATCAGCATCGGACCAAAAATAGGGCGCATTGGAGCCCGCAGGGCGGATGTCCTGTACTCGCCGTCGCCAGAGATTGCGTAGCTCGTCCAGATTCATGCGACCGCCTTGATCGCTGTGGTGACGATCGCCTGAAATACCGACTTCGGCGGAATGCTACGCTGGCATTTTGCTGCGCCTGTCAGCCCGTCCTGGTGGCAGTTGTCCCAGTTGTAGTGGAGCATGTGGCAGGGGTAGCATGGCAGGCTTACGGGGGTAAGTGAAACCGTATTGACCCAGTGCTTCGTGAGATTCTCGATCGATGAGTGCGAGAGCATCACCACCTTGCGGTTGGGTTCGAACGCTACCGCATTAAGGACACCGGTTTCGCAGCCGACGACGACATCAACCCGCTTCGCCAGCGCCAGAGTGTCCCGGATACCGAGTTCTCCGGACAACCGGACGATCCGCGGTTCCTTCTCCCACCCCTGTTCCAGGAGCTTGCAGGTCTCGTCTCCCACCAGGAAAATCCGGCACCGTGGGAAAGCACGGAGCAAGCTGGCCAGAACCTCGTCCTGACCGGGGTAGAACTTGTGGCAACTGCTGCCACTCAGTGCCCAGAGGAGGTTGATCCCGCCGGCAAGCAGCTTCCCTTGCGCCACGGCGTCTTCTTCGGGAGAAGGGTAAAACTTGCCGTCACGCGCGAACGGCACACCGGCGAGGCTCGCGGCGAACTCGCCGTAGTTGCGGTTCATCATGTCATGCCTGACTTTGGCGGGCCAGGAGTGGCTCACCCGGCCCGGCATCGAAAGCAGGGTACCTTCGACCGACTCCGAGAGATTGATGAACACGGTGTATTTCTTGGCCTGGTACGCCCAGAATTCCGGGAGAAGGGCATTCGGTACCTGATCGGTGTCCTGAATCGACCAGGCATCGATGTGCGGGTCGTGCTGGAGGATTTCCTGACCTTTGGGTGTGGTCATCACCGTTACGTGATACCCCTGCCGTTTCAGCGCCGGGAGAATACTGGCCGTCTGGATCATGTCCCCGAAGCCGCCGTACCGGACGACACAGGCCGATTTCTTGGGCTGCCGGCGCTGGAGGTGTTCGAACCGGCATCCTGACTCTGCGCGCTTCCGAAAGACCAGCAAAAAGGAATACTCGTCCGCGCCGTTGCGCTGCTGCCGCTCCACCAGGTCCCAGCCGCCTTCGGCGTCGACAATCTTGCGCATGGCATTGATGATGTCCACCGGCTCGAAATCATGCTTGTGGTCAGGGTTGGCCCCGGCCGTGCCAATGTGTGGGTAGAACGACTTGTGTGGCAGGTAGAGAACCAGGTATCCGCCGACCTTGACGCAACGCCACCACTCTGTAAGCGCCGCTGGGTAGTCCTCGATGTGCTCCAGGAGGTGTGAGGAGAACACCGCATCGCAGCTCTCCGTCAAAACGGCACCGGATAGGTCGGAGCAATCCTCGACAACCACATCCGGCTTCATCTCGATGCCGAACAGCGCGGTGTCCTTGCAACTGTCGATGCCGATGAAATGGGGGAACGCCTTGTTCGGCCCGCAGCCCAGATCGACGACAGCACCCCGAGTGTAGGGCACGATCTCCCACCGAATCTTCGCGGCCTCATTGCCCTGGGGATCATCCGGACGCCAGGTCACAGCACCCCCTCTTGTTCGAGGATTTGCTCATCGGCTGAAAACACCGTCGCCGTAGCCTTGGGCCTGCCGCGGGGTTTCGCCGTCTTGCTGACCAAGGTGGCTTCTCCGGTTGTCAGGAGGTTCCCCTGGACATCAAACTCCAGGCCGTCTTGCACATAGCGGACGCCCGATTCAGCGCCATACACCTCCCCGAAGTCCCTGCTTTTGTCGAGCACCTTAGCCATCGCGTTGCCCTACGTCAGCGTCGCGCTCGGCGCTCCCTGCGTCAAACTGCCCCAGGCTGCCGGTGAAATCGGGGTTGCTCGATTGGTGGATGGGGATGAACGGGTCGTCGTGCGGCAGGCACTGCTTGTAGGAGTCACTTTGCGCATCGACACCGGCCAGGCGCTGGGTACTGTCGTGGTCGAAATCGACACCGTGCGAGGTGCCTTGAAACCCGGTACCGGAGCCCCGGTAGGGAAGAGGGGTGGTGTCCCCCTGGAGCTGCCCAGAGGGAATGTATTTCTCGGCCATTTGATGGGGTCCTTGTGCTGTTGAGGTTCAGACAACCCCAATTTACGCACACCCCCACCTAATGGTTAGATGATGATCAGCGCCTTCCTGTCCCTCTTAGGTCGTCTTCACGGCATCGGGCAAGACCTCGTACTCAAAGATCACGTGCGCCTTGCCGGTGGCATCGGCCAGAGTCTTGACGGACACCTGATCGTATGCTGCCAGTGCCCTGTCAAGGGTCGCCGAAGCCGCCGTGGAGCCCGCCGCGGCCGTTCCCAGGGTGATGCTGCCGATCGAAGTGGTGCCGTGATACACCCCCAGACCGTGCCCCGTGGTGGTCCCGGCCGTGGTCACAACGGCATGCGCCTTCTTGAGCTTGGCGGCTTGAAAGCTGCGGAACTTGGTATATTCCGTGGTCGCCGCGCCGCCGGCTTCACCAGCAAAGCCCTCGCGACGAATTACACTGTTTGCGTCATCGTATGACATAATCATTCCTCTCGAAACACTGCCAGGATCACCTGGCGCTTAGGACGCGCTGTCCCACTGGATGACACGGGCCTGCGTCGCCACCGTGTGCACCAGCCCGAAGCCGCCGAGGTAATACCAGGCCACCCCGCGCGATCGCCCATAGTCCCCCGGAATCTTGCCTCGCATCTCCTCGGGAACCACAATGCCTTCGGCCACCGTGTCGGCCCCGAAAAAATGGACGGTATCGGATTTGCCCTGCGACCATCCCGCCGAAGGAATGTTGGTCTGCTCGACGAACCGGATGTTCTCCGTCCGGCCGATCTCGCCGGAAGCGATCTTGGCGTAGCCTTCAGCGGTGTATTTGTTCACCGCCTCCAGGTCGTTCTTGAGCGAGCGGAATGTCCGTGGCCGGCCGATTGAGAAATAGTCATCCCCCTCGTACGGCGGGATGTTGCGCTCCTTCAACGTGTCGGCAATCGTCTTGACGTGCGCGAGGCCGAGCGCGACGTTGTTGGTGCCGGTGACCGTGCCGTTGGGGTAGAGCGTGATCGCGGCGGTGTCGGTGCCGCCCGTCGGAATGGCACGCAACGGTGTCAGCTTGAATTGGGCATTCGCAGCAAAGTCGAAGGCCTTCTTGGCGTCGTTGGTCAGCACCTTGTTGATGATTTCGCGCACCGGTACCAACGACAGGTCGTCGAGCTTCCCGGAGTAGGGAACGCTGTTGCCGTACTCGTTGATCGTCATGGTGCCCTGGGTCACCGTGAAGTTGGATTCCGGCATGACCGTGGTTTCGACCAGAGTCGTACCCTGCGTCGAGATGTCCGAATAGACGTTCCAGTGGAATGCATCCCCTTTCCCCTTGCCCTGGACGGCGGCGTCCTTGACATCGGCGAATTGCCGGAACTTGCACATCGGCTGAACCGCATTGCGCAGCACGTTCGAGAGATTGGCGGACCAAAAATACCCGCCGACATTGACCCACAATTGACCTGCGGCCATGAGCGTTGCTCCTTACTTAATCAAAATTCGAGATCACCGGCGCGACATCACCAGACTCTGTCCCATGCGTCGGTTGGCGATCTCCTGAATTACGCTGGAGGCGTCGACATACTGGGAAGCTTCATCGGTCTGCGCTGCCGACAAATTGGCGGCCGGGATGCGATCCATCCCCGCCTTGAGCCTCAACTTCTCGCTCCTTGATTCGCTTTGTTCTTCCGGCGGGCGCCCTGGTATCGGCCTGCCAAGGGTTTCGTAGACTTCCTTGGCGGATTCGAGCATGGCCGAGGCGCGCGAGGCGCCTTCCGCAATCTTCTGATTCACCTTGATGGCGGTCAGGAGCTCGATGTCCTTGTTGGCGATAACGTCCGGGTAGTCACGCTGGATTGTCGCAAAAGCGGTATCGACCGCAAGTCGTTGCTGCAACTGCTCGGCGATTTGATCAATCGATATGAGTTCCGGGGTAGGCTGCTCGCCGCCCTTGGACTCCAGAATCAATTGCGACATCGCTTTCACAGCCGCGTCCGAATCACCCTCAAAGAGCTTTTCGAACGCTTCTCGCACCCGGCTTTCAACCGCCACCGGGGGAGTCACGGTGATTGGTCCAGGCGCCAGGGCAGGTTCCTGTGCAGGGGCAGGTGCCGCCTGCTGTGCTTGGGTTTTCGCTTCGTTCAGAATTCGGGAGGCCTCTTGCAGGCGCTTGTCCGCGGCGGACCCGATCTGGTAGGACCGGAGAACATCGGCAAGGGGCACATCCTGCTCAACACCATCGACCTTGATCCGCACTTTCTTGTCGCGCGGGTCCGCAATGACCTCATCGGAGAGTTGCGCAGCCAGTTGCTCCTGATCTGCGGACGGGGTCACCGTTTCGGTGAGATTCACATTCGATTCGGCTTCCAGCCGACGCAGATTGGCTTCCGCGATGGCGTCAATCGCCAATTCGCGAGCGCTTTTCTCCGGCGGAGGAGTTACCGTTTCGGCATTCGACCCGTCCTCTTCAAGGATGGGGTCGGCAGTCTGGTCTTCGAACATTGTGTGTCCCTAAATCCGTTGGTCAATCAGTTCATCACTGGCAATTTGTCCGGCCTGGATCGCTTCCGCGAGCCAATACTGGATCGATTCCGCCCGATAGATTTGGTTTTGCAGCGCCCGGATTTCCTGGGTAGCCGTGCAATCCACCCTCTTGAGCTTCTCGACAGCCTCTTCCACCTCTTCTTCAGCCCGCTGGACCAGGTATTTCCCGATCGGCGATCCGAGGAAAGTCTCAACGGCAATACCGAAATCGACCTCCCGATAAAGGGCAGAAGCCCCATTTTTTTCAACTTCTCCCGCCATGCTAGTACACCCCCACTCAAGTGTCAGATACCGTCAGCGCGCTGCGTTTCGATTCCTTGTTGTTTCCCGACCATCGGACTTGTCGCACGGCCGGGAAACATCGGGCTGGTATTACCGCTTTCAGGCAGCGCAATCGGTCCGGTTTGCGCGGCCTCTTGTGCGGCCGGAGTCAAACCAGGACCGGCGCCGGCGGCGGCCACCGCCGAATCGGGAAAATTCGGGTCGATCCCTGGAGGCGTCGGAGAGATATACCCTGCGGTTTGCATCACCTTGTCGGCGATCGGCGCCACCTGGGGCACCGCGGCAATAACCTCCCCGGCCTGCATCGCGGCATACGCCGCCCCGACACCGGTGGCCACCTTGTTTGCCTGCAGGTTGGCCACCTCTGCATCGAGCTTGCGCACAGTAGCGTCGATAATGGCTTGCGGCATTTTGGCTTCGAGCTGCTGCTGGAGTTGTTCGATTTGCTTCTGCAGCCCGGCCAGGCGCGGGTCTTCGTCGCCAGGGGCTTTGAAGAAGCGGCCACCATTCTTGTGCCCCAGCGCACCGAACACCTCCTTGATGATCTCGACCGGGTCCGCTCCGTAGCGCTCCATGATCCCGTCGGCCAGGGCGTCCTTGACTCCTCTTACGCCGGTGATCAGGTTATTGATTCGCTCGGTGGGGCTTGTCGAGCCCATGCCGATATTCACGGTCAAGGTCATCTCGTTGGACAGCAGGTAATCGGTCACGGCGTCAATCCCGAACCGCTGCATGAGCTGGGCTTTCTTGCCGGCCAAAGCCAGAATTTTCTCGTCCGTCTCGTAGTGCTGTTCCAACAGGACCAACTGTCGAAGTGTCGGCTCGACCCACGTCTCGACAAACGTCTTGAGCTGATAATTGCTCAACAGGTTGGCGCTGTCGGTCAGTTTGTTCATGCCGCCCACCGTCTCGTTCAGACGACGATTGGATTGCACGCTGCCTGGCGAGAACGTGCCGGACATCTCGTCGAAATCGAGATTGAGCCGGTCCTGCTCCTGATAACTGCTGGACGTGACATCAGGGGTGTCGAAGACTCTCACATCGGTTTCCGGGTTGTTCATCATTGTGATGGAGCCGGGGGTGTTTCGTGTGAGGCTGCGGATATCGATCTGCTGGTTGCGCTTGGCAAAATACCGCTTGTTCAGCGCCAGCTTGACGTTATCGATACGTTGGTTGGCAATCTCGTTAATTTCCGCCTGCACATCCCGCGTCAATTTGATCGGGCTTGAAGGGTAGGGTTTGTGTGTTTCCAGAACACAGCACCCAAGGGTATAGGGGCGAACCCCGTGCGCGTACTCGTTCGTCGAGCGCAAGGGTAGGGGTGACGATAAGAGAAAGCGATCGCCGAGGGTGTAGAACAAATAGTCCTCTCCGTCCTCCTCAATAATATTGCGATGCACCCAGACGACCGTGAATTCCGTGACGGCCGACGCCACGCCCCGAGAATCCGCGCGGTTACTCGCCGCGGCTGATGAGTGCGAGGCCCGTCCGATGGACAAGCGGCACTTTTTACGGGTGAAGCGGAGCTATGAGTTGGACGCATAGGCATCAACGAGGTGACGGAAAGAGTATTCGGGGTAATGGATATCGCCGCGTGGCGCGCATTCGCAATGATGTCGGCGCGTGGTTGCTGGTGGCCGCGAAGCAGTTGGAGCAGAGCCCGCCCGGCACCGTGAACTTGTGGACGATGCTGACGCCTACGGCCTTTGACGTGATCGATGAGCCACCAATCATGACGCCGAACGCCGAAATTGAGCGGTGAGCGAAGCGAGTCCGCTCGAATGTAGTGTTAGGTGCCGTACCGCCAACTCAGATTTTTGGAGATGACATGACGATCAAATACTTTCTGGACTACGAGATACGCTCTTCATGGTGGGCGTGCTGGGTTTGGTGGGGGTGGGGCAAAGACTTGGCGGCTCGATACTTCTCGTGGAAAACGAATCGGAAATATGTCCGCTACATCGATAGCAAAATTGACAAGGCGTATGCAGACCTGCTGGCGCAGTGCAAGAACGAGGCACCTAACGGTCAAGGTAAGGGGCTGGCTGACGGCGGAATGCCGGCAGACAGTCCCTCTTGACCGTAGGGTTCGGCGTCGCCGTCCCACCAGAACCGACTTTTAACAAAGGAGATTGAAATGGCCGAAAAGCAACACCCGATAGATGAGGGCCGCGAGGCATACATGAACGGCGAGCCGCTGAATTCATGCCCATACCCCAAGGACAGCACCGAAGCGGTGGAATGGGAAGGAGGCTGGATGGAAGCCGAAGAAGAGGACAGCGAGTGACGCACAACGCAGAAGTAACCGGCCAAGGTCCGGTTGACTGCCATGTTAGGCCCGCCGTGGCCGAGAGAAAGGAACGCGATGGAACAATATATGGACACAGCGCGACAGATGGCCGCGCAGTGCTGGTGCGACGACGACACCAGCGGCATCGAGATGGACGTGCGACTGGCCGAGGCTGTTGCGCGGCGCATCGCGGCGTGGATGGACACGGCAGCGCAAGCCCAGCGCAACGCCGATTTCTATCGCGGCTTGGTGGATGAGTGCGCCAAGCACCTCGGCCCGCGCGCCTTCACGGCCGACGATGGCACGGTGCTGCCGGACCCCGTGCGGCTGCGCGTGCCGGAACTGGTGGCGGAACTGGTGCGGGCCTAACAAGCCTCGCGCCAGGTAGGCGAGCGATACAATAATGGAGGACAGAATGCAATGCCACCAAAGCTGATACCCGTCGCCCATTGGAGTGCCGCACGGTTCGACCCGCCGGCATCGGCTCAAATGCTTCGCCGATGGTGCCGGCAGGGGAAGATTCCAGGAGCAGTCCGCATCGGCCGCGAGTGGCGGGTCCCTGTGGACGCCGAGTATCAGGCGTCGGTGTCAGAGAGCAACGAACTGATGAGGTTGATCTATGGCCGCCAACGCTCGGCAGCGTAGCCGCCGCCATTGGCCAAGGGGACTGCGCGAGGTCCGTCCCGGATATTTCGCATGGGATCCGCCGGCTGACGTGTGCCCGTTCATGGACTCGAAACCGCCAGCCGGAGGATTCGTTCTCGGCAGGATGACGCTGCAGCAGGCAATCTCACAGGTGACGGAAGTCTACCTGCACCTGCACGGCAAGATGCAGAAGAAGCGCCTGATACACACCGTCCAGAGCGCTCCGGACAGGGTGTCAGACTGGATTCCGCTGTACCTGGAGCGTGTGAAGGCGCGCGACGTGAAGACCGAAACGCTGGCAGTCGCGCGTCGCTACCTTGTCAAGGTCGAGCCGGTTCTGGGGCACCTGGCGATTTCGGTGATTACCACACGCCACATTGCCGACTACCTTGCCACGCTTGCCGGCACCCCTCGAACACAGCAGGCGACACGATCGGTTCTGCTCGACTTCTTCCGCGAGGCGATCGCCGCCGGCTGGCGAGCCGACAACCCCGTTGCACCAACCAGATCAGAACGAGTCGAGACTCAGCGCGGTCGGCTTTCGCTCGAGCACTTCAAGGCAATTCACAGATGGAGTGCGGCCAATCAACCCGCGTGGGCGACGCGGGCGATAGAACTGGCAATTGTCACCGCACAGCGCCGGGCTGATATTGCGGCAATGCTCTTTTCCCAGACGCGTGACGGGCATCTGTGGATCGAGCAAGGCAAGGGTGGCGCGAAAGTGGCGATTCCGCTGGGGCTGCGCCTTGACGCCGTTGGCTTGACCGTCGGCGATGTGGTCGCGCGCTGCAGAGACGGAGTGCTCAGCCGGTACCTCGTGCATCACACTGCGCACACGGGGCGCGCAAAGCCTGGATCGAAGGTTCGGGATACGACCATTGGACAGGCCTTCGCCGAGGCGCGCGACGCGGCCGGAGTGACTGTGAAGGGCAAGACGCCGCCGACATTCCACGAACTGCGCAGCCTGTCGCTACGCCTGTATCACGATCAAGGCATTAACGCGCAGGCGTTGGCCGGGCACAAGAGCGCGGACATGACCAGTGTCTACCGGGATGTCCGGGGGGATGAGTGGGTCAAGGTGAGCATCTGATGTTGCGCGCCGGACTTCCCATTCCGCACAAATTCCGCACAAATTCCGCACAGCACGCCATAACTAATTGTTTTTATTGAACTATTTTTCAATGCACCGTGCATACCATGCACGGATCGAACGACCGCACGACGTGCTGGACGGTGAGCGGCACCCTTTCGCCTTCGCCCACGGGCAACCCGACCAGCGCCTGCTCGAGTGCGCCGGGAACGCCTGCCGCATCGCGTGGCGAGAAGTTCCAGGTGGTCGGGGCGATGATCTGGTAGCCGGCGATCCTGCCGCGTTCGATGCGCAGCCAGTGGCCCAGAGATCCCCGCGCAGCTTCGATAAGGCCGACGCCGCTCGCCTGATCAGGCAACGGCCAGGGATGGCAGAAAGCCTCGCCCGGCGTCAGGGCGCGTACCCAGCGCTCCATCGCCGGCACCACCAGGGCGAGTTCAAGCAGCCGGGCGACGACCCGCGCCAGGACGCTGCCGCCGTCAGCGGCCACCAGCGCGCGCAGCAGCGGCTGTCCGGCGACCATCTGGCGAGCCAGGGCGCCGGTCTCGACGATGCGCCCGTCGTAGCGCGGTGCCTTGCACCAGGTATAGGCGCTGGCCTTGTCGGCAAACTCGCCGGTGAGCGGGTGCGTTTCCCCTTGTCCGGGATGCAGCGGCTGGTCGCCGTGCAGCCACGCATGCGTCACGTCCTCGCGGATCGCCTGCTCGTCGAAGGGCCGGCGTTCGTCCTGCCAGACGCCGCGCGCAAAGAGCGGCTGGCCGTCGCCGTCGCCATGTGCGTAGGCGCCGTAACTGAGAAAACTGTCGCTGGCGCGTCCGCGGCGAGCGAGACCGAGATCGCGGGCGATTTCGAGGAAACGCGGCAGATCGGCCGGCCGGCCTTCCGCCCAGGCGGCGAGTTGGTCGGCGCTGCCGATCACGGCGACGTTCTCGAGCACGTCGCCAAAGACGGTGCGGCTCAGGAAAGCGCGGCACTCGCGCAGGACGGCGAGCAGGCGCACCTTCTCGGTTGCCGTCACCGCACGCGTCGTGCCGCCCGGCTGCAGTGCCAGACTGTGCGGCCACTTGCCGGCGAGATGGCCCATCAGGCGCAGCAGGTCGGCGCGCGCCGGCAGCACCTCGCGCAGCGCCTCGCCGACGCTGGCCTGGAAACGCCGCTCGGTCGCGGCATGCCAGGAGCGGTTGCGGTAGGCGGCACGCGCGAAGTCGGGCATGAAGAAGAGGTAGAAATGGGTCAGATGATCCGCCAGGTTTTCGCAGGCGAGAATCAGATTGGCGGCCAGGCGACCGTTGGGTGGCATCTGCAGCCCAGCCGCGGCAGCCAGCGCAGCTGCGGCAGCGGCCGACTGCGATACCGAGCAGATGCCGCAGATGCGCGGTACGATCACCAGCGCGTCGAGCGGGTGCTTGGCGAGCAGGAGGTGTTCGAAGCCACGATAGAGCGACGAGCTGACCTGTGCCGAGGCGATGCGACCGTCGGCGACTTCGAGCGTCACTTCCAGGTCGCCTTCGACGCGATTGAACGGACCGATGGTCAGGCGCCGCGTCACTTCGGGCCGCTCTTGCGGATTCCCGGCGCGATCAGCGGATGGTCGGAACGTGAGTTCTCGCGGACGCGCTTCGGGGTGGCCGACTTGGACAGCGCGGCGAGGGCGACGAACCAGGCCTTCGGCATGTCGATCGGCAGACCGGACGGGATGCCGGCAATCTTCGGCGTCTCCATGAACGGATGCCCGGGCTCCTCAAAACCGGGCTCGGTGCAGGAAATGCAGGCGAAGCCGCCGCGCACGCACGAGCCGACGCCATGCCACGGCCGCAGGTTGCAGTCGGCGTTGGCCTGCGTGCCCTTGCAGCCCATGTTCTCCATCAGGCAGCCAAGGTCGGAGAGTTTCTGCGCGTTGGCCTTGAATTCGTAGAACTCGTTCCTCGGGCAGCCAACTGCATCAGGAATTGCTCGGCGGTCACGATTGGACAGCCAAACGAATCACCAAGACTCAGCAGATCCTGATCCCCCGTGACCAGAGCATCCGCCCGACCTGCCACAGCCAGTTGCAGGAAGGGCAGATCGAAAATGTCGCGACAAGCGGGGACTTCGGGAGCAGGGTCAGGAATGCACACAGTAATGCAGTACGGCAAGTAGTCGGCGAGAAGCTCTCGCTGTTGCCCGGGCGTCAGTCAGAATTTCGGGTAGCCAAGCGTGCGGATGAGTTCGGCAGCCGTCTCACGGGAAACCAGAAGTTGCATGCAGTCGGCCTGCCATGCCTGCCGCAGGCGCGTCAAACGCCCCTGCGCAAAAACCAGTGCTGACAGCACGAGATTGGTGTCGATCACGACGCGCGGCGGGCGCACGCCGGGCTTCATGTGCTGGGCAAGGTGCGCTTATCAGTACCTTGCCGAACCCAGACCACTGCGTCGGCGACATCTTGCTCGTCCAGGTTCAGCTCCGCGAGTTTGGCTCGCACCGCATCCGCGCGCTGAATACGCACCGGCGTCAGAACGATCTGGCCATTGCGAATCTCCACTTCGAAGTATTCCGCAGGTCCGACAGCTGCCGTAATGCTCTTCGGCAAGGTGAGCTGGTTCTTTGACGTAATCTTCGCAAGCATGACGACTCTCTCGCTATAGTAAGGAATTCTTACTATACGCCACATGCCAGTGCCCGCTCAAGTCATCGTCTGGGCGTTGTAGGGAACCAGCGATCTGTGCGCAGTTGCGGCGACTGCGCCGTAGAGTGGGTCATCGCTGTGACGCCTGCACCTCCTGAAATGGATCGATCAATGTCATCCGCTGGTCGATCGATTGCCCATGCTGCATGTCCTCCGTATAGAGGATCAAGCAGCCTGCCGAGATCGCGGTCGCGACGATCAGGCTGTCGTAGTGCCCGTATCGGTAGCGCGCGGCAATTTCCCACGCGTGTCGAATCTGCGGCATTCCAACATCTACGACTCGTGCTACCTGGGCGACGTCCTCCATGAGGCGGGCAACGTCCGCGGGATCGAACTGCTGCTTTCGTCGCAGCACATGGCTGCACTCATTGATCACCTGTGTGGAAATCGTCGGCTGCCTGGCAAGCAGCGCGCAGGCAATAGCGCGCTTGCGTTCGTCATCGCCAAGCGCATAGAGCACCACGTTGCTATCCAGAAAAAGCGTCATTTCAGGCCCTGGCGTCGTCGTAGAACGAGTTCCGACTCAGGATGGGCTTGGCGCCGCCGAAGGGTACTCGAATGACCGACAAACGTTCTAGCGCTTCGCGCTGCGCTGGAGCCAGTTCATCCCTTTCTCCCTTGGGGGCCACGCCGTAGCGCTGCGCCAGGAACTCGATGAAGTCGAGCGCTTCGCGTGCGGCGGGTTCGGGGAGTCGCTGGCTGTGTTCGTAGATCATTTCGGCCAATGTCATCGGTTTTCCTCCGGTCAATCAGGCATGCGTCGACGTGGTATCCACTGTGCCAGCCGCGAGCTGGTCGGCCGACCCTTGGGGTGTTGTCCACACGGATCGACGAACGTCCGGTGATCCAATCACCGCCAGGCTTCGAGGTCGTTTCGTACGCTCATCCGCACGGGTCTCGCATCAAGCTCGTGCCTGCCCTTCGCCCGGACCAGGCTCGGCGCCGCGAGACCGGACAACAGCAGCGATAGCGTCCCGGGAAGAGAAACCGGCATCGGAGCGTCGGCGCTGATCGCAAACGAGAAATTGCCGCTCGTATCCTTGTCCCACGGATCGCCGGAGGCCGCTCGGTAGAAACGCTGGGAAAGGCATCATTGCCGCCGACTGGTGACTGCTCGAACACCACGCCTGCCGAAGCGCCGTTGGCCAGACAAAGTCCCAGGACCAGCGTCACCGCCGAGCCACCGATCAAGCGCGGCAATCCTGAACTGCTGCCGCGCAGGAAATCGATCATCCCACCATACTTCTTCATCACACCCCTCCATCAAGGATTTCATCAGGCCAACAGCAGATGGCACTTTACACCCAAAACATATCCACGTAGCCCGATGCAAACTGCACCGAATCAAGCAGGTAATCGCTGCCGTGGAGGCTGCTACTCGCCGCAAAGGGACTGGCTCCAAAACCACTGCCGTCCGCGTTGCCGTAACCGCCGTAGACAAAGTCATCGCCGCTCTGAGCACCTGCGGAGAGAATCGCTTGCGTGAAACCTTCGGCCACGGAGAGCGAAACCTGCCTGTTCAAGGTCGCCTTCGACGCGATTGAACGGACCGATGGTCAGGCGCCGCGTCACTTCGGGCCGCTCTTGCGGATTCCCGGCGCGATCAGCGGATGGTCGGAACGTGAGTTCTCGCGGACGCGCTTCGGGGTGGCCGACTTGGACAGCGCGGCGAGGGCGACAAACCAGGCCTTCGGCATGTCGATCGGCAGACCGGACGGGATGCCGGCAATCTTCGGCGTCTCCATGAACGGATGCCCGGGCTCCTCGAAACCGGGCTCGGTGCAGGAAATGCAGGCGAAGCCGCCGCGCACGCACGAGCCGACGCCATGCCACGGCCGCAGGTTGCAGTCGGCGTTGGCCTGCGTGCCCTTGCAGCCCATGTTCTCCATCAGGCAGCCAAGGTCGGAGAGTTTCTGCGCGCTGGCCTTGAATTCGTAGAACTCGTTTCTCGGGCAGCCGTGATGGACCAGTTGTTCGGTGTAGAAACGCGGTCGCTGCCAGGCGTCGAGGTCGGCCGCGCGCAAGGCGCCAAGGGCCAGCGAGAGCAGGGTGTCGACGATCCAGCCGGGATGCGTCGGGCAGCCGGCGACGTTGATCACCGGCAGGCCCGCGCCGGAACGAAAATCGGTGCCGAGCAGCCCCCCTTCCTGATCGCCGTCGAACTGTAGTCCGCAGGCGTCGGTGATGTTCTCGCCACCGGAAACGATCCCGCCATAGGCACTGCAGGTTCCGATGGCCAGCACGTAGGCGGCGCGTGCGGCCAGTTCGCAGACCCAGTCGATCAGCGGGCGGCCACTGCCGGACAGGATCTGGAAGCGCCCGCTGCCGTTCGGTCCGCGCAGCAGCGCGCCTTCGACGCAGAGGATGTCGAACGGCAGACGGCCGTCGGCGGCCGCCTGCAGGATCGCCCGCGCCTCGTCGCCACAGGCTTCCGACAGGCCGGGGTGCCATAGCAGATCGAGACCGCTGTCGGCGAACTGCGCGAGTACCCCGGCGCGACTCTCGGCACCGAGCAGGGACTGCGTACAGCCGCCGCAACCTGCCGCCTGCAGCCAGAGAAGTTTCATGCCCGCTCCAGCCCGTAACGCAGCAGCTTGTTGCGCAAGCCGACGCGCGACAGGCCCAGCTCGCTCGCCGCCCGCGACTTGTTCCAGCGACTGCGGATCATCGTTTCCTTGAGCACGCGCGCTTCGAGCGCTTCCATCCGCTCCTTGAGCCCGCCGTCGACGGCGATCAGATCGAGCAGGCGGTCGTCCTGCTGGTCGACCGCCGGCGAGCGCAGGATGCGCGGCGCCAGCAGGTCGGCCCCGAGGCGCGGCGATTCACAGAGCGCCAGCATGCGCAGGATCTCGTTCTGCAGCTCGCGCACATTGCCCGGCCAGCGGTACGCCGCGAGACAGGCGAGCGCCTCGGTCGTGAAGCCATCGACCGCTTTGCCGAGCAGCTTCTGACTGGCTTCGAGCAGGCGGCCGGCGAGCAGCGGAATGTCCATCGCGCGCTCGCGCAACGCCGGCACGTGCAGCGTCACGGTTGCCAGCCGGTAGTAGAGATCCTCGCGGAAGGCGCCAGCGCGCACGTCGGCTTCGAGGTCGTGATGGGTGGCTGCCACCACCCGAATATCGACCGAATGCGGGCGCGCCGCACCGAGCGGCCGGAACTCGCCTTCCTGCAGCACGCGCAGCAGCTTGACCTGAAACGCCGGGCTGGTATCGCCGATTTCGTCGAGAAAGAGGGTGCCGCCGTCAGCCTGCTGGAAACGGCCGATGCGGTCTTCATAGGCGCCGGTGAATGCCCCGCGCTTGTAACCAAAAAGCTCGGCTTCGAGCAACTGGTCGGGCAGCGCACCACAGTTCTCGACGACGAAAGCCTTGTCGGCACGCCGACTGCAGTAATGGATGGCGCGCGCCAGCATCTCCTTGCCGGTACCCGACTCACCGCTGATCAGTACGGAAAGGTCAAAAGGCGCGAGTTTCCCGACCAGATGACAGACGGCATTGAGCGGGCTGTCCGGCGTGCGGACCAGCCCGTCGAGCGCCAGCTCGCGTTTGGCGCGTTCGTGCTTGATCTCGACACGCCTGGCGAGCACCGGTTCGGCGGTGCGCAACTCGACCGAGAGCCGCTGGTTCTCCTGTTGCAGGCGATAGACCCTGGCCGCGGTCTGCAGCGTCAGCAGCAGTTGCTCGGGCTGCCAGGGTTTCATCAGATACTGGTAGATGCCGGCCTCGTTGACCCCGGCAATGATGTCCGCAGCATCAGTGTAACCGGACAGGATGATGCGCAGGGTATCCGGCCACTGACTGCGGACGCTCTTGAGAAACTCGACGCCGGTCGTTTCCGGCATGCGCTGGTCGCAGACGATGATCTGTACCCACTCGGTTTCCATGATCCGCTGCGCCTGCTCGGCGCTCGCAGCGGTAAACACTTCGAAGTCCTCTTCGAGCGTCCGTCGCAAGGCTTCCTGCGAGCGCAGTTCGTCGTCGACGACCAGCACCGTCGGCAACCTCGACCTGGCGGTCATGGCGGCACGCTCCAGCCGAGATCGCGATGAATCGCCAGATGGCGCGGCGTCCACGAGTTCGGCGTCTTGTGCACGAAATGAAAGCGGGCGACGTGATAACTGGGATCGAAGCCGTAAAAATTGCGCTGCAGTTCGGCGAGTTCCTCCGCACGATAGCTCGCCAGGGGCTTCGCCGTTTCGTCGGCCAGGCGCTGCGCCCGCTTGGTCCGCAGCCGCTCGTCGAGGTCGGGAGCCATGGCCAGTTCGGCGGCGCGGCGGGCGACATCGATCCGGAAAGCGTCGGGATCGCCCGCCAGACAGGCGTCGATCAAACCTGCAGCGACCGCAGCGGCGGCAGTCATCGGCAGCCGGTGGTGCATGATCGCCTGCGCGCCCGCCATTCCGACGCGCGCCGGCAGCAGGTAGGTCCAGTATTCCGAGCCAAACAGGTTGCCCATGTTGCGGTAATGCGGATTGAGCAGCACGCCGGCGCGTGCCCAGACCAGATCGGCAGCGCGCGCCAGGAAGCAGCCGCCGGCGCCGCAATTGCCCTGCAGCGCGGCGATCGTGATCTGGCGGTCGCTGCACAGGATCGCCTCGGCGAGATCGTCGATGGCGTTGATGTTGGCCCAGGATTCATCCGCCGGCGATTCGGCCGCTTCGATACAGGAGAGGTGGATGCCGTTCGACCAGTAGTCGCGCCCACCCATCAACACCAGCACACGGATCGGCTGCTGCCGTGCCCAGGCGTACGCTGCCTGCAGGCGCTGGCATTGACGAGTGCTCATGGCGCCGTTGTAGAAGTCGAAGTGCAGGAAACCCACGCGCCCGGCTTGTTCATAGCGAATGTCCTGCCAGGTCCGGCCGGCCGGAGCGAAATGGCCGTCGAGCGGTGCTTCGGGAATCGTCGCCAGTGCGGCCGAAAAGACCTGCGTTGCCGGCAGCTTGAGCGAGTTGCCGGGTTCCTCGCGGCGCAGGTGACCGATCCATACCGCGCCATCGACCGTTGCGCGCAGGATCGCCGTCTCGCGCCAGGCGATCACTTCGCCCGGCGCGCCGGCGCGTAATGGGCATGGGGTCTCTTCGGGCCAGGCGTCGAACAGACGGCAGGGCTCGCCAAACAAGCGATCGGCGACGCCGGGAAAACCATCGGCGGCGTTGATCCTGGCCAGCACGTGCGCCGTTTCATCGCGCTGCCAGTCGATGGCGCGATCGACCTGCTTCATCAACGGCCGCTGTCTGCCTGGAATGGTCGGGTCGGCATCGTTGACCGGCGTCGGCACGAAGCCACCGACAACGAAGCGTTCGACGGCTGTCAACAGCGCACGCACCGCGGCTTCGGTGACCTCGTGGCGATAGAGACTCGACTTCTTGACCATGCGCATCGGAAAGGTTTCGGCTGCCCAGACCGGGCCGGCATCCATCCCGGCAGTCGCCTGCAGGACCGTGACCCCCCAATTCCGCTCGCCCTCCTGAATCGCCCAGTCGAGTGCCGACGGGCCACGGTCGCCGACGATTCCCGGATGGACCACCAGACAGCAGTGCCGGCGCCAGATCGACTCCGGAATCGCGCGGCGCAGATACGGCGCGACGATCAACTCGGGCCGGAACAGCGCAACGGCTTCCTCGGCCACCGCGTCGGCGATGTCGTATTCGATCGACAACTGATGTCCACACGCGCGCAGCTCGCTGTACAGGCGCTGGCTGAGGCTGTTGAAAGCGTGGCAGAGGAAGAGGATGCGCATGTCGGCTCAGCAGATGCGCGGCAATTGTTCGCCGCTCAGCCAGTCGACGATACGCCGGCCGCCAAAGGTCGTGGTCATCTGGACGAAATGCTGCGCGTCCTGATGCACGCTGCCGATCACCGCCGCACGCCGGCCGAGCGGGTGTGCCTGCATCGCGGCGAGCAGTGCGTCGCAATCCTGCGGCGCGACGATCGCCAGCAATTTGCCCTCGTTCGCGACATACAGCGGGTCGAGACCGAGGAACTCGCAGGCGGCGGCCACCTCGGGCTGTACCGGCAGCGCGCTCTCCTGCAGCATCATGCCGACACCCGACTGGCGAGCGATCTCGTTGAGCGTCGTCGCGACTCCGCCACGCGTCGGATCGCGCAGCACGCGAATGGCCGCCCCACTCGCGCGCATGGCGGCGATCAGGCCATGCAGTGCGGCGGTGTCGGAAACGATGTTCGCGGCAAAACCGAGGCTTTCTCGCCGCGCCATGATCGCCATGCCGTGCTCGGCGATGCTGCCGGAAACGAGGATCCGGTCGCCGGCGCGGGCGCGGTCGCCGGCGTAGTCGGAGCCCTCGGCGACTACGCCAGCGCCGGTGGTCGTGATGTAGACACCATCCCCCTTGCCCTGTTCGACCACCTTGGTGTCGCCGGTCGCCACCGGCACGCCGGCGTCGCTGGCGGCGCGTGCCATCGATTCGACGATGCGCGCCAGATCGCCGAGCGGGAAGCCCTCCTCGAGAATGAAGCTGGCCGCCAGATACAGCGGCCTTGCACCCATCACCGCGACGTCGTTGATCGTTCCGTGCACCGCCAGGCAGCCGATGTCGCCGCCGGGGAAGAACAGCGGCGAGACGACATGCGCATCGGTGGACAACACCAGCCGGCCCGGCGGCATCGGCAGCACGGCCGCATCGTTGCCTTGCCCCAGGTAGGCGTTGCCGAGCCGTCTTGCGAACAGTTCCTCGATCAGTTGCGCCATCGCCCGCCCACCGCTGCCATGCGTCATGTCGACACGGCCTTGCCGCAGATCGAGGGGGCGGATGTAGCCCTTGCGGACGTCTTTCATGACACCGCCGCCACGTCGGCAAAACGCCCGTACGAATAGTGTGCCGCACACGCGCCTTCCGAAGAAACCATGCACGAGCCGATGGGGTTTTCCGGGGTGCATACGCTGCCGAAAATCCGGCATTCCTGCGGTCGCTTGACGCCACGCAGGATCGCACCACACTCGCAGGCCGGATGGTCGGCCACCGCCTGGTAGCGAACCGCAAAGCGGCGCTCGGCGTCGAAGTCGGCGAATTCCTTGCGGATACCGAGCGCACTGTAGGGCAGCTCGCCCAGTCCGCGCCAGGCAAAAGAGCGACGCAGCTCGAAGACTTCGGCCACCAGGCGCTGCGCCTTGCGGTTGCCGTCGCGCGTCACGGCGCGCGTAAACTCGTTCTCGACCACAGCCCGACCAGCGTTGACCTGCCTGATCAGCATCAGGATCGACTGCATCACGTCGAGCGGTTCGAAGCCGGCGATCACCACCGGCTTGCGGTATTCCTCGGCAAAGAACTCGTACGGCCGCGTGCCGATGATCGTTGAGACATGCGCCGGTCCGATGAAGCCGTCGATCCGCACGCTGCCCCACTGCCGGACCTCCGGCGATTCGAGAATGCTGGCGATCGCCGACGGTGTCAGCACATGGCAGCAGAATACCGAGAAGTTCCCGAGACCGAGCGCCTGCGCCTGTTTGATGAGCACCGCCGTCGGCGGCGTCGTGGTTTCAAAACCGATGGCAAAAAAGACCACCTCGCGGGCAGGGTTCTGCTGCGCGATGGCCAGCGCGTCGGCACCCGAATAGATCATCCGGATTTCGCCGCGATGCTTGCCCTTGCTGACGGTGTCGCTGCCCGCATGCCTGCCCAATCCCGCTTTTGCCTTGAGCAGCGACAGCCCGCCGGACGCCGGCACGCGCATGGGATCACCGTAGCTGCACAGGATGACGCCCAGGTCACGAGCGAACGCGATCGCCATGTCGATCCGTCCGATCGGCAGCACGCATACCGGACAGCCCGGTCCGTGAATCATGCGCACATTGGGCGGCAACAGATCAGTGACCCCGTAGCGCGAAATGGCATGTGTGTGCCCACCGCAGAATTCCATGAAGTGATAGTCGCGATCTGCCCGCACCGCCTGCCGAATCGCCGCCGCCAGGCCCCTGGCCAGGTTTCCATCACGGAACTCGTCGATAAATTTCATCTCGCACCTTCACCAGTGAGCCGTGCCTCGGCCTGTCCTGCCACGGCCAATGGCAGGACAGGCGAATCATCGCGACAGGGCGGGACTTGGATGGTCCGGGTCCTAGCGTCGGCTGACCACCAGACTCGCACTACGCTGAAACCGCACTGCGCCACCTGAAAAAGCGACTTCCAGAGCATAGACACCGGCGGGGGCCTCTGCCGGAATACCGATGAAAGCGTCAAGCTGCCACTTGCCGGGTTTGATCTCGAAACGACGCGAAACGTCTTCAAAGACTGTGTTGCCCTTGAAGGTGATGCGGCGGGAAAGGTCTCCCACCACCCCTTCCCCGGTACGCAGCGGACACATCGAATAGACCATGCGGTGATTGAACTCTTCGCCTGCGGGAACGCGGGAGGGCAGGATTTCGTTCAAGTCAATGTCGATGTAGGGACGTTGCAGTCTGGCGCAGTTGCGCTCTTTCCAGACGACATCGGGAGGGCTGACAAGCTTTTCACCAGGCTGGCGCCCACCTTTGTCCTTACGCGAGAACCAGGACTGAATGGTGTCGATCGGGGTGGAACCTTGGCCAGTGGCGCAGGCGGCAAGCAGGACCATGCCGGAACTGAGCAGCAGGACACGCAGCAGCGGGATCGTTGGCAAGCGATGGATCATTTTCGTATGGTCCATCCGCCTGCCGAACCGGAATCGTCACGCTTGACGACCGGTGGATTGGGGTTGCTGCGAATACTGGCGCGTGCTGGAGGTGCTTCCTTCCCCTTTGCGGTGACTGCGACCTTCTCGCCCGAATCCGGACTGACTGGCTCGCGGCTGGCGGAAATGGGACGAGCAACAGGGTCCGGTGGCGGCGCCGGGATCGTGGCTGGCGTGCCGACCTCGGTCGGAACGGAGGGTGGGGTACTCGCCGGTAGCATGGGCTCGCGCAGCGTTGATGGGCTCAGAGCGGCCGCCGCTGCAGGCTCGCCACGCGGCAGCGAAGGCCCAGGCGTTGCACTTACCGGAGGTTTTTGCACCAGCCCGCCAGACGCTTCCGCCGGTGACGCTGGACTCTTCTTGCTGCTGCTCCACCAGCCCAGACCACCAAGCATCAACAGCGCAACCATCAGGGCCAGAATGCCCGGGTACTTTTTCCAGAGCGCTTGTCCTGGCGATGCCCCCATGGTCTCCCTGGTGGCATCGGCAGCGATCCGGGTGGTTTCCTGCTCTGCGATACCCGCGGATCGGCCAATGTCTGCAGCCGTTGAGGCGGCATTCTGCGGAGCAAACAGGCGTGTCGCGGGAACCGGGTGGGGAACAGCGTCGGGTGCCGGCAAATGGCTGGATAACGCTCTCTCCAGCGCGCTGCGAAACGCGCTGGCGTCGGGGTAGCGCTGCGCAGGATCCTTGGCCAGCGCTCGTGATAGGATGTCCTCAAGCACGACCGGCAGGTTGCCTGCAAATTGGCGTAGTGGAGGCGGCGGCTCCTCAATCTGCGCTTTCATGATTTCGAAGTCGGTCCCCTTCGAGAACGGGACACGCCCGGTCAGCAGTTCGAAAAGAACCACGGCCAGCGAGTACAGATCCGAGCGGGCGTCAACCTCCCGGCCCTGGACCTGTTCGGGGGACATGTACTCGAGCGTCCCGATCAGATGTCCGCTACGCGTCAGGCGCATCTTCTCGAGGATGCGCGCGATGCCGAAATCCATCAACTTCAGCGACCCGTCCACTGCCACCATCATGTTGGCAGGCTTGATATCGCGGTGCACCACACCCGCACGGTGTGCGTGCTCAAGGCCGTTCAGCGCGGCAATTCCATAGCGTATCGCTTCCTGCCAGGGTAACGCGCCGCGTCGAACGACGAGCTGGTCGAGCGTTTCGCCGGCGACAAATTCCATGACCATGTAGTACTGGTCAGCATGCCGGAAAAACCGGTAGACCCCGGCGATGTTCGGATGATTGAGGCGGGCCAGGGCCACCGCCTCGGTTCGGAAGCGTTCGAGAATATCCGCGCGCGCGGCAAATTCCGGGCGCAGTGATTTGATCGCGACATCCCGTTCAAGCATCGGGTCGCGGCCCTTGAAAACCTCACCCATCCCTCCTTCGCCAATTTTGGCGACGAGTTCGAAATCGCCGATCACCTGATTGCCCATCAACTGACCTCTAGGTTGCCAGTGACCATTTCACGCGTCACCGGTATCGGCCTCTCCACGGCCTCGGGAAGCCGAACGGCGATGATGCCGACGGAAATGTTGTCGCTGCCTCCCCGCTCGCGCGCAAGTTCGATCAGCCGCCGACAGGCAACCTGCGGGTCGGACGATTCGACCACCTGGGCGATCTCGCGCGCATCGACACAGTCGTACAGGCCATCGGAGCAGAGTATGAAGTAGTCGCCGACCTCTGGCGGGTCGCCGACCTGGGCGGTGACCCGCAGATCCGGGCGCGTGCCCAGAGATCGCAACAGTACATTGCGCTCGGGGTGGTAGCGTGCGTGTTCGGCCGAGATCAGTCCTTCGTTGACCAGTTGCTCGACCAGGGTGTCATCCTTGGTCAATTGCGTGACCTGGCCATGTGAGCAACGGTAGAGCCGGCTGTCACCGACATGCCCAAACCACATGCTCCGTCCAACCAGAGCCAGCACCGTCGCCGTGGTTCCCATTCCAGAGAGCGCTCTGTCGGCCTCGGCGGCGCGAAAAATCGCGGCATTCGCCTCCCGTAGCGCCTGCTCGATCGTATGTAGAGGGTCATCATCATGGGCTGCGAAGTAATGACTGCAGATCGTATCCACCGCCAGCTTGCTCGCCACCTCGCCGCCATTGTGCCCGCCCATGCCATCCGCCACCACCGCCAGCACACCTCGTCTCCTGTGTTCATCGGGGTCGCCCGGAGAAACGAACGCAATCGAATCCTGGTTGCTGGTTCGCACGCAACCAATGTCCGTGGCCATGCAGGTCTGCAAAATATAGTACATGGATGCATCGCTCATTGGATCACTTTCTCTCTTTCGGTCGGAGTTGCCAGGCCAGAAACTCGTTACCGCTCTGGCGAACCTCGAACGCCACGCGCTCATCTTCATGTCCTTCTCGCTTGAGCGTCAATACGACATGTGCCCCGACCGGATACTGTTTCTCGAATACCTTCACCGTCGTGCCAAGCAGTTTGCCCTCTTCGTAGATATCTGCGGGCCCATCGATCGTACCGATGCGCACCACCCTCAGAGCGGCACCCTGCAGCCCGCTGGGGACTATCGGCTCGGAGCCTGTACTGGTGGGCGGAGAGTACACCGCGGTTTCCGGCCGCATCTTCCATAAGAATCCTGCCAGCAGCACGCCCGCAAGCAGGAATCCGCTGCCGATCAAAGGCCAGTGTCCCCGCCAGGCCGACCACCCCTCTGATCGCAATCCGCGATCCGCCACGGTCGTCTGCGCAGGCGGCGATCGTCCGATTTGTCCGATGTCGTCAAGCAGTTCGCGGGCATCATGATAACGCTCCGACGCATCGCTGCGCAGACAGCGCCCGATAATACGCTTCAGATCGTCTGACATCGGAGAGACCAGCGTCGGAGCAGGGTACTCTGCACGACTAATGCGCTCGCAGAGCACACCCACAGAGTGGGCGGCGAATGGCATGTTGGCGGTCAGCATTTCGTAGAACAGGACGCCCAGCGACCAGACATCTGCCCGTGCATCCGCTGGCTTGCCTCTGATCTGTTCAGGCGCCAGGTAATCCATCGTGCCGACACAGCCGCCAACCATGGTCAGACGCTTGCTGCTGGGATCCTTGGCAATGCCAAAGTCGAGCAGCTTGACTTGTCCAGCCGAACTCAGCTTGATGTTCGAGGACTTGATGTCCCGATGGAGGATGCCGCGCTCGTGCAGATAGGTGATGGCTTCGACCACGGCACGAAAGATGGCCAGCGCCTCGGCCACCGGCAACCCACCACGAGCACGCTGTATCCGATCATGGAGGGTGATGCCGTCCACATACTCCATGATGATGCATGGGCGACCTTCGAACTCGACGAAATCATAGAGTTCGGCAATGTGCGGATGGTGCAGCCCGGCCTGGATCCGCGCTTCGTTAGTGAAGCGCTCGGCCAGACCTGATCCGGGTCCGGCATCCGAAAGAATCTTGACTGCGACGATGCGTCCGATCCTGGAGTGTACCGCGCGGTACACCTCGCCCATGCCACCTGCACCAAGCGATTCGAGCAGTCGATATTCGCCGATCGCCGCGTTGGCGAGCATGGTCATGAGTTGCCGGCGCCATCAACTACTGGAGCACGGCCTTGACTTCCATCAGTTCCTTGGCGAACTTGATGGGTACCGCAAAGGTGATGGTCGGGTTGCCGGCGTAGAAAAGGCCGATGACCCGCCCACGATCGTCGAAAACTGGCCCGCCACTGTTACCGGGTCCAGTGGCGTTGGCCGTCAGTTGATAGGAATCCGAAGCGCTGTAGTAATCGTCTTTCCCGCCGCCGGCAGTCGTCACCGTGCCGCGTATGACCTTGCCGATGGCTCCGGGTGTGACGGTCGGAACCGGAATGTCTACGATATTCATTCCACCCGGGTCGAGCATGTCTTTCGATTTGCCGGCGAAGAATACCTTGGGCGAAACTCCGGGATAACCCAGCACGGTAATCGGATCGCCCGGTCTGACCTCCTCGTAGCTCGACTCGGGCGCGAGTACGGTCGGTTTGACTGCTGCCGGCGTGTCCACCTTGATCAAGGCCACGTCATGCTCGTCCGAAACCCTGGCGAGTTTGGCAGGAATGCGCAGCTTGTTGTTGGCGAAAGTGACTTCAAGGCGATCATGCCGTCCGGCAACCGGTTTCTGTTCACCCAGAGGCGTTTGCGACCAGACGCTTTTCTCGGGATACCAGCGGTGTTTTGGAACATTTTCGACGGCGACCAATTCCTTCTTCTGATTCAACTCGAGTCGCACTCCCGCCGGTAACATCTGGTAGGCTTTCCAGGGTGCAGCCACATGGCGATTGGTCAGAATGAACCCGTTCTCGGTGACGGCAAATCCGGAACCGGAGTGGCTACCGCCGATCGGCACGCTGTTCTTCTGCGCCTGCGCGGTCAACACCGGCTCCAGGTCGCCTTTCGCTGTCCGCACGTAGGCCGGTTTCCCTTCCCAGGACTGGTGATACAAAGGTTGTCCCGAAGCCAGGTCGATCAGCTTCCAGCTCACTTCGATGTACACCGTCGACCCCGAATACGTGGCAGCAATTTCCTTCGGCGTCATCAGATCCTGCATCGCCTTGACTGTCGACGCAGTCGCTTCCGATTGCGATTTTGCAGCCTGGACCTGGGATGTTGTGGCTTCGATCTTCTTGTCCGTTTCCCGGCCCATGAAGACAAACACGCCAGCCACCACGGCCACCAGGGCCAGCATGGCTGCGATGATGTTGACCATGGACTTGCGCGACTCCACCTTGGTCTGGGTAATCAGCCGTTCCACCGTTTCCTTGCCCACCCCGCGCGCGCCTGCCGCGGTCGCGGAAGACGCGGCTGTCTCGCCACCAGTGGCCGCAGCCGCCATCGGTGCCATCGTCGCCTCGCGGGTCTGCGCAGGCGGAGCCTGGCGCGGGTCGAACTGGCGCGTCGCCCGGAGGGCATCGGCAGGCGGCGGGTCGAGCTGGAATATGAGTTCCGGCCCGCCCGCCCCGAACTGAATGAGGTCACCATGGTGCAGGGCGACATTGTCGCGAATGCGCCCACCGTTGACGAACACGCCATTGCGACTGTTGAGGTCAACCAGCATGAAGCCCTTCTGCTGGGTGTCGCGCTTGATTGTCGCATGATTGCGGCTCACCGTATCGTCACGCTCGGCGTCGTAGGAGACGCTGGCTGCAGGGTCGCGCCCAAAAGTGATTTCGGTCGTTTGCGTGACCGGGAAGGTCACTTCCTGGTTCGCCTTCGAGCCGGTCAGGTGTCTGAGTAGCACGCGTTGCGGGCGTACCTCGGCGTTCGTCGATGGCCCTGGGGAAATTTCACGGGTAGGTGCCGCCTGCCTGGGATCGATCTGGCGCGTTGCCTTCGGAGTCAGTGCCGGTGGCGGGTCCATCTGGAAGCTGAATTCCGGGCCACCGGTACCGAGTTGCACAATGTCCCCATGATGGAGCAGCGTGCTACCGGCGATCCTCGACTGATTGACGAAAACACCGTTCCGGCTACCGAGATCGGTGAGGATGAAAACCGTGCTCTGTGTAGGATCACGAGTGATCCGGGCATGGTTGCGGCTGACCGCATCGTCCCGTTCCATGTCATAGGCGACGGTCGATGCGGCATCTCGTCCAAGCGAGATCTCCGGTACCTGATCAATGGGAAAGCTGATCTCCTGATTTGCTTTGGAGCCCGAAAGGTGCTTGATGACGATACGTTCCATCCGACCATCCTTCCCGTGAATGCCACTCGATTTCATTGATGACCCAACATCAACCCTGTATTCCAGTCTACCTCAACGCTCATTGACGTTCAATCCTGCACATGCCCACACCAGAAATACCTGTCAACGACGCCAGATGGAGAATCCCAGGCATCCGCAACAATGACATGCACACAGATCGCCTGTGCAACTCGCTGTTTGAAGAATTCTTGCCGGGGCTCCGCTATACTGTGCTTGCTGAGCTGATCTGATGTCAGTGCTCGATGAAAGGGAAATCATCAACATGAACAAGAGAACACACCTCTTTGGCCGGCGAACCGGCGTGGGACTGGTGGTGGCAACGAGCATTGTTTCCGCCTGTTACGTGGTGCCTACGACGGGGCCTGACGGCACGGTTCAATATAGTCATTACCCTTTGCCACCCGCAGGAACGCCGCTGCCGCCGCCGGCAGGTGGGGCGACGCCAGCAACGCTCACGGTCAGGCTCTATCCGAGCAATGAACAAGCGACCCACACCGGCGTCGTCAGCGGCAGTGTCACCAACATGATGACCGGCAAGGGCCGCTTCGTGGTCAACTATCTTGGTGAAGTTCTGAGCGGGGAAGCCACACGCGTCTCGAACGAAGAAAAGCGCGGTGTCGCAAGTGCCTACAGCTCGGGCGGCATGTACATGTCCTGCGAGTACCAGATGAATACCCCTCATCAGGGTGCCGGAACTTGCTCGTTCGCCAACGGCGCCAAGTACCAGATGCACATCGGCAACTGAAACAAGATCTCGCCAGTGATCCGTGATGGGTGACAAAAGTCTCAAGATTTCGAGCGAGCATCCGTTTCTGGGAGTATTACTCCCCCTTCACCGACAGTACTGACGGAGCAAGCAAAATGTTCAAGCATGACCACTCATCCCTTGTGCATTCTTCCCGGCGCGCATCCCGCCGCTTGCACCGGCGCCCCATTCTTCCCGCCATGGCGTCGGCACAGCCGCCCGGGTTCCTGCCGGCAGCTTCCGGTCGTGCGCAACACTCGCACGTTCGCCGTTTCGATACCCGCAAACCCGAAGCCACTGCGCTGGAATTACTGGTAGCCGAACTGCGCATCAGCGACCTCGAAAGAGCTTTGAGCGAAGCGCGGGCGGCCGCCCATACCGACGCGCTGACCGGCGCGCTCAACCGTCACGGCTTTGCCGAAGCCTACCAGCGTGAAGCGGCGCGCTCACGCCGCAATCACAGCTCTTTGGCGCTGGCGCTGATCGATCTCGATGACTTCAAGCGGCTGAATGACACCCTCGGACATCAGGTGGGCGACGAGGCCCTCGTTCATCTGGTCAAGGTTATTCGCTCGGCGCTACGTCCATCGGACATTCTCTGTCGCTTTGGTGGCGAGGAGTTTGTCGTGCTACTGCCTGAAACGGCACTCAACCAGGCGACCAATGCAATTTCCCGTTTTCAGCGGCAGCTCGCCGCACAGGCCATCCCGGGCCAGGAAATCGTCCTGACCTTCAGTGCCGGCGTCGTTGTTCAGAAAAGTGGCGAATCGCTTGAGCAGTCGATTCTACGTGCCGACGTGGCAACCTACGCGGCCAAGCGGGCAGGCAAGAATTGCGTCGTCACGGGCTGAACTGCCCCTGTGTGGAGACCCAAGGAGTCGGAGACCCGAGCACGTACCGATGTCAGGGAAAGAGCATGGTAGACTGCTCTCCATCCGCTTCTTCCATACGGTCATTGCCATGCGCTATATCTCGACTCGAGGTCACACCGCCAACTCACTGAATTCCTCTGGTCACACATTTACCGAGATCCTGCTCGGCGGACTGGCGCCGGATGGCGGCCTCTATCTGCCCGAGACCTATCCGCAAGTCAGCCGTGATGAACTGGAGCAATGGCGGCACCTGTCGTACGCTGATCTGGCCTACGCCGTGCTCTCCAGGTTCATCGACGACATCCCCGCCGCCGATCTGCAGGCTTTGCTGGCCAGAACCTACACTGCGGGGGTTTATTGCAACGGCCGCAGCAGTGCGCAGGCGAGCGAGATCACCCCCTTACGCTGGCTCGAAAGGCCGGATCCTGCACACGGCGAAGGCGGACTGGCGATCCTCGAACTGTCCAACGGTCCAACCCTGGCTTTCAAGGACATGGCTATGCAGTTGCTCGGCAATCTTTTCGAGTACGTACTGGCCAGGCAGGGTGAGGAAATCAACATCCTCGGCGCCACCTCGGGCGATACTGGTTCATCGGCTGAATACGCGATGCGCGGCAAGAAAGGCATACAGGTGTTCATGCTCTCGCCGCACGAGCGGATGAGCGCTTTCCAGCGGGCGCAGATGTATTCGCTGCACGATGCGAACATCCACAACCTCGCGGTACGCGGCATGTTTGATGATGCCCAGGACATCGTCAAGGCGGTCTCCAATGATCATGCCTTCAAGGCAAAGTACAAGATCGGAGCGGTCAACTCGATCAACTGGGCACGGGTTGCCGCACAGATCGTCTACTACTTCAAGGGGTATTTCGCAGCGACTACCGGCAGCAACGCCCGACAGGTCGCCTTTGCGGTACCCTCAGGCAACTTCGGCAATATCTGCGCTGGCCACATCGCGCGCATGATGGGTCTGCCGATCGGTCGCCTGGTTCTGGCAACCAACGAGAATGACGTTCTTGACGAGTTCTTCCGTACCGGCGTCTATCGCCCGCGGGTTGCCGCCGAAACCTGCGCTACTTCGAGTCCGTCGATGGACATTTCGAAGGCATCCAACTTCGAACGCTTTGTCTTTGATCTCGTGGGTCGCAACCCGGCCATGGTTCGCCAGTTGTGGCTGGAGATCGATGCGGGCCGCAGCTTTGACTTGTCCGGAACGTCATTCTTTGCCAGATTGCCGGAATTCGGTTTTGTTTCCGGGAAAAGCACACACGCGGATCGTCTGGCAACGATCCGCCGAACCTTTGAAAAGTATGGCCTGATGATCGACACGCACACCGCCGATGGGCTCAAGGTCGGTAGCGAGTTACGCACACCTGGTATGCCAATGATCGTCCTCGAGACGGCCTTGCCGGTCAAGTTCGAGGAGACCATGGTCGAGGCCCTCGGCCGGAAACCCGAACGGCCCGCCAGTCTGCAGGGTATCGAAAACCTGCCACAACGAGTTGCGGTCATGGACGTCAGTGTCGAGGCAGTAAAGCAATTCATCGAGCAGCATCTGAGCTGATCCTGGCCAGGTACCCATTCCCGACCGCGGATGGAGAAGCCCGCCCTAGAGATAGATGACGGCCGGAAAGACGGCGACCGCGAGCACTAGGACCAGCCATTCGAGATTATGTCGCGCCAGGAATCCCGTGAAGTGCATGATCAGAATCGAAATCGCCAACACGTAAAACAGCGCAAATAGCATCGAACTCCCCCCTCCTGTTATTTCGCGCAGACCACGACTTCCAGCCTGCTTCGTATCGCTCGAGCCAGATTATATTACCGCCTTGTGTCGGAATTCCCGTCAGCGATCGCGCGGCCGAATAACCGCTGCCTCAGGACAAGACCGCTCACGCTGTGCCGACGGATGACCCCTGACGGTCATGACCTTGCCAGGCACTCCCGATCATGAAAGTCATGACCGTTTGCCTCGCCCGGAGGGGAGATTCGTGAGTCGCTGATGCAACTTCCACATCAAGCCTGGAAACGCATTGACAGATCAAGGGCGCGGACATCCTTGGTCAGGCTACCAATCGAAATGCGGTCCACTCCGGTCTCGGCGATGGCGCGCACACTCTCCAGGCTGACGTTGCCCGACGCCTCGAGAACGGCACGACCGGCGGTAATCGCTACGGCTTGGCGCATCTCGTCAAGACCCATGTTGTCGAGCAGAATCATTTCCGCACCCGCATCGAGAGCCTGTCCCAGCTCGGCCAGGGTTTCGACTTCGATCTGGACGAACTGGCAGCGACCGGCCGCGTTCTCGGCGATCTGCCGTGCGGCAGCCAGGGCTGCGGCGATGCTGCCGGCGGCAAAAATGTGGTTTTCCTTGATCAGAATCCCGTCATAGAGACCCAGGCGGTGATTGCCACCACCACCGCACCTGACCGCGTACTTTTGTGCCAGGCGCAGACCGGGAATCGTTTTGCGCGTATCGACCACCTGCGCCCTCGTACCGGCGACCAGGTCGGCGTATTGCCTGGCTTTGCTGGCAACCCCGGAAAGCAGTTGCAGGAAGTTGAGCGCACTGCGCTCGCCGGTGAGCAGGGCGCGCGCAGGTCCCTCGATTTCGCAAAGCAGTTGATCCGGGTTGATGCGTTGGCCATCATCCACCTTCCAGGCGATGGCGATCGTCGCATCGATCCGGGTGAAGCAGCGCTCGAACCAAGCGGTCCCACAAAGAATGGCATTTTCACGGGCAATCACGGTGGCGCGCCGGATCTCGCCGGCAGGAACCAGTTGCGCGGTCAGGTCGCCGCTCCCGATGTCCTCGCTGAGCGCGGCCGCGACATTGCGCTCGATTTCCGTATCCAGCATGGCTGCAAAGGTCATGACAATTCCCGTACACTAAGAGCTGACTTGACCGATTCTACCACCGAAGGGAAACACATATGCTTGACCTGCTGCTTGTTGGCCTGGGAGTGATGCTTGCCCTGGCATTCGCTGGTGGCCTGGTTTACCTCTATATACAGGACGTCACGCAGGAAAAGCATGCCGTGCTGCGGAATTTTCCGCTGGTCGGGCATCTGCGCTACTTTTTCGAGACTCTCGGCGAATATTTCCGGCAGTATTTTTTTCTCGGCGACCGAGACGAGATGCCCTTCGATCGGGCGACTCGCGGCTGGGTCTACCGCATGGCCAAGAACGAAGGTGGCATGATCGGCTTCGGCTCGACGTACCGGATTCATACACCCGGCGCTCTGATTTTCGTCAATGCTCCGTTCCCCGTTCTCGATGAGGAGAAACAAGCAACACCAGCGCTGGCGATTGGTGAAGGCTATTGTCGGACCCCTTTCGTCGGCCGCTCGCTGGTGAACATCAGCGCCATGAGTTTTGGCGCCATCTCCCAACCTGCCGTACGCGCACTTTCGCACGGTGCAGCGGCAGCCGGCTGTTGGCTGGACACCGGCGAAGGAGGGCTATCTCCGTATCACCTGGAAGGTGGCTGCGACATCATCTTTCAGATCGGCACGGCCAAGTACGGCGTTCGTGACGGCAACGGCGAGCTGTCCGACGAGCGCCTGCGCGAACTCGCCGCACAAGCGAGCGTACGGGCTTTCGAGATCAAGCTTTCGCAGGGAGCCAAGCCGGGCAAGGGCGGGGTTCTGCCAGGCAACAAGGTGACGCCCGAGATCGCACGCATCCGCGGCATCAGCGAAGGACGCGATTCACTGAGCCCGAACCGCCACCGCGACATCGCCAACATCGACGAACTGCTCGATCGGGTCGAACATGTCCGGGCCATCACCGGCAAGCCAGTGGGTGTCAAGACCGCCATCGGAGGGGAGCGCTTCATCCGGGAACTCGCGGCAGCCGTTGCGCACCGTGGTCTGCAGGCAGCGCCCGACTTTCTGACCATAGATGGTGGCGAGGGCGGCAGTGGTGCCGCCCCGCAGGCGCTGGCCGATCACATGGCGATGTCGATTGATGAAGCCCTGCCACTGATTGTTGACGTACTGCTGGCCAGCGGCCTCAGGGAACGGATTCGGATCATCGCTGCCGGCCAACTGGTGACGCCGGCGCGTGTCGCCTGGGCGCTGGCGACGGGCGCCGATTTCATCAATACCGCGCGTGGCTTCATGTTCTCGCTGGGCTGCATCCAGGCCCTGCGCTGCCACACCAATACTTGTCCGACCGGCGTCACCACGCACGATCCGCGCCTGCAGCGCGGCCTGGTCGTCGAGGACAAAGCGACGCGGGTGGCGTCCTATTGCCGGAACATGAACAGGGAAATCGAGATGATCGCTCACTCCTGCGGCCTGCGCCATGCCCGCGAACTTCACCGCGAGCATGTACGCATCGTCCAGCCTTCCGGACAGAGCGTCGCACTCGACAGACTCTATCCCTATCCGGGCACGTCTCCCTGAAATCAGTCAGCCGCCGCGACGATGGCCAGCAGGTCTTCGCCGTAGCGGTCGGCCTTGGCAAGGCCGATCCCCGGTACGGCGAGCAGCGCCTGCACAGAATCGGGCAGCAGCGCAGCGATCTCGTAGAGCGCGCGATCATGCAGGATCACGTAGGCGGGCACCCCCTGTTCGCGTGCTTTCTCGCTGCGCCAGGTCCGCAGCCTGGCGACCAGTGGCGAATCCTTGGATCGCTGCGGCGGGGTGCCTGGCAAGACCTTGCTCCGGGCTGGCTTGCCCTTTGGCCGATCCGAGCGCCGTCGCAGCTTGAGGCTGGTTTCCCCCTTGAGAATCGGCCGTGCGCTGTCCGTCAGCTTCAGCGCCCCGTAGGCCGCAGCGTCGGCTTCGAGCACTCCACCGGCAAGCAACTGCCGAAATACCGAGCGCCAGCCCATGTCGTCGATCTCCGTTCCGACGCCGAAAGTCGGCAGGCGGTCGTGACCGAACTGCCTGACCTTGTCGGTAAGCTTGCCACGCAGGATGTCGATCAGATGCCCGGCACCAAAACGCTGGCCAGTTCGCAAGGCTGCGGACAGCGCTTTCTGTGCAGCTACCGTACCGTCCCAGAGCAGTGGCGGGTCAAGGCAGACATCGCAGTTGCCGCAGGGTGCTGCGGCCTCGCCAAAATAGTTGAGCAGGAGGACGCGACGGCACTGCACCGATTCGCAGTAGGCGAGCATGCTCTCGAGCTTCTGCCTTTCCACGCGCTTCTGCTCGAGCGGAGCCGACGACTCCTCGATCATTTGCCGGTGGATGACCACATCATTCAATCCGTAGGTCATCCACGCTTGCGACGAATCACCGTCGCGCCCGGCGCGCCCGGTTTCCTGGTAATAGGCTTCGAGGCTCTTGGGCAGGTCAAGATGGGCGACAAAGCGCACGTCGGGTTTGTCGATTCCCATCCCGAAAGCGATGGTGGCCACCATCACCAGCCCCTCCTCGCGCAGAAAGCGCTGCTGGTGACGCTGCCGGTCGCCGGCGGTCAGTCCGGCATGGTACGGCAGGGCAGTCACTCCCTGCGCATTCAGCCAGGCGGTGGTCTCGTCCACCTTTCGGCGCGAAAGACAATAGACGATGCCGGCCGCACCGTGGTGCGCGCCGAGAAAGCTCAGCAACTGCCTGCGCGGGTTGTCACGCTCGACGATCGTGTAACGGATGTTTGGCCGATCGAAACTGGCGACGAACAAGCTCGCTTCCTCGAGATTCAGGCGGGTGATGATTTCCTGCCGGGTCAGCTGGTCGGC